>JAZQCG010000001.1:0-91046 GCA_045546155.1 Candidatus Enterousia sp.
TTGGTCGGGGGTCCGAATCCCTCCGCTGCTACCAGAATAAACAAACGACCCGATGGGTCGTTTTTTTATTCTGTGTGTCGGGGTGGTGAAGGACACCCAGATGGGGGTCCGACCCGCAGGCAAAAGGCAGACGGGAGTATGCCGGTTCCCCAAAGTTTTAACGAAGGGGAATTTGCCCAGGGGAATGAAGCGCAGCGGAATCAATCCCTCCGCTGCTACCAGAATTTCCCGGTGTTCCGGGATTTTTTATTTAGCAAAAATTTTCCGATTTTGTCCGAATTTGTAAGTTTTAGCAGATATATTTACATATACTGGACATAATTTCGGACATAAAAACACCGCCACGGGGGCGGTGTGGTTGTTAGTGTGTTTTGTTAATCTTTCTGCCAGTTGAACATTTTGTGAAATAAACCTTGAGATTTTTGTTGTTTGATTAAATTAGCGACATCTACGCGATGATATGCACCGTTTTCAATCGCTTGCTGCATTTCAGACTGGACATGCGAATTGTCGTTGGCTTGTTTGTTCGGTTTGTTTTTCAATGGTTCGTTTAACACATAAATTTCGTAACCAAATTTTTCTATTTCTTCAATCGTATTGCATGTTTGCCTTTCTGATATTTTGATTGGTGTTAGCGAATAATATTCTGTGCCTTTGTCGTGAATAAATTTTTCGTCTGGTTTTTCGACTACTGTGTACAGATTGAATTCTGGTTTGATACTATCGGATATACGTTCAAAGAATATCTTTTTTCCACGTAAATTGCATTGTCCACGACCAGACAGGCATTTTACTAGCGCAAAGAACTTGGCATAATTGGGATCTGATGTAACAAACGCACCGGCAACGCGTTTGTTCTGAACGCTGTTGAACTGTTCTTTTGGTTCTAAAAAATCCCCATCAATTTTTGTTGCAGAGCCATGATAAAATTTGCGTGACTCTATGTTCTGTGTCCCTTGTTCAAAAATATCTTTCTTCATAAGTTACCTCTTCATGAATTGCGAAACAGTTGTTTTATCCAAGAAATCAAATTAAATTTTTCTTGTTTTATATATTTGGCTGAAATAATGCCTTTTTTAAGCACAATCATATAATGTCGTACTGCGCCATATAACAATTCATTTTTTATATCAACCTTTTCCCATGTTAAAGGCGATGTATCAATTTCGTTTGGCTTAACTTTATAAAAATAGTTGTCGCACCCTTTGTGTATATGCAGTTTTCGACCCTTTTTTGCCAAATCGTCCCGACACCATATTGATTCTACCAACCCATTTTTGATTAAGTCATCAAGTTCAAAAGAAAACAAGACAGAACTTTTTACCATTTTTTTCAGAATCGTGTCATTTCCACGCCATTTCACTGGTTCGGTTAAACAAGAAATGCTTCTGCTGCGCCCAGGAAATGTTTTGTCCATCCATGCAATAACATCTTTGCGTTTGTTTGATTTTGCGTATGATGAATATCGTTTTAGGTCTGTTGGATGCTTTGCGTATGAAAATAAACCATTGGTCAATATAGTGTTATTCTTTGGGGCATAGTGATACAGTTTCATTTTGATTCCTTATAGTAAATATAATAGCAAATTGTGACGAATTTTTACCAGTTAAAAACTTTACATAGAAAAATGGGGCAAAAATACTGGAAATATGGGGTGTGTAGCGGTTTTTATTTAGTTGTATTTTGTATTTAATCTGATTAACGCTTATGGATGATTTTACATATACCGGACATAGAAAATTGGTGTGCTGTGGAAAGTGGCGGATTTCTGCCTAGCTCGTGCGGAGAAATTCCCCAGCGCTGGTATTTCATAATCCTTTGGTCGGGGGTCCGACAAAAAAGCAGGTTTTGCAAGTGAAACGCGGCGAAACCGTTGCGATTTGGAAAGGGGCCCGCACACAAAGTGTGTGGGAATACACAATCCCTCGGGCAGCTACCAAAATTCAAACCGCCCAATCGGGCGGTTATGATTTTGCACTTCTTGTACGGTTGACTTTTTTTTAGATATTCTCTAATATGTGCATGATATATGCGAAAGGGGAAATTTATGCGTAAATTATTTGCAACTTTGTTTGCTTTGTTACCAATTACTGCATCTGCAAATCCAGCATGTCCGGTGTGCACAATTGCGGTTGGGGCAGGATTGGATATTGCGCGCCGCCTGGGCGTTCCCGACAGTATTGTTGGCCTTTGGGCGGGTGCTTTGCTGACATTGTTGGGATATTGGATGCTAAAATGGATGGACAAAAAGAATTGGCATTTTCGTGGTCGTGACACGATTGTAATCTTGTTATCTGTGGCAATGATTGGATTTGTTTACATGGGCGCAGTAAAATATGCACCAACATCAATTTGTGGCATGTTCACAATGGATCCGGTTTTATTTGGTACAATCTGTGGTGCATTGATATTCATCGGCACTGGAAAATTATATCAGTGGATGAAGGCACGTAATAACGGCCACGCACACTTTCCATTTGAAAAGGTTGTATTACCAATTGTCGCACTTGCCATTGCAAGTTGGTTAATGATGATTTGTTTTTAAGTTTAAGGGGAAATCGATGAAAAAAATAGAATCTGTTCAAGAATTTGTTGAGAAATTAGATGCCGCAAAAAAGGTTAACCCAAAAGATTTATCATCCGACCAAGATTTAACAATTGGCATTATGAACCTGATTTCAATCGAAGAACACTTGATGTTTTCGGGTGCAAAAACCGGCAAACATGAATACTATGATTTGATTAACGAAGTGCGCGAAATGCGCAAAAACGCAATGCTGAAAATTATCCCAGCCTACGAAGGCGAAGTATGGTGTATTTCAAAACACTTGCTGGCGGCATCTATGCGCGTATTCGAAGTTGGCACAAAAGCCCTGGCCGCAGGCGACAAAGAAACAGCATACAATTTATTTGACCAATCTTATGGTCTGTATTGCATGTTCTGGGGATTGAATATGGGAATGCTAAGTGGCGAATCACCAAAATCAAAACCAGCCGCCACACCAAAGGCAAAAGCAAAATCCGAACCGGCAAAAATTGAAACCCCTGCCCCAAAATCTGGTAGCATGGGCAAATTAAAAGCCTGGGTAAAAAATGCTGTTAACTGTTGCATTGAATAACAATAACACCCACAGAAATGTGGGTTGTTTTTTATCCTTGATTTTTATCCATATGCCCGTATAATAAGACACGATTTATCGCCCTAATAGTCTAGTGGTAAAACACGTCCTTGGTAAGGACGAGTCGCAAGTCCGATTCTTGCTTAGGGCACCATCCGCTTTCGCTTACGCTACAGCGAGATTGTTTTCGCAGAAAGCAAACGAAGGTGTAGAGTTAGAGAAACGGATGTCACGCTGTAATGAACGTAGTGAATGAAAGCGGACTTCTGATGTTTTATGTGTATATTCTACAAAGTATAAATTTTCCAGAACATTTTTATGTTGGTTGCACTAATGATTTAAAAAGACGCTTAAAAGAACATAATAACGGTAATTCTGTTCATACAAATAAATTTAAACCTTGGGATTTGCGTGGATATATTGCTTTTGACAGTGAGAAAAAAGCACAAATTTTTGAAAAGTTTCTTAAGACTGGTAATGGCAGAATTTTTCAGAAAAAATATTTTTGATGATTGTTCCTATTCTGATAATTTCTTCACAAAATTCTTGCCGTTCGGATAAAAGGGCTATATAATCTTCAACAGTTGCTTTGGAGTCCGTTGAGTTTCGGCTCTGGGGCACCAGAATAAAACCCGCCATCTGGCGGGATTTTTTTTACCAATCAATCGGTGTTCGCCCATGCTGTGCCAAGTATTGATTTGCCTGGCTAAAATGCTTGCACCCAAAAAATCCACGATACGCCGACAAAGGCGATGGATGAACACTTTTTAAAACTAAATTTTTATTTGGATTTACAAAAGCTGCTTTTTTTTGTGCATAACTGCCCCACAGCATATAAACAATATTTTCACGCTGTGCAACCGCACGTATAACACTATCGGTAAATTCTTCCCAGCCATGTCCTGCATGCGATGCCGCTGCATGCGCCCGCACCGTTAATGTAGAATTCAGCAACAACACCCCCTGCTTTGCCCAATATGTTAAATCACCATTTGTTACCGATTTACGTCCTAAATCAGATTCAATTTCTTTGTAAATATTTTGCAGACTTGGCGGAACAGCAGTTGGTGGCAATACCGAAAAACAAAGCCCATGTGCCTGTCCCGGTTCATGATACGGATCTTGACCGATAATAACAACCTTAACATCATTAATTGGACATAAATCAAACGCATTAAAAATATTTTTTGCCTCTGGATAAATTTTCCGTCCCGACAAATACTCCCCACGTACAAAATCTGTCAGTTTAATAAAATAATCCTTATCAAACTCTGCACTTAATGCGTTTTTCCAAGATTGTTCAATTTTCACGTTCATAATTTCACCATGTTTTTAAAATTAATTTATGTGTGATGAATGCGCCGTACGAACCAAAGGGAATGTACTACTTGCTACATGACCGGCGGTTTATACAAGCAGGCATCCACAGAAATTAATTTTTGTTGTAACGCTTTCCACAGCACCACATCTATATACCCACGTGGCAATTTTGTTTCACGTACCAAATGCTCAAACATATCATCGCATGCATTTTTTATTTCATCAGACAAATTCCCATTATTTATTTTTGACTCTAAATCATGCCGCCCAGAAAACACCACCCCCAGGCGCTGAATCCATATATCGTATTTGACCAAATCTTCCCCCAGATTTCGTGCCAAATGATGTGCTGTTATTTTTCCAATATGCGGCAAACCTTCTAAATACTTTACACGTGCATCCACATTATCACACTTGTAATACGCGCCACAAAACATGTCACGATTTTCCCATATTTTACAAATCGCATTTATTTTGTTTTTGTTATTAAATATTTTTATAAGCACATCAAAATCCGCCCCATACCGGACCAGATTTTCCATAATAATCTTATGAATTTTTTTAGCTGTTTTTTGTGAAAAACCACCCGCCAGAATCACATAAACGCAATGGTCTGCAAATTCATCAGGATTACAAATTTTTCGCGCACGCAAATTTTCTAAAATTTCATCAAAACTTTGTGCATCACTGTCCAGCCCGCGCGCACGCAATTCAGAATCCAGATTTTCAAACCACACCCGCGAAAAATCCATTTATTCAATTCCCTGTCCATCCATCATCTGCTGCGCCATTTGCGCTTCGTTCATCATGGCTTTATCTTTGATATTTTGCCGTCCTTTTGCAAATCCGCCTGTTAAATCTTTTTTCTGTTTACGCTTTGCAATCTCTTCTTCCAGTTGCTTTTTACGCGACTGCATAAAATCAACTTCAGATGCCGAATAAAGTTCTGATTTTTTCAATCGTTCTGATAACTCGTTAATTTCACGTTGCCAAACTGCTTCTTGGCTGTTATCAAAAACCTTGTCATCATCCGCCATCTGAAATCCTTTTCTTTAATTAAATATCCAAATTAGCATCCAGCGCATTTTCAACGATAAAGTCGCGACGTGGTTCAACAACATCCCCCATCAACATTGAAACAACTTCGTCTGCCTTGGCTGCGTCGTCAATTCTGACTTGGAACAACGAGCGATGATTTGGATCCATTGTTGTTTCCCACAATTGTTCGGCGTTCATTTCCCCCAAACCCTTGTATCGTTGAATCTTTAATCCAGTTTTTGCATATTCAAATGCTGTTTCCAGCAATGTCAATGCCCCCCAGATTTTCTGAGATTTTGATTTTACGCGCAACATTGTCGGATTACTAAATGTTTCTATCAATTCTGCGCGTCCATCCATACGCATCCACGCGCGTACTTCTGGGCCATTAACTTTGTCACGTGGCAATGTATGCGTTTCTGTAACACTGCGCAACGTACGTGTAATATGAATACCAAACACATCCGATGTAATTTTCCAACCGCGTTCAAATTCTAATTCTTGGGCATCTAACATTTTTTCCGCTGCCGCAAAAGAATTTGCACCTTCATCTTCAAATACATTATTCAGGGCCAATGCCTCTACAAAGCGCAATGGCATAATATGATTTAATCCCTGTAAAGTATTACGCATATTTAATACCAACCCCAACAGACGCTTTAAATCTGCCCCTGAAATCTGCATACCATTTGACGTTTCAACAACACCATCAGTTGCCAATTGTTCCATCAAATAATCATCCATTTCACGTTGGTTTTGTAAATAAATTTGCTGTTTTCCACGCGTTACACCATAAAGTGGTGGCTTTGCGACATAGATATACCCACGTTCAATTGCCTGTGGCATATGACGATAGAAGAACGTCATCAACAACGTCTGAATATGTTGACCGTCAACGTCCGCATCGGTCATAATAATAACTTTGTGATAACGCATTTTTTCAATATCAAATTCGTCTTTACCAATACCAGTACCCATTGTTGTAATCAATGCGCCAATCGTATCCGACCCCAACATTTTATCAAAGCGCACACGTTCAACATTTAAAATCTTACCACGCAATGGCAAAATAGCCTGGGTTTTGCGGTCACGTCCCTGTTTTGCAGTACCACCCGCCGAATCCCCCTCAACAATAAATAATTCGCATTTTGCTGGGTCACGTTCGGAACAACCTGCTAATTTTCCTGGTAACCCACCCAGTTCTGGGCCTGTTTTCTTGCGTGATAATTCACGTGCCTTGCGTGCAGCTTCACGTGCGGTCGCCGCCTCTATAATCTTATCAATAATCGTTTTTGCAATTGCTGGATTTTCATCCAAGAATTCATACAGCATTTCAGAAACTGTACTTTCCACGATTGGACGAACCTCGCTGGATACCAATTTATCTTTGGTCTGCGAGCCAAATTTTGGATCTGGGATTTTCACACTAATAATACTAGTCAAACCTTCACGGAAATCTTCCCCCGACAGGTTAATATCCTTCTTTGTTCCCTTTTCGCCAATATATTTATTAATCGCACGTGTCAATCCCGCACGGAATCCCGCCAAATGCGTACCACCATCACGGTTTGGAATATTATTTGTAAAGCATAATGATGTTTCTGTATACGCTGTTGTCCATTGTAAAACAATTTCTATATAATTATCTTCAAATTGCTTAATCATCTGGATTGGTTCTTTGTTCAGCAATTCTTTAGATTTATCTAAATAAGTTGCAAAACCTTTTAACCCATCCACACTGTGAAATTCACGTTCCTTCTTTTCACCACCGCGCAAATCTTCCAGAATAATACGCACATTTGCATTAAGGAACGATTGTTCACGCAACCATGTTTCTAATGTATCAAAACTAAATTCTGTTCCTGTAAACGTTTCTGGCGATGGCAAGAAAGTAACTTCCGTTCCATGTTCATGTCCAGATGTATTTTCACTAATTTTTAAATCACATGTCGGCACACCATCAGCAAACGACATAAACGCTTCTTTGTCGCCACGCCATACACGAACCTCAAGCCACGTAGAAAGCGCATTAACAACCGACACACCAACCCCGTGCAAACCACCAGATACCTTGTATGCACCGTTGCTTTCATTATCAAATTTACCACCCGCGTGCAATTCGCACATAATTAATTCCAGTGCACTGCGCCCTGTTTCGTGATTAATATCAAACGGCATACCACGACCATTATCGCGGATTGTCGCACTACCATCTGGATTTAATGAAACATATACCGTATCAGCATAACCCGCCATCGCTTCGTCAATCGAGTTATTAACAACTTCATAAATCATGTGATGCAGTCCAGAACCACCCTCACCCACGTCACCGATATACATCCCAGGGCGCTTTTTAACAGCCTCCAACCCCTTTAAAACCTTAATAGAATCACCGGTATATTCATTATTCACAGACATAAACAATCCTTTCGTTTTTTTCAGTGTAAAACATAGCAATTTCTGGTATAATTATCAAGAAAAAAGGGGATTTTTATGAAGTTTAAATTACTTTATTTTGGTGACATTTTAATCAACCCAAAAAAACGTGCACAACACATTGCAGACATCCGTATGCAGTTTCATCCACAACTAAAAAAACTGGTTGAACACAGTCCTTGGAACAACCTGACGCAATATATGGTACCAAACCCAACCAAAAGCCCGATTACCACACGTCATGTTGGCGGAATTGATTGGAATCCAATTATTACACCAAACCTTAAATTGATTGCAGAACTTGATATTCAAATGTTACACCCTGAAATTGTTGGTGTTCCACGTTCTGATATTGATAATCGCGTAAAAACAATTATGGATGGTCTGCGCTGTCCACAAAACGAACACGAAATCGGTGCAAACACACCACGTGATATTGGCCCGATTTACACATTACTGGATGACGATCATTTGATAACAAAATTGTCAGTTAACACCAGTCACTTGCTTGACGCAGGCATATTCGCCGAACAAATTCAGCGCACACCTGATTCAATATTTATGATGATTGATGTCAACGTACGTGTAGCCGAAGGAACACTTGAAAACCTGCCATTTATGGTTTAAAAAAAATCCCCTGTTTGGGGATTTTTTTTATGATAACGCAGCGGTAATCTGGTCTTGCATCTGAAACGTCCCAAGGACCACCCACGCAATTATTAATGACACAAATAAAATACCCGCACTATTCATTACATTAGAAATTGCTTCCATTTTTCTAACCGATTCCGCCAGATAATCATTTGCAACCTGACTCAGGTTTTTATCAAACCCCGCCATATCCGCATAAATTGTCAAATCACCAACAATATCCGCGTCTGGAAATTCACGTTCTGTTTTATTTAATGCTACACCTAAATTATCACCATTTGCAATAAAACGCAGTGCACTTTCCAATATAGATCGCAAATATTTATTTGCATTATCCGCCAGCATACGCATCGCATCCGGTATTGTAACACCCGAACCAACCATAGCCGACAATGCCATCATCCAACCAACACCAACATGAATTTTATAAACACTCCATGGCGGCAACTTATCAAACATCGCACGAATCCGTCCCGACCAATTTGCTAAACTTATCCATCCTATCAATACCAGTGTTACAAAAATCCCAATAATCCATGGCCAATACGCAATTGAAAAATCCGACAAAGCAATTAACGAACGCGCCGACCCACGCCATACAATATCATTTCCTGCAACATCTGCCAATGGTGGTACTAAATAAATACCAACCATCAAAATAATCCCAAATGTCAACGCTAATAAAAACAGTGGATACATAATTGCGCCACGCATTGCGCGCGATATACGTTGCGTACCATCAACAACACGCCCAACATTTTCCAGCGCCAATACCAGGTTTGAAATATTACCAGACGTTACAAGCAATGTTTCGTTTGGTGGCACCCAACCACGTGTTGCATCTGAAAAGCTCATACCACGTTCCAGATTTTTCTGCCATTGACGCATAACGATTGCAAATGGTTCATTGGGCTTTTTTCCATTTTTAGACTCAATCATTTCCAACCGCCCAAGTGCATCCATCAACGTAAAATCATTACGCAACAATGATGCCAGTTTACGACATATTGCCATACGTCGTTCTGTATTTAATCTGAACACCAGTTTTGCATAAAGCATTTCCAGCTTATTCATTTTAATACACCCCCGGCTGGTCTAATTGTCCGACCCAACGTTCTAATTCATCTACGCCAATAATACCCTGCAACATTAACGAAGACGCCGCTTCTTTTAATGTTCTGCCATCCATTTCTTCAAGCCAGTAACGCACCGCCCCATCTGTATTCCCAGATAATGCCAGACGTAAAAATTCACTGTTTGTAATAATAACCTCGCCTGCTTTGATACGCCCCAATGTTCCTGTACCCTTACAATGTTCGCATCCATCGCCACGAATATAAACCTGCTTTAATCCAACATCACCAAACGCATCACGCACACGACGATATGCCGAACGATGCGGATTATCAATCAAACGTTGACGACAATGTGGACACAATTTTTTAAACAGTCGCATTGACACCAAACCACGCATCAACGTTTCTTCTTTTAATTTAAATGGTTCAATTCCTAAATCTAACAAACGCGTCAATGCCGCCAGTGCAGAATTAGCATGCAACGTTGTCCAAACATTATGTCCCGACAATGCGCCACGTACCGTTAATTCAGCCGCCGCCAATGTACGAATTTCCCCAACCATTAATGTATCCGGATCACTACGCAATGCGGCTGCTAATGCTTCGACATATTTTTTATCACGTTGTTCTTCGTCTGTGGTATTTACCACGGGCATCTGACGTGCGCCAAAAATCTTTTGTTCAACCGGATTTTCCACCGTAATCATATTAATTTCATAATTACGTTCTTTTAACATCATCGACATATTGCGAACCAATGTCGTTGATTTACCAGAACTAGTTGGCCCAGCCACAATTACTAATCCTGTTGGAAAAGAACGCATACGCGCCAACAGACGTTGTTCATATGGGCCAAATTCTTGTTCGGTTTTTATACCTTCGGATGGGTTATCATACAGCAATCGCATAACAACATATCGCGAACCAAATGCAATTGGATTAAATTGCATACGAACACCCAACACACCCGATGGTAAATATAAATCCTTTGTTCCACGCAGTGGTGTCCGTCCATCTTTTTGCGCAGACTGATATTCATTTTGAGCATAGTTTGCGTTCGACATATCAGATGAAGCAAATGCCGCACGAACAAACGATTCACCCCATCCTGAATTATATTCCAGAACAGGCTGCATACTGCCATCAATACGAAAATAAATTGTTGTTTGGTCTGCAACTTCTATATGAACGTCTGATACTTTTTGTGCGGCAGCACGCGCAATAATATCCACAAAATCTTTCTGCATCTGGTTATCATAATCCTGACGCGAACGATGCATACCACCTAATGTGGCCTCATACATCTTATAAATTCCAGATATTAATCCTAAATCAGAATAAAACGGTTCACGAACAACACGACCACGTTTTTTAAGCAGATCTATAAACGCCAACACCCGCCCATCATATTGATGTGTACGTGATATAATTATTTCACCACCTGAAAAATACGCTATAATTCCCTGAGTGTCGCGGGGCAATTCAAATTCTGCCCCTGTCGCAGTTAATAAACGATTTCCATTTTCAAACAGATAATCAATAATATCCCGCGGTTCTGAATTTTCCAGCCCCATCGGCACAGATAACTTAACTGTATCTGATTGCATGCCCAAGATATTATTTTCTTTATCCATTTATATCACCAATTATTTTTCACTTCCAACGTTTAACATCTGGGTATCACCATCTTTGACAAAAACAATACCTTCATCCAAAGAAATAGATTTCACAGTATATCCATCCAGTGATTTACCAACACCGACACGTTTTGTTTGACCTGTTGCTAAATCTGTAATTGTCGCCTGTAATTGTGTACCTGCACCAATAACATTTACTAATTTGTATTTTTTCGTCAAATCTGTATTTGATACTTTTTCTTCACTTGATGAATACGAAGTTTCAAAATCAGTTTCTTCTTCGGCTGCTAATAATTTTTCTTTTTCACGTTCCAAGCGCGCGGCCTCTGCTTCCAGTTTTGCTTTTTCTGTTTCAATTTCTTGCTGCTGCTGTTCTGCGCGCCCCGACAAAGTATCAATTTCCATATGCAATTTGATTTTTTCTGCTGCTAATCTGTCTAATTCCAGATCTAATTGCGCACGTTCTTTTTCCAATTGCATCAGAACCTTTTCTTGTTCTAAATCTGTAATTTGTTGAAACAAAGAACCTTCGACTTGATAATCTGCAACTGCATCTGCTGCTATTTGTTCAATATCATCAACAACAACTTCGTCTACAATCACGTCCCCTGCGGCACGCGCACACGTAGTCACCAAGAAAATTCCCAACAAAACCAACAAAAATTTACTTTTATTTTGCATAGATTATCACCTCATAGTTCCAGATGCGTCTGGCCACATCCCATGTACAACTTGTCATATAGACACCACCAAAATCTTGGAAGACCTTCATAAATTGCATTGGTGTCAATTTAGAATCAACCGCGATTTCAACAACATTTACTGTTGCTACATCAACACCATTGGTTAATGTATCAACAACAATATTCGTTTCGATATTTGTATTTACCCCTTGAAAAGCACTTGTAATATCACGAACAATCGTTTCTGCATCACGTTCGTCTTGGGATGCAATTGTTTTAACAGACGGCAACTTGGCCTGAACAATTAAATAATCTTCTGATTGTTCACCAACCAAGACACCCGGCATTAAATCACCGGCAATATTATAAAATTCTGCCAACGTTCCAAAACCGCGTTTAAATTCAGCACTTACATGCGTTTCACCACACGTTGCAATCAATTGACTCCACCCTGTAACAGGCTGCATAACAAAACCAATTGCCTGATAACAAATCTGGGCACGTTCAACTGGATCGGGCAAATTTTCAAACGGCATAACAATCGGTTCTGGCGGTAACGGTTTTTCAATCTCAAACTGCTTGTCCAGTTCTTTGTTTTTCTCTTCGATTTGACGTTTATATTCTGCGATTAATTCTGGATTAACTTCTGCAACCTGGGGGCGGGGCGATAACATCTGACCGATTGGCTCGCGCAAAAAATACATCATCAGAACAACAAACGCTGCAAACATTAACACCGCTGTCATACGCGAACCAAATCGGCTTATCGTATGCAACACAGCATGCGAATTACCACCAACAACATCATAAAGTGTACGTTCAATTGCACGTGGCATCCCCCATGAACCCGGGGCAATTAACGCCCCCCAATCTGGGATTTTCGACAATTTAACATATTCAGCGCGCGCATCCGCTTCGTTTTCGAAAACCTTATCTTCCAGAATAACACCGTTACGAACCGCAATAACAATAAACTTTTTATCGGTCGCAAACGCCCCCAGGAACGATGTATATTCCGCCATAGATTCCATAACCTCTGCGGCGATTGACGGCATACCCGCACGATGTCCCATGCGACGCGCCCCCAATCCAATCATCCCCCGGAATTCTGTGAATAAATTTAATTTTTTATCAACCGATTTAGCCAGATTTTTTGCATAATTACGTGCAACAAACCCCGCCCCGATTGGTTGCCAAAACAAACCGGTTGCGTACTTTTTATGATGAACATAAACAACTTGATTAATCAATTTCTCTCTCTAACTTTGGGCCCTGTTATAAAATTATAACATAAAAATCCCCACCCCCGCAAGATACGATTTTATTTTAATACACTATAATTAAATAAAAATCCGGCATTGCCGGATTAGTTTAATAAGAAACAGTCGCCACCCCACCATCACGTGCCGTACGTACACGGTGTGGATTTGGACAATCATACACATTTGCAACCAGTATAAATGCACGTTCTGGGCCAAATATTACCCATTCGTTTGGACGTGTGCGCTGACTTGTAATCCAATATGCATTACCTGGTCTTGCTTGATCAACTATACGATTTTCCATGTAACGACGTGCATCATCCGCATCATACACAGACACTTCTGATTCCAGTTTATATAAATATGTACAACCGATTGGTTCTGCGTCCAATTGCACCAGATATTGACTACCGTTTTCGTTTTTAATCAATCCGCCACACGCAGCCAACAAGGCAACCATCAAAATTGCAAAAAACTTTTTCATTTCTCTTTCCTTATTGTTCTTTTATTCAACTATATCATAATTCTCAGGATTGCTGAACAGTTTTTTAAGCACAATATTATTTAATGCATGACTGCCCTTATACGATTCCAGTTTACCACAAACCATCCCCCCTGACGTATACATATCACCAATTGCATCAATAATTTTATGACGAACAAATTCATCCGGCCAATTAAGTTGATTTATCGTACCATCACCCTCATCATTTAATGCAATAACATTTGTTTCATCTGCGCCACGTCCCATACCACGTGCTTTCAGATATTCCCACTCGGAATATTTTCCAAATGTACGTGCACGTGCAATATTTTTTACAAAATCATCTATAGACTTTTTTGTACCGTTAAAAGAATACTCAAAACTCTGTTCACCAATAATTTTTTCCTTGTAAACCAATGTCGCCTTGATATCAAGTGATTTCCCATCATTTGGACACAAAGACACAAAACCGTCGGGTTTTCTGCCAGAAATTTTATTCATCAACCAAATTTGCAAACGAACCAATAACGGTAATTGCTTTGTTACCTCTTTTGCATACGCTATTACAGGTTTACGAACAATAATCCTTTTAATTTTGTTTTTTGATTCAACCGCTGCACTAATCAGTTTATAAAATTCAGCCGCACTACCATCTAAAATCGGCGTTTCTTTATCGTTAATTTCAATAATCGCACTATCCACACCACACATAAACAGCGCAGCCATTAAATGCTCAACCGTCTGAACATGCGCAGAATTTACACACCCAACCGTTGTGTTACGCATTTTTGTTTCACCAACATTGTTATACAGTGCCGGCACCAAACCTGTACCCGCCATATCAACACGACGAAAAAAAATCCCCATACGATTTGACGGTTTAATAACCATTTTAACCGGCAACCCAGAATGAATTCCACGACCATTTATTTCGATATTTTTTGATACTGTATTCATTTTAATTTTTCTCCAACCCAGTTCCAAAACGCCCCATCAATTTCAGTTTCTAATTTTGCATACTTAATCTTATCACGTGCATATTCTGGCAAACGCACCCAGTCTTTTTCAGTTGTAATCAATTTTGCCTTATGCTTTTCTGCCAACGCAAATAATTTCTTTATATCTTCATCTGTATATTGCCAATGATCTGCAAACGAACGTGTTGCCACCACATTATTTAAACACCGAAAGAATTTCTTTGGATAACCAATTCCCGCAAACGCAACCAGTTTCACACCTTCATCATATGGTGAACGCGTACGATTTTTCGCAAAGAAAGTCGGTATTCCAACCGGTAAACTAAAATTCTTTTTATGCGTATTATTTTTTATAACAATTATCGCATCTGCGCGACGTACCGCCCATTTTGGTTCACGTAATGGCCCCGCCGGTAACAAAAACCCATTTCCATATCCCAACGCTTCATCAAAAACAAGTATTGAAATGTCTTTTTTTATTGTAGGATTTTGAAAACCATCATCCATAACAATCGGTGTATCGTCGGATTGTTTATTCAATAATATAATATTGCTTTTTCTATCACCAACATGTACAACCAAACCATCCCGACTTAACATCGTCGCTTCATCACCCGCATCTGCAAAATCCTTGCTTTTTTTGTACCCGCGCATAACAACCGGCGAATCCAAATGTGTTGCAATTTGACGCACAACCGGTGTTTTACCAACGCCACCCGCTAATATATTTCCAACACAAATAATTTTACGACGTGATTTCAATGGGTTAATTGCACGAAAAACATATACCACCCGCCCAATTAAATAGTACAACCAGCCAACTGGCCATAAAATAAAAGATAACGGTGTAATTCTTAAAAACCACCACGGTGTTTTCATATTATTTACCCTTCTTTTTATTTTTACTTGCTTCACGCATCATTTGTTTAAATTCACTTGCGGTCATATCTTGTTCAACTTCCATCAAACCAAATTCAGAATCTAAATCACGCACCTGTTTAACCATAATTTTTTCCAGATTTTTACGCACATTTTCAAATTCTTCGGCGGTTGCATTTGGCGCAACAAATATCGGTTTACCAACAACACATTTTATACGTGAAAAATGTAGGGCTAATAAATACCTATCCCATCTTTTTTGTATCCATGCCCGCGAAGCAGAATAACAAACCGGAATAATCGGCGCACCAGTCATTTTTGCAAAATAAAGCGCCCCATCTTGAACACGCATAGACGGCCCACCCGGTCCATCTGGCGATAAACATAATGCATATTTACCTGTACGTAAAACACGTACCCCCTGGCGCAGTACGGATATCCCCCCTTCTGACGTAGAACCATAAATCGCCCGCAACCCAAATAAACGTTGCAATTTTGCCATCATACGCCCATCTTTGTGTCGACTTGCAATCGCATACGCGTGCATACCACGCATACGAATAATCGGGCTTAACATCATTGAACGTCCATGCCAAAACACAAAAATCGCTGGTTTTCTGCGATATTGTTTAAAATATTCCAAACCAACATATTCCTTGCGCGATGTAAAATATACAGTCCACATTGGAACAGACATTAAAATCGCAACAATCCATTGAATTAATCCACACCCCAAAATCGGATTCCAGAAATTTTTCCACGCTTTTCTGAATTTTTTATTATGTATCACATCAAATCCTTGTTTTATTCTGGCAGTTTAGCAATAAAAAACACATAATTCAAGAAATGGGTTATGATAAAAATCATTAATCAGTAAAATCAATTAATTATTTTTTTATTTGACTATTTAACAAAATAGTATATAATAAACAGGCTTTTTATCAGTGACGCGGGGTAGAGCAGTCCGGTAGCTCGTCAGGCTCATAACCTGAAGGTCGTTGGTTCAAATCCAACCCCCGCAACCAAGATTTAATAAAAAAAACACCCTTTTTGGGTGTTTTTTATTTATTTACTTTCCATATACAAATATTTATCATAAAAAAACATGGGGGTATGTGATGAAAAAGATTTTATTTATTTTACCAATTATTTTATCAACAAACGCTTTTGCCGGTAATTTTACACCATACATTGGGCTGGATGCGGGCTTAAACATTGCGGATTACACATATGACCAAGACCTGGACGAACAATATTACACCGGTACAATTAATGCCGGCATGCGTATTGGATCAAACTTTGGCGTGGAATTATTTTTCACACAATCCGCAGACAACGAAAATACACTTACATATGAATTTTCACCCATAGTCCAAGATATTAATATTTCATACCAGTCTTTTGGTTTTGATATTTTTGGATATTATTCAATGGTAAAAAACATGGACTTTTTTACATCATTTGGAATTGCAAATTATCGTATTTCCACAGAAATCAAAACAGACGATGGATTTACAACTTATTCTGAATCAGACACAATGACCGATACCGCATCACGCTTTGGCATCGGATTAATGTACACGTTTCCAGATGACAATGTATCAATCCTTGGGCAATATCAGTATTCAACAATCAACAATGAATACATAAATTCATTATCTGAATTCTCTATTGGATTTCGGTATAATTTTTAATAAACCAATCACTAACCACAACAATAAAAATCGCCCCAAATGGGGCTTTTTTTATTGTAAATACCACAAAACAGTTTTTACGATACCTGTATCAAACGTTTCATCTGCGCGCCACCCCAGTTCTGTTTCCAATTTTGTCGCATCAATCGCATATCTGAAATCGTGACCCGCACGGTCGGCAACAAAAGTGATTAATTCTTCGTATTTTTTACCATCGCTGCGTGGTTTCTTTTCATCCAGAATCGCACAAATAGTTTTTACAATTGTGATATTATTACGTTCATTACGCCCACCAATATTGTATGTTTCACCCGATTTACCATTATGGAAAATCAAATCAATCGCCTTGCAATGATCCAGAACATATAACCAGTCACGAACATTTTCCCCTTTGCCATAGATTGGTAATGGTTGTAATGCCAATGCTTTGGAAATAATATGTGGAATTAATTTTTCATTATGTTGTTTTGGACCATAATTATTTGAACAATTTGACGTTGTCACATTCATACCAAACGTGTGATGATACGCACGAACCAAGAAATCAGACGATGCCTTGGACGCAGAATATGGGCTGTTCGGTGCATATGGTGTATCTTCGCGAAACATCCCTGTTGCCCCCAAAGCGCCATAAACTTCGTCTGTGGAAATATGATGAAAACGTGCATCTTCGTATCCAGGCTTAATTATACCCGGCCCATCCATCCAATGACGACGCGCCGCATCCAGTAAATTAAACGTACCAACAATATTTGTATTAATAAATGCACGCGGCCCTTTGATTGAATTATCAACATGACTTTCCGCCGCAAAGTGAATTACACCACGAATATCATTTTCTTCGAATAATTTATCTATTAATTCAGAATCACAAATATCGCCTTGAACAAATTCATAGTTCGACATTTTTTCACATTCACGCAGATTATCTAAATTCCCCGCATATGTTAATTTATCAAGATTTATCACCTTGTATTCTGGGTATTTTTCACAAAAATACGGTACAAAATTTGAACCAATAAACCCCGCACCACCGGTAACTAAAATTGTTTTAGACATTTTTCCAAACCTTTTTTCCAATGTTGAATTTTTATCTTAAAAACCTTTTGAATTTTTGATTTATCCAGCACACTATAAAACGGTCGAACCGCACGCGTTGGATATTCACTTGATTTAATTGGATTAACAACACATTTTAATCCAGACATTTCCATAATTTCAGATGCAAAATCATACCATGAACACACACCCATATTTGTAAAGTGATAAACACCACTGTTTTCATATGTCATCTGGGGAATAATTTTAACAATCGCATCTGCTAAATCCCCTGCATACGTTGGTGTTCCAATTTGATCAGCAACAACATTTATTGATTCCTTTTCTGTCCCTAATCGACGCATAGTTTTTACAAAATTATTACCATACGGACTGTACAACCATGCAGTACGAATAACAACCGCAACCAGCGCATTTTCCAGAACCGCTAATTCCCCCGCGCGCTTTGTTTTACCATACACAGATATTGGATTTGTTTTATCATCTGGCGAATACGGCACATGCCCTGTCCCATCAAAAACATAGTCCGTGGAAATATGTATTATTTTTGCGCCTGTTTTTGCCAGATTACGCGGCCCATCAACATTGATTTTAGTGGCTAAATTTATATCATCTTCGGCACGATCCACGGCGGTATATGCCGCACAGTTAATAATTAAATCAACATTATTTTCACATATAAATTTTTGTACCGCCACACCATCTGTAATATCCAGCATATCAACATCCGCGCATATTGCATCCGGCAAGCGCTTTTTTAATTCTGTCCCTAATTGCCCATTACATCCCGTTATCAGGTACATCTTTTAATCCCTTGGCTATGTTATCTTTGGCTGATGTAATAATTTTATCCTGTGGCACTTGCCAGTCTATTCCAATATCTGGATCATCAAATCTAATACCAAATTCAGACTGTGGCGCATAAAGATTATCACATTTATACGCAAAAATTGCCGTTTCGCTTAATACTGAAAATCCATGCAAGAATCCACGTGGAATAAATAATTGCCGTTTATTTTCATCACTTAATTCAATCGCAATATATTTACCAAACGTTGGCGAATTTTTTCGAATATCCACCGCCACATCCAATACACGCCCTTGTAATACACGTACTAATTTCGCCTGGGCATGTTCCCCTAATTGGCAATGCAGACCACGCACCACCCCATATGATGATTTTGATTGATTATCTTGGACAAATTTAGCAGTTATACCATTTTTTATAAACTCGGCCTCGTTATAAGACTCAAAGAAATACCCGCGTGCATCTTCAAACACACGTGGTTCTACTATTACAACACCGTCTATTTCTGTTTTAACAAAGTTCATGTTTTTCCTCGTACACTTTTTGCAAATAATCTTTATACGTACCCGATTTTAATTCATTAATCAGTGCGCGCATTTGTTCATCATTGATAAAACCCTTGGTATATGCAACTTCTTCGATACAGGCGATTTTTAACCCTTGGCGCGCCTCTATAATCTTAATAAATTGTCCAGATTCCATAAGACTATCTGGTGTTCCAGCATCCAACCACGCATTACCACGGCGCATTGGCACAACAGACATACGCCCTTCTTTTAAATATATATTATTTAAATCAGTAATTTCTAATTCATTTCGCCATGATGGTTTTAATGTACGTGCTTTTTCAACAACATCGCCCGGATAAAAATACAATCCCACAGATGCATAATTTGATTTTGGATTTTTAGGTTTTTCTTCGATTGAAACCGCCTTCAGATTTTTATCAAATTCCACAACACCAAATCTTTCCGGATCAGGAACATGATACGCAAATATAGTTGCGCATTTTCCAGTGTTCTTTTTAACCTCGGCCTCAAACATTGGGAATTGCCCACCCATATAGAATATATTATCCCCCAAGATAAGGCACACATCATCAGTTCCAATAAAATCCGCCCCAATTGTAAACGCTTGGGCGATTCCCCTTGGTTCTGGTTGAACTGCATATTGAATATTTAATCCAATCTTAGACCCATCACCAAATAACTTTTCGATATTCGGTGTGTCAACTGGTGTTGATATAATAAGAATATCTTTGATACCAAAATGCATTAACGTTGATAACGGATAATAAATCATTGGTTTATCATAAACCGGCAATAATTGTTTGGATGTTGTCTTAGTTAATGGATAAAGACGTGTGCCACTGCCCCCGGCTAAAATAATTCCTTTCATCAATAATCCTTTTCGTTTTAACTACAAAAGAATATATTGTTATCATAGCCGTAAAAACATTAGAAAAGCAACAAAAATACTATATTTAATTAAAACATTTTTTTAATGCCGCACCCGTATCTTTTTTATCAATACGTTTATTGCGAATCTCTTCATCGGCCTTAATTTTTTGTTTAACTAATATTAATTCTGGATATGATTGAATTTTATTATTCAGTTCTGTTATCGACATATCTATATCTGATGAATCTCTTACAAAAACAGGCATCACAGAATCCGCAGCACTATACAAAGCATTATGTAAATCTATTTTATAATCATCAATCACAGACAAATATTCACGAATATGTTGGTCTTCATGTGCCAACACTGCATCATATGAACACGTATTTGGCACATGACGAATATCAACCTGAACTAAAAAGTTTGAATATCCAATTTCTGCATCAACTTGTTTAATACCAACACAAAAACCATCTTCTATCGAAGTTATATCAGCCACAATATCATAATTATCAACCATTGTCGCAATAACATTACCGTGCCACAAATCCATTTGTTCCAGCGGTTGAACAACTTCCTTGGTCCAGTCTGGATTAACTATTGTAATTTTTGGGGTTAATTTATACGACACACAATCATCAGCGATTGCGCCGCCACAACAAAGAACACTAATAACAAAGCTAAATAACTTACCCACCTGCACTATTCAGCCGCCCCTTGCTTTTTCAGGTATTCATTTACAAAATTATTTCCATACATTTTATATAATTCTTCGGCCAAAAGAACAGACGAACGTCCCGATTCAAATAACCGCAACATATTCCCCAATCCGCCCAATTCTGTATTTAGAATCACAGACTCACCATTAACCGGCCGTGACAGCAATACTGCACGTTTCAGATTTGGATATGCTTTTCCTTGGATAAATGCCATTTCCAACGGATTTAAATTCCAATGTTCATAATCACGTGCATCCGCCGCCGGATTACGGAAGAATAACACAGTCTGTGCCTGGCCACGAACAACGTCACCAATCCCTAGTTTATCCAGAACATTTGCACGCTGGAACGCCGCCATATATGCCTGGCGATTTTTACGTCCTTCTTGCAGACCGGCAATAAAGTTATCGCGGAACATTTTGTTTTCCAACATCGGTGCTGTTTCGTCAATCATAATTAATGACGGATTTCCACCAGAAACAGTTGTGTTATTAATACGGTGTAATATATACGAAATAACCGCAGGCGACAACATCTCGTCTTGCAAGATTTCTGTAAAATCGAACGTAGTCAGTCGCGCTTGCAAATCCAAAGTATCTTCTTTTTCATTAAACATAAAACCATACTGCAACGGATCAACCCACTTTTTCAACGCCGGACGCATATTCCCAGATGACGAAAAGCAACTTTCCCACAGGTTGGTTAACAACCGGTCATTATCCCCCAAATAATCAAAGTTCACCGAAACCGCACGCGCAATTTCATCCATTGATTTTGCATCGTTCTGATCGGTTATAATTGAAAACCAGCGACGTAAAAACGCACGATTTGCCGCACTATCCGGCATTTTAAGTGGATTTAAATGTGTTTGAAATGTATTTGCCATCGGGTCTGAATTTTTTTCTTTACCCTGCATGGTGATATATTTTCCACCAACCGCTAATGTAAATATCTCGGCCCCTTTGTTACGGTCAAAGAAGAAGGCCTTTAACTTTGGAAATCTTAAACTTTGCGCGATTAAGAACGAGAACAAAGTTGTTTTACCACCACCGGTCGGCCCAATTGTAAGTGTATGTCCCACCGCCGCCGGCTTGTCTGATACATGGAATTGAAATTGATATGGTGTACCCTGGGCGGTTGGGAAAATAACCAATGGCCCCGGCCCCCAGTCTGAATTTGCAACACCGCGTGGTGTACTGGACATTGGGATGCTGATTGCCGCCGTACGTGATAACAATTTAAAACTGCGTGGAAATACGTCAAATCCTGGGATTTGTGAAAACCATGCAACCTTGGCTGCAAATGTTTCTACGACTGGCGAAATACCAAACGAAGCAGATATTTTCTTAAATTCTGCGACATATTTTTGTAACTCTTCCTTTGTTGCCCCGAAAATCAAGAACATAGGATAATAATCAACCAGTGTCTGGTTACCAGAAATATTTTCATCCATCGCAGATTCAACTGCATAAATCTGTTCTTCGGTTGATTTTTGAACTTTTTCATCTGCGGTTGAACGACGTTGGCGCATTGTTGCCTCAACATCTGATGCGCCCATAATTCCAAACCCGTTCATACAAATCATTTCCGTCTGAATAGTTGAAATTGTGTCATAAAATTCTTCGTCCAGATAGTCCGGCGAAATCTTAAACGACATTGCCACCGCAAATGATTGTGTACCACCACTTATATATCTAATAACGCCATCACGCAAAAATTCAACATCATCAACCGTCACCAGGTTTGATATATTATTATTGCATGTCTTTGGCTGTGGCTTACTGATTGGGGATAAAATTCGACCAAAGAATCGCGCCATATTATCAGGCGTATTATTTTTCAAAACCGTCGGTTTATACGCCGCCAGTATTGATTCAATATAATTACCATATTGATTTAGTCGTGCCCGCGCGTCGCCACCTGCAACCGATATAACAATATAATAATTGTTTAAAAATATACGTAAACCTTGACTTTTCCATTTATCATAAATACGTTGCAGTGTTGGTTGGTCAAATTCATAATTTGTATTTTCATCCATTGCATCACGCACCGTATAAAACCGCAATGTCACATTTGGATCACGAATTTGATTAAATAATTGCGTCCGCAAATCCAGGAATTTTTCCTTTGTTTTATCATCTTGCATACTGGTCTGAACACCTTGAACACGATATGCACGAACCAGTGTCCCATCCGTTAATTCAATTGAATTATCTGAAAAAACTGTTTTAAATGGCAAATAGTTTGCATACTTTGCATATCCAAACTTTGGGAATATGCGTTTTGTTAATGCCGGCACATACATCATCAGGCCTAAAAATACAAACACAGCCACCATTACTATAATAGTCGTAGTAACTGCAAATTCACCGCCTGCAAAATATTCAAAAAACTTATCCATTTTTAACCTATGCCGCCAATTTGTTTGGAACTCTCTTCTTTAATAATTGAAATTTCGCTGAAATAATTTGCCCCAGTTGTGGATCACGCTTGGAATAAATCGCTAAAATAGAATGCACAATTATAACCGAAATCAAAAAGAACAACGGACTTGCCTGTGCATTTGTGCCATTTATCAACAAATCTGCAACGAAAATAACAATAAAAATGATGAATTGAACCGCAAAATTTAATACAGCCAACGAATACGGCACATAAAATATGCGCGATGGATTCGCCAAAGCCTTTAAAACCTGCTGTTTCATCTCTCTTGTCCCTTATGTAATTGAATTATAACAATTTCAACAATTTTCAACAAGCATAAAAACAAATCTAAAAAAATTGTTAATTGTGTTGAAAACAGCTTAATTATTAACTGTTAATTTAACAGGGGGATTTTTTAACAAACTTAACCAAACACCGCAGAAATTCTGGAAATAATTGTTAAAAAACGGTTGATAAAAAGTGAACAACCGTTTTCAACAGTTTCAACAGGCCCTACAAAAACAACAAAAAATAATATTATTATTTGATTTTTCACAAAAAGTGTTTATAATGACCCCCGTACCAAAGGATTAAGACATGAAATTTTTAAGTTCATTAAAGGCTTGGAAGAAACGCGGTAATGTAAAACAGATCCGTCGTGGCAAGCAGGTAATCTTAATCGATCCAGATAATCCTAAGTTCAAAGCGAAACAGGGTTTCAAAAGAAAATAAGATTAAGTTCGAATTAAGACCTAATAAAAATCCCCGCCAATTGGTGGGTTTTTTTATTAGCCTAGCCTGCCCTCGGTATCTATCCCCCTAACCCCCACCCCCGTCATCACCGTGCGAACCCTACACACTCTCGTCATCCCGGCGCAGGCCTTAGATTTATTCTCGTACTTTTGTCATTCCCGCGCAGGCGGGAATAGGGGCTATTTAATTTCTTTGTTTTTCCAATACGCTATATTCTTTTCTAATTCATCTGCTAAATCAATCCAATCTGGATTCATTGTTTCAATTAGTCTGTATTTCCAAGAACGATTCCATTTTTTTAGCTGCTTTTCTCGTGCAATTGCATTATTGATATACTGATATCTTTCAAAGTATCCCAGTTTATGAATATTGTTTTCTTTGGTATATCCATCATCCAGTCCCATTTTGTGTTCATACATACGCCGTTCCAAATTGTTGGTAACGCCGATATATGTTGCCTTGGCACGTTCATCAAATAAAATATATACCCAAAAATTATAATCTTTCATAGATAACATACTAATAAATATACACAAAGATTTTCAAGACCCTATTCCCGCCTGCGCGGGAATGACAAAAATTTATTAATAATTGAATAACTCTAACATTTACGATATAATTTTTCATGAATTCACATGCTATAAAAGCCTGCTTAAGATACAGACAAATAAACTTTTTTATATAGATTTTAGTAAATTTTATTATATAATTAACACTGTTACGGTGGTTACCGTGATGGGGCTTAACAACCCGCATAGCTGTCCGAACAGACAAAAAATCCAAACTCAAAATTCTGGGGTTGGATGGTCGCTTAATATATTGAATAAGTGACGCTATTGCTATGATAGTTGTTAACGTCCAGCCCCATCTGTTTTTTACAGATGGTTTTTATTTTCAACCAAAAGGGCTTTGGATATGAACGATGATTATGAACTGCGGGCGATTTTACATGAATTAGAACAATTTTTCAGATTGCATCCAAATTATGAAATAAATGG
This sequence comes from Candidatus Enterousia sp., assembly GCA_045546155.1. GTDB lineage: Bacteria > Pseudomonadota > Alphaproteobacteria > Rs-D84 > Rs-D84 > Enterousia. The sequence continues at coordinate 25,422 of JAZQCG010000001.1, forward strand.
GCTAACACTGCTGACGTTACAAAATATTGTACATAAACAGGTTGCTTTATATCTTTTACGCGCAAAACGTTATATCGTTGAAATCCAAGAAGCAGATTCTGATATAAGTATCAGGGAAATTATTCATCGAAAAAAATACAGATTCTAAAACAAAAACACCGGCATTTGCCGGTGTTTTCACTAACCACCAACCACCAACCACCAACCACTAACCACTAATCACTAACCACTTAATTATTAAACAAGAAATGGCAAATATCGCCGTTTTGCATGACATAATCACGCCCGACCAGGCGCATTTTACCCGCTTCTTTTACAGCAACCTCGCCACCGAGGGCAATATAATCTGCGGGCGAAATAACCTCGGCACGGATAAAGCCCTTTTCAAAATCGGTGTGGATTTTTCCAGCCGCCTGGGGCGCGGTCATACCAACCGTGATGGTCCATGCATGTGCTTCCTTTGGCCCGATTGTGTAATATGTTTGCAGGCCCAATGTTTTATACCCGGTCTTAATAACCTGGTCCAGGCCGGATTCAGTCAACCCTAAATCGTCCAGGAACATTTTTCTTTCATCCACATCTACAATTTGTGAAATTTCCATTTCAATCTTTGACGATATAACCAAAACATCGGCAACCGCACCAAATTTTTCACGAACCATATCGGAATATTTGTTGCCGGTTGCTGCGGCCGCTTCTTCAACGTTGCAAACATAGATAACCGGCTTTGCGGTTAATAAATTAAATGGTGCGGCATCAATATCACCATCACGTGCCGGAATTGATTTTTCAAGGTTTGTTTTTATTGCATTTGCATCCGCCAATAATTTTGCGGCATCTTTATCCAGTCCACGTGCCTTTTTTTCCAGGTTTTTAATCTGTTTTTCCAGGCTTTCCATATCCGCCAGCATTAATTCTGTTTCAATTGTTTCAATATCGCCCAACGGGTCGATTTTTCCATTAACATGAACAATGTCATCATTTTCAAAGCAACGAACAACGTGAATAATCGCATCTGTTGATAAAATATTGCCCAAGAATTTATTACCCAACCCTTCGCCGGCTGATGCACCCTTAACCAGGCCTGCAATATCAACGATTTCCAATTGTGTCGGAATAATTTTTTGTGATCCAGCGACACGCGCCAATTCATGCAATGTGGCGTCTGGCACAACAACGCGACCTGTATTTGGCTCGATTGTACAGAACGGATAGTTCTGGGCATCCGCCGCCGCACTTTGTGTTAATGCATTAAACAGTGTTGATTTACCAACGTTCGGCAATCCGACAATTCCACAATTGAATCCCATATCTAAATCCTTTATAATGCGAATAATATGTCATACATGTGGAATGAATTCAACATAAAAACCTTTCCAGCGGAAACAATCGTTTACCGCGATGGCGAATATTGTCCGGACCTGTCGACGATAAAAGCCGGTCAAATTGATAAAAAACATAATTTACCAGTACATATTATATATGTCGGCGAAATTTTTGATAAAAAAGAATTAAATATTGATATTAATGTTGAAAATCAACCGGTGTTTTTATCACTTGATATAAAAAATAAAAAGCCGGCCTTTTTGAATATTTTTATCAAAAACACCGGGAAAAATTCTGAATTACGCGGACACGTTTTTGTTGAAAACTATGACCGGTTGGAATTGAATATTAATGCCGAACATCTGTGCGAAAATACCGGTATTTTGGTTCATACAAAATTAATAGCCCACGAAAACACATATTCAAAATTAACTGGCAATGCTATAATTTCTGAAAATTATATTGATTGCATATCAGATATTGGATTTACCGCGATTGCTGATAATACGGCAAAAATTGAATTTTTACCGGCACAATTTATAAAATCAGAACCAAAATCTGCGGAACATTCTGCATCTATTTATCGACAAAATTCGGATCAAATTCAGTTTTTGAAAATGGCGGGTCTTTCAACCGCCGAAATTCGTGAAGTGGCATTTGAAGCATTTAAAAATAATTTTTCATTATTTTAATTGTTAAAAAATACCGGCCTTTTTGATAAAAATGTTTAAAAAAGCCGGGAAATTTATTTTATCATTTCTTCTGCTAGATACCTATCGTATAACAGGTTAAAAAGTTCTTTCTTTAATTGTTCAATTGGTTTAATTTTTCCGCGCGCATTTCTGTATGGGGTTTTAACGCGTTCACTTGCGCAATCAAAATAGCAATCACCATTACTATCAAATGTAATTGTATGTACGTCTCCTGGTTTTGAAAAAGATTTTATAAAAGAACTTTGTTTTGTTGCGATTTTATTATCAAAAGCACGTCCAAGATTATCAATTCCATGATATGGTTCTATAACAATATATTTTTCTTTACCACAGAACAGGTTTGCATCAATCTTAGCAAACTCATTTTTAGGCTTGTTTTTCAAGTCTAACATAATTTTATATTTTTCTGCCAGTTGTACAAATGTATCAGTTAAAAAATCTGGTGAATCATAAAATATATGCACATTAGCGCGTCGGGACAATTTATCGTTGTTATAAAACCATTTCAAAAATTCAATAGTTGTTGTGGCGGATTGTGGATGAAATTTATCCAGTGACAAATGATAAGAAAAATATGCATTTGGATTTTTATAAAAATAAGATTCCAGGTCATTAAAAATAACCGATGCATTTTCAGTTAATGTCCAACCTGCATTAGTTTTTAATTCAATTGTAAATCCGGCCCGTGTCAATGTCTTCATAATATTTGGAATATAATACGGTGCGTATTTATAAGCCATCATTGGTTCGCCACCACTAATAACAGCAATAGGCATTTTATTTTTTGTGTATCTAAAATCTTCGGCGATTGCACGCACATCGGCAATTGGAATAAATGTCGGTTCCGCGTTTGGACCACTGCGTTCACAACAATGTGCACAACAGTAATTGCACAGATTTGTAATTTTAAAAAATGGCGACCATACGAAATTATTATCCAACCAATAACAAAATTCCGCACGCGATAAAATATTCTTCATAAAACATAATATAACACAAAATTTAATTATGTCAAATTCAAGAATCGATTCACTACAAAGAAATCAACTTTTCTATTTTTTCACGTGCTTTTGCCAGGGCTTCATCTATTTGATTTAATTCATCACGTACGGATTCATCGCCGGCCAATAATTGTGCGGTTAATTCCTTCTTTTGAATGTTTAATTTATCCAGATAACGTTGCAGTTTAAGTGACACAATATATTTTTCTGCATCCCCCAGGCTTAAATCTAAATCAGCCGCCGCCCCATCAAAATCAATATTCAGTGTTGATAAAAATTCGCCATAACGTTCAACGATTTCTGGATAAGTGTTCACAATATAAACCAGTGTAGTTTGTGTGATTTTATCAATATCAGGTAACTTTATTAATGGTTTGTTTACGTCACGTTTCCATTTCCGCCATGTTTCGAATTTACGCTTTTCGTATTCTTTACTTATCTCTGATTTTAAATCATTGTCTGTGATTTTATCTATTTCAGATTTCAAAAATTTTTCAGCCTGAACACGTCCACCAGGTGTTGATACAACAAAGTTTGTATTTGCAGTTTGCCACAAGAAATCAACCAATGGCATGGCATCATCAATAATCTTTTTCATTGCATCAATGCCACCGGTTTTTAATATTTCATCTGGGTCTTTGCCACCAGTAACGAACGCAAATTTTACATCTGAATTATCACGCAAAAAAGGCATCACAATACCGCATGCACGCACAGCAGCCTTTTGACCTGCATTATCACCATCAAAGCAAAAAGTGATATTACGATTAGATTTACATAATATTGCAATATGATCTTCGGTTAATGCTGTGCCCAATGGTGCAACCGTTTCTGGAAAACCATTTTCTTGCATTTTTATTGCATCAATTTGCCCTTCGACTACAATACTGCGATTTGCGCGATAAATAGCATCACGTGCAAAATTTAAACCAAACACAGTCTTTCTTTTGTGAAAAATATCTGTATCACTTGTGTTTATGTATTTTGGTTCTGAACCATCCAGTGACCGTCCCGAAAAAGCAACAATCTGACCGCGTGGATTAAATATAGGAAACATTAATTTATCACGAAAGAAATCATATAATCCAAATTCACCACGACGACACAATCCAGTTGCGATTAAATTTTCTTGTTTTTCATTTGCAAATTTATTGGCAATAAAATTTTTCTTGGGCGCATATCCAATACGATATTTTTTTATCATATCATCGCTAAATCCACGTCTACGCACGTATTCCAGGGCTTGCGCCCCTTCGTCTGTGAATAATTTTTCTTGATATGCACTTGCGGCTGCATCGCAAATTTTAAAATAAGAATTTTCACGGTTAACAATTTCAGCAGGTCTTGGGTTGCGTTCTGGCATTTTAAGGCCGGCCATGTTTGCTAATTCTTGCATTGCAGCCATAAAATCCAAATGATCTGTTTCCATAACAAAAGAAAAAATATCACCATGTTTACCACAACCAAAACAGTGATAAAATCCTTTGTCTTCGTTTACAGAAAAACTGGGGGTTTTTTCATTGTGAAACGGACAACAACCCCAATAATTTAATCCTTTTTTTGTTAATGGTACACGCCGTGAAACAACATCAACGATTGATAACCGTTCACGTATTTCATCTGTAAAATTGCGCCCAAAATTTGCCATTAATTCTTTTTACTTTTATTGTTAATAAGTTTGATTGCTGTATCCAGATCCGGCATTTCTTTGACCGATACATTAACACGATTTGATGAAATATATGGTCCATAACGTCCCGTTGGATAAAAGAATATCATCTTTTTAGTTTCTGGATTTTCGCCGATTTTAATTGGTTCTGATTTTTTACCAGCATTTGTTAATAATTCACGTGCAATTTCCAGTGTAATCGTTTCCGATGTATATTGTTTTGCTGCTACATTTTTTGCACCGTCTGTTACATATGGTCCAAATTTTCCAACACGAAATTCAATACCATCACCCAATTCAACTGCATCTGAAATATTGCGCTGTACGCTGGATTCGTTGGTGTCCACTGGTTTGTCATTTTTATTTAATTGTTTTGTATATTTACAATTTGGGTAATTTTCACACCCGATAAACGGCCCAAATTTAGATAATTTAATACCTAATTTTTTACCACAATCTGGACATGTGTCGCCTGATTCTGCAAACAAATGTTTGTGCATAAATTCATTAATTTCATCAATAATATCAGATGTTTTGATACCACGCGCACCTTCTATCATTTCATTGGTTGGTTTCCAGAAGTTTTCCAATGCGGTTAATTTTTTAGTTTTTCCATTTGAAACATCGTCCAATGTATCTTCTGTTTTTGCAGTAAAGTTTACATCGACTAAATCTGTAAAATATTTATTCAGGTATGATGCAATAACCCAACCGCCACTTGTTGGATGAAAACGACGTTGTTTATCTTGTTCAACATATGCACGATCAACAATCGTTGACATAATTGTAGCGTACGTAGATGGACGTCCAATCCCCAGTTCTTCTAACTTTTTAACCAGTGATGCTTCGGTATATCGTGGTGGTGCTTGGGTAAAATGTTGTTCTGGGACAATTTCAGTAATTGAAATAATATCACCAACATTTAATACCGGTAATTTTGATTCCTTCTTTTCATCATCGTCATCTTTGTCTTCGGTATAAACCTTCATAAATCCGTCAAATGTACGTGTTGAACCAACTGCATGAAACACAGCAACTTTATTTTCTGTTTCAATGTCTGCGGCGACTGAATCAAATTCAGCATTTTTCATTTGGCACGCAATTGTACGTTTCCAAATCAAATCATATAATTTTGCTTCGTCCCCACTTAGCCCCTTGGCGGGTTCTTCAAAGTGTGTTGGACGAATTGCTTCGTGTGCTTCTTGGGCATTTTTAGATTTTGTTGCATAAACATTTGGTGCGCTTGGTACAAAATTTTCACCATATGTATTTGCAATATATTTACGAATTTCATTAACAGCATCTGCGTTTAAATTTGTTGCGTCTGTACGCATATATGTAATTAATCCTTGTTCATACAGTTTTTGTGCCGCACTCATTGTGCGCTTTGATGCAAAATATAATTTACGCGCCGCTTCCTGTTGCAGGGTTGATGTTGTAAATGGTGCAGTTGGCTTACGCTGGGTCTTTTTCTTTTCAATATCAATAACCGTTGCAGATATTTCAGGCTTACCAATTTTATCAATGATATTATTTACCATATCTTGATTTTCGATGGTCATTTTTTCAATTTTTTGTCCATCAAATTTATTCAAGTTTGCTCTGAATTCTGCATTTTGAACCTTGCACACAGATTCCAACGACCAATATTCCACAGGCTTAAAATCTTCGATTTCTTTTTCACGATCAACGACCAGTTTTACCGCCACAGATTGCACACGTCCCGCAGATTTCCCCAGGTTTCTCCGCCACAATAACGGTGAAATACCAAAACCGATTAAATAATCCAATGCGCGACGTACCAAATACGCATCAACCAAGTTTTTATCAATTTCGCGTGGATTTTCAATTGCTGCCTGAACTGCTTTTTTTGTAATTTCATGGAAAGCAACACGATATACAGGCTTGTCTGTTAATAGTTTTTTTGCTTTTAATATGTCTAATAAATGCCATGCGATGGCTTCACCTTCGCGGTCCGGGTCGCTTGCCAGATATACAGCATCGGCTTTTTTTAGTTCATCTGTGATAAGTTTTATTTGTTTCTCTTTACCTGGCATAATTTGCCAGCGCATTTTAAAGTTATTTTCTGTATCAACACTGCCGTTTTCTGGAACTAAATCACGTACATGACCAACAGACGCAATAACGCGCCACCCGGCCCCCAGGTATTTTTCAATTGTTTTTGCTTTTGATGGTGATTCCACGATAAGCAGTTTCATATTACTTAGCTCCCCCTTGCCGATAATTGTTGGTCTTTATGAATATGTGCGTTTTGGGCCAAACCAAAACCAAACATCAGGGAAAGCAAGCTGCTGCCACCAAAAGACATTAACGGCAACGGAACCCCAACGGTTGGCATTAACCCTAAAACCATTGCGATATTTATAAAATAATAAATAAAAAAGTTCAACATAAAACCAAAGCAGATTAATTGTCCAAATCTGTTGCGGCATGTTTTTGCCGCCCAAAACAATACGATAATAATCCAAGAATATATTAATAATAATCCAAATGCACCAACAAAACCAAATTCTTCGCCCAGCATAGTGAATATAAAATCAGTATGTTTTTCTGGTAAAAACGATTGTTGGGATTGTGTCCCAGACATATATCCTTTGCCCAGCATACCACCCGAACCAAACGCAATTTTTGCCTGGTTAATTTGATAACCTGCCCCTTGGACATCGCCGTCTGGATTAAGAAAGGTTATTATACGTCCGCGCTGATAATCATGTAATCCGCCATACCAAATCACAGGTGCTGCCATAAGCCCTAGGATTGCCGCGATAACAAACCATTTTTTATTTGCGCCAACGATATAAAATACCCCAACTGTAATCATCCCCAGGGATAATGCTGTTCCTAAATCCGGTTGTGCAACAATTAATCCAAATGGCACAAGCAGCATTAATCCCGGTATTAGGTAATTTTTAAATTGCCCCAACTCCACCGAATTCATCCATGCAAAATATCGCGCCAACGCTAATACAAGGGCGATTTTTATTAATTCTGATGGTTGGATATGAAAAAATCCCAGATTTAACCAACGTTGTGCGCCCATCCCAGTGTGACCGACAAAGGTTACAAGAATAATCATTATTAATGCGATTGCATAAATTCCATACGCAGACTTAATCCATATTTTTATATTTGTAAATGCAACAAAAAAGAAAACACAAAAACCAACAATAATCTTAAATAGTTGTGACAAAGCAAATGGCCGCCATGCCCCACCACCGGCCGAATACAGAACAACAATTGATAATGCTAAAACAATACACATTGGTACAAACAAACCCCATGAAAAACGTGCCAGTTTTTCAGAAAAACTCATCATAGATGCATTTGAAACACGGGTCTGTTTTGCCATAAAATTAAATCCTTTTTAATAATTCACGCATCACTGTTGCAGCTGTTCGTGCCGCGGGACTGCTTGAGCCAGAATGTTCCGTCACAACACATACAACGTATTTTGGATTATCCAGTGGCGCATACCCAACAAATAATCCATGATTTCGCATAGACCATTTTAATTGTTCATTTGTTAATACACCGCTTTCACGTTCTTTTTTTGAAATACTGCGTACCTGGGATGTACCGGTTTTTCCACCCATTTTCATACCGTTTACATTAACGGCACTACCGCTGGCTGTACCGCCACGCTGTAATACCTGTTCCAGTCCCTTTAATACATGTTTTATATTTTTATCTTTTAACCGCAGTGGTGAAAATTTTGGGCCATGACCATCATTAATAATTTGTGGTACAACAACGCGATTAGATGCCACACGTGCCATCATAGTTGCCAATTGCAGGCAATTTGCTAAAATAAACCCTTGTCCGATACCTGAAATAATAGTATCCCCATGAACCCATTTAACACCAATATATCTTTCCTTCCATTTACGGTCTGGCATAACACCCGGCATTTCGCGTGCCAATACGTCATCCATAAATGTTTCTGTAAACCCAAGGCGTAATGCCATAGATTTTATTGCATCAATACCGATGCGTAATGCCATCTGATAAAAATAAGTATCGCATGAATGTTTTAACGCACCATAAAGGTCGACTTTACCATGTCCTTCATCTTCCCAACAGTGGTATCTTCTGTCGCCATAATCCCAATGCCCTGGACAATATATTTTTTCCTTTGGATTAATTGCACCTGATTCCAAACCCGCTAATGCTACAACAATTTTAAAGGTCGAGCCTGGTGGATATAACCCTTCGATAGCTTTGTTCATAAATGGTTTAGCAAAATCATTACGCAGTGTACTTATATATTCATCCCCATCGACTGCACGGAACATATTTGGATCAAAGCTGGGGGTTGAAACCATTGCTAAAACATTACCTGATGCTATTTCCATTGCAACACCGCAACCGGCGCGATGTTGGGTAAGTGCATCATATAATTTGCGCTGGATATTATCATCAATTGTTGTTTTTATATCGCCGCCTGGGATTGATGGAATAAATTGTGTTTTATCTTCGCCTGTGACCCGCCCAACAGCATTTGTAATCATTACTGTTTGTCCAGGTGTCCCAGATAAAATATCATCATATCTTTTTTCAAGACCTGTAACACCTTTTGTAAAAAATGGTGCGTTTGGCACAGATTTACTTGGTGCGCCAACATATCCAAAAACCTGTGCACCGGCCGGTCCCATTTCATAAACACGTCCATACCCGCTTTCTACATGTAATCCTGGTAAATTCTTGGCCTGTATTTTTGCAAGATTTTCCCATTTTGCATTTTCACTTACCAACACAGGTTGAAATCTGGGCTGTTTATTAATTTTCTTTTTTATGCTTTTTATTGCCTTATCCCTCAGTCCTAAATCACGGGCAACTGTATCTACCAATAAATCGACATTATCAGATTCTTCGGGAATAATATAAATGCGATAAATCGGTGCATCGCGTGAAATAGGATTACCATTTGATGATAAAATTTGACCGCGCACCGCCATATCCAGTTGCATACGATATGAATTGTTTTGGCTTTTTTTTGTGTAATCACGATAATCAAATAATTGCATCTGTAACATGCGTATAACCAGCACAGATGTTAATATTGCGCCCCCTGTTAAAAACAGTGCGCTGCGTCTATCAAAAAGGCGTGCAACTTCTTTATCTATCATTTATACACCCTTTTGATTGTTTGTGTGATTGGGAAATAAAGTACACTTGCCCAAATGATTATCCATAATGTTTTTAACAGATTAAAAAATCCAAAATGCCCCAATAATAATATCGTCATCCCAATACTAAAAAACAAAATAAACACATGAATTGCATTTTTATCAATCTTGGTTAAATCGAAAAAAGTTTGAAATCCGTTAATTGCATAAAATAAACAATAAAACATTGTCCAGAACACCAATGTTTCAAATTTATAGTCAATTAAAAAACATAACAATATCGCAAATGGTGTAAAATAAGGTATTGGTCGCACAAAAGAACAATAAAAGATTGGGATTAGCGCTAAAATTCCGGCGGGATTCCAAAATGGAACAGATAATCGCCACAGGATTATCGCCGCCAACCATGGTGTCGCTTTGCGTAAAAAATGAATAATCCTTGCTTCCATTTATTTATATTCGCCTATTGCATCAAATTGTAAAACCATAACCCGTGATAATTCACGTGGGGTAACGGTTTTTACATCTGTTTCATTAATTATTTCTCCGACCATGATACCGTTTGGCAAAACACCGCTAATGTTGCTTGTCATAACATAAAGACCGTCCGATGGTTGGAATTGTGGGTCGCTAAAAAATCCAATAGACGGTTTATTTGTACCATTACCCTTTAAAAATCCATATACACCCGTTCCTGCAATACGTACAGCAATATTAGAATCAGAATCCGTTATCGCGCGTACACGGGAAAAATTACCACCTGCATCAATAACAATTCCGGCCATTTTGTTATCCATCGATACAACCACGTTGCCACGCTTAATACCACTGTCACTGCCACGGTTAATCATAAATGTAGAATTATGAAATGCGCTGTTATTATATATAACATCTGCAATAGTTGTTTTGTATGGCTGGGCTGATACCATATTAAGCTCGTTATTTAACTTCTTATTTTCAGCAATTGCCATATCGCATGCATATTTATTAGCCAATGCCGCATCCAGTCGCGCCTGTAATTCTTCGTTTTCAGCACGTAAATTGGATAATTCACGGATTCCATCCACTGAATTTCCAACCGCGCGAATTGGCCATGTAACTAAATCCCCCACTGCGTTTGCAACCGGCAACACAATATGCGCCAAACCGTTCAAAATCGCATAATCGGGCTTTGCAATCATGATATATATAAACAAAATCGGTAAAACCGCGGCTGTGGCCGCAGATTTTATAATCGTATATACCCTGGAAGATAGTTTGTTCTGGTTCATCACGGATACTTTATACGTAAAAAATCCGATATTCAATAAAAACTTGATTTTTCCATAAAATATGCCAAAATACACATCAGTCAAAGTGGCAGGCATTGCCACCAGACCATAAAAACACCTAAAAATAAAAGGATAGAAAATGCCAAAATTAAAGACAAAGTCATACTTGAAAAAGCGTGCGTCTATGACCGCGACCGGTAAAATCCGCGTTGCCCGTAACGCCCATAAAAAATTGCTGCGTAAAAAATCTGCACGTGCAAACAATGCAGGTTCTAAACCACAGTATTTGAACGAAAACATGGTTGGTCAGGCTAAAATCTTGGCCCCGTATGGTTTGAAATAATAAGGGGGTTACATTATGGCAAGAGTTAAACGTGGAACAACCGTAAAACAGAAACATAACAAGATTTTGGCGCGTGCCAAGGGTTACTTGGGCCGTCATCATTCAACATATCGTGCTGCACGTGAAAAAACAGAAAAAGCGGGTCAGTATGCATATCGCGATCGTCGTGTGAAAAAACGCGAATTTCGTGGTTTGTGGATTGTCCGTATTAATGCTGCGGTACGTCAAAACGGTATGACATACAGCCAATTTATGAACGGCTTGAAAAAGGCTGGTATCGCTCTGGACCGCAAGGTTTTGGCCGAAATGGCATATGCAGGCGATGCAAACTTTGTTAAATTGGTTGATACAGCAAAACGATTTAGCGCCGGGGAATCTAAATAATCCCTTGTCGGCGGGGTATTTGTTTTGTAATATAAAGGTCGTCAATTGACGACCTTTATTAGTATTAAATAGAATTTTTAAGGTAAAGATTATGCAAGAGCAAATAAAAAACATAAATACACTGGATGAATTATCTGCGTTATACACATCTGTGTTTGGTAAAAATGGCACGATGACCGCGCGTTTAAAAGAAATGAAAAATATGGATAATGATGCGCGCGTGGCATTAAATCTGGAAAATCAAACACTGCGCGAATTATTTAAAACACGCCAAACTGAAATTGAAAATGCAGTATTGATGGCGGGTTTAAAGAAACAAAAATTGGATGTGTCTTTAAATGCAGCGCCTGAAAATCGTGGCACACTTCATCCAATGACACAAAGTTTAATTGAAATTTCAGAAATTCTGGAATCGTTTGGTTACACACCCCACACCGGGCCAGAGGTCGAAGATGATTGGCATAACTTTACCGCGTTAAATACGCCGGACTATCATCCGGCACGCGATATGCAGGATACGTTTTTCTTGTATAATGGTAATGTAATGCGTACCCAGACATCTGCGATTCAAATTCGCACAATGGAGCGTACTGGCGCGCCTATCAAAATGTTTGGTATTGGTGCAACATACAGAAAGGAAATGGATGCAACACACGCACCGATGTTCGGACAAATCGAAGGGCTGTATGTTAATAAAAACATTACAATGTCGGATTTAATTGGCGATATTCGTGCATTTTTAAAACGCTTCTTTGAAATGGATGATGTTGAATTGCGTATTCGCCCATCTTATTTCCCGTTCACAGACCCATCAATAGAGGTTGATATGAAGTGGAAAAACGGCCGTTGGCTGGAAATTATGGGTGCGGGCATGGTTCATTCAAACGTTCTGCGTAATTGCGGTATTAACCCAGATGAATATCAGGGATTTGCGTTCGGCTTTGGTTGGGATCGCCTAGCGATGTTAAAATATGATTTGCCAGATTTGCGTGATTTTCGTGGCAATGATGTCAGATGGTTAAAAAGTGCTGGATTTTAATGTAGGGGTAAAAAAATGAAATGGACATATGATTGGTTAAAAGAATATCTGGATACGGATTTATCGCCCGAACAAATCGCAGATGAATTGACGCGTATTGGTCTAGAGGTTGAAGATTTAATAACCCCGATTGCCCCAATTGCGGCGCGTATTGTTGAATGCAAACCACATGAAAACAGTGACCATTTGCATGTGCTTATGGTTGATGATGGAACGGGCACATTGCGCCAGGTTGTCTGTGGCGCGCCAAATGCACGTGTGGGATTGGTTTCTGCGCTGGCGGTGCCGGGATGTGTTATTGATGGACATGAAATAACATCTGGTAAATTACGTGGTGTGGTGTCCAACGGTATGATGTGCAGTGCCAAAGAACTGGGCATTGGTGACGATCACAGTGGTATTATTGAACTGGATGAAAATACAAAAATTGGTTCGCCTGTATTGGATACAAAAACAGTATTTGATGCAGGTATTACCCCAAATCGTCCAGATTATTTGTCGGTTCGTGGTATTGCGCGTGATTTGTCAGCGTCCAATGCTGGTAAATATATCGCGCCATGTGACACAGAATTTAAACAGGTTGCTGGCAATCGTCGCGCAGTTATTAAAACAGATAAATGTGCGACATATAAACTGATTGAAATCAGTGGTGTAAAAATCGCCCCCAGCACTGATAAAATTGCATCACGCATGCGTGCAATTGGCATTAATCCAAAAAATGCAGCAATCGATGCAACAAACTATATTTGTTATGACATGGCCCAGCCTATGCATTGCTTTGATGCAGACCAAATTCACGGCGATATTGTTGTACGTATGGCGGAATCTGGCGAAAAGTTTACTGATTTGTTCGGTTCTGAACACGAATTAACGGACCGTGATATGGTTATTGCCGATGATATGGGAATTTTGGCATTGGCGGGTGTTATTGGCGGTGCACGTGCATCAACTACAAACGATACAAAAAATATTATCTTGGAATCTGCGTATTTTGATCCGGTATCTGTTCGTAAATCTGCGAAAAGAATCGGTATGTCAACCGATGCGTCATATCGATATGAACGCGGGATTGATCCAACGATAACTGGCGCGGCTGCAATGCGTGCTGCTGAGATAATAATGGACGTGTGTGGTGGTAAAATCACAACGGCATATGTTGCGGGTTCGGATAAAACACCAAACGTACAAATTAAATATAATCCAAATATCTTTGCGAAAAAGACAGGCGCAGATATGGATGAAAATATCCAACGTGATATTTTAGAAAAATTGGGCTATACGCTGGAAATCCAGGGGGATACATGGTTGGTTACACCACCAACACGTCGTGTTGATGTTCAAATCCCCGAAACAATCGTGGCGGATTTACTGCGTATATATGGTTATGAAAAATTGGCATTATCTGCCACGCATACGATTGGGGATGTTGAAAAAAAATATAATCACGAATTATATTTAAAACGTCATCTGGCATCACGTGGTTTAAATGAATGTTGTTCGTATGCGTTTGGTAACAGTGTTGTTGAACAATTATTATCAGATAAACCGATTGTAAAGATTGCTAATCCAATTACAACCGATATGGATACAGCACGTAATAATTTATTAGGTGGTTTACTGCAAACGGTATCTAATAATGAAAAGCGCGGCTTCGCAGATTTAAATCTGTTTGAACTGGGGACTGTGTTTGATGGCGATATGCCGGGTATGCAACATACGTCACTGTGTATTGTTCGTACGGGGCGTAACGGGCCAAAGCATTGGCAATCACGCACACGTGACGTTGATATATACGATGTAAAAAATGATATTATATCAATGTTAAACGGCCAGAAATTTACCATATCCACCGATGATGTGCCACACTGGGCGCATCCATACAGATATGGAAAAATCGTCCAGGGCAAACGCATATTGGCAGAATTTGGTGAATTACATCCATCAATTGCGAAACAGTTACGTATCAAGACAAACGTTGTAATTGCGATTGTTGATGATATAAACAATATGCCGAAAAAACGTGTTGGCAAGAATATTACACCATCTGAATTTCAGCCAATTACACGTGATTTTGCATTTATTGTAGATATGGATACGCCATCTGAAAATTTAACAGGTGCGGCGTTTGCAGCAGACGCACGTATATCAGACGTTATTGTATTTGATGCGTTTGATATGGGGGATGGTAAAAAATCAATTGCGTTTACAATCACTGTTGAGCCACGTGAAAACATGTCTGATACAGATTTGTTAAAAATCCAGGATTCTGTGATTCAATCTGTTGAAAAGAAATGTAATGCAAAAATACGTGATAAATAAAAACGTCCCGCATGTTTGCGGGATTTTTAGTGTGTAGTGCAAGTGGTTAGTGAACAGTGTTTGTATCTATTCGTTGCATACAAGCACTAACCACTTATCACTATGATAATATTTTTATTTCCTTGGTTGCAGGATAATAAATTCGTGGTGTACCCGTGTACCCCAGTGCACGATGATGCGATGCCACCAAGAATTCTGGCAACGGTGGCGCTTCGCCCATTTGGATTTTGTTATAAAGTTCTTTTTCGACCTTGGATGTATTTTTAAACCATCTTTCTTGGTCGGCTTCAATCGGACGATTATAGTGTCCCTGAATAATAACCAGCTGTTTTCCTTCTGGTAATTTCATAATATCCATTGGGGTATAAAGCAATGATTCCTTGGTAACTTCTTTGTCGTCTGCACCCTTTTCCTTCTTCATTTTCATGCCCATCATTTTAGAAAAACGGTCGGCTGTATTCGGGTCATTCTGGCGTAAAATAATTTTAGCAGCAGTGGTTGAAATAATAGTGTCTGCGGCTTCGTGTCCGTATTTTTCGGCAATCTGGTTTAAATCCTGCCCGATTAACAGGTATGAAATTTTTTGTCCACGCCCCAGGTCTGGCCCCTGAATAACAGCCTGCATTTTTTGCATCTTGGGCATTTCGTCCAGTACAAATAATACTGGATATGGTCCTAATTCTTGACCTTGGTGATTGCCGCCTGGGGCGTTTGCTAGCAAGAAGTTTGACATTAATTCAATAAATATTGCTGTAATTGGATTTAATGCCTGGGCATCAACCATATTAATAGACAGGTACACCGTAACTGGTTTCATTTTTCCATCACGTGGGTCTACAATTCCGCGCAGGTCTGAAAAATGAAAATCTGAATGTGATGTACGATTTCGTACCGCAGCATTACGGAAAATGGTTAATCCCGACAACGCTGTTGACATAATAGAACCACGTTCCTTGTCTGGGGTGTTTGCTAGTTGTGTTAATTCTTGCACTGCACGGTGTGCGTATGCGTATTGACGTGCTTCTTCAACAGCATCTTGGAATAATTCTTTTAATGGGTCGGCCATCATAACCATTTGGTCGCCGGCTTTTCTGCGTTCATCCATTTGACGTGCAATTTCAATCTGACTGGCGGTAAGCCAATCCAGAATCATCGGAAATGATGCTTCTTTACCGCGCCATGCGTCTGGGATATTTGCCCATGTTCCAACATGAACATAATTCATTGCGTTTAATTCGCCACGTTGCAACATTGCGTGTGCGGCATATGCGTTTGGGTCGGTCATCATTGATAAATAATAATCAGACAGCACAGCTGCATCTTCGGCATTAAATGTGCCATTTGTCATACGGGCATAGAAATAATCATCGGCCTTGGCACGTTCAACCTTGGACACGATATATTGTACAAACCCGGTTAACGCCGCGCGCCCAGTTATTGTCCAGTGCGGGTCGGCAGACGAGCCCGAACGGTCTGGAATCAACGTATTGCAAATTGAATCAATATACAAATCGCGTTGTTCTTGGTTAAACGGCACATGTTCGGGCGATAGCGGATTCCATGACGGATAATAAATACCGCGTGCTGGGTCATCTTGCCCCGCCCAGTTCATGATAAATACCGGACCAACTGTTGCGCGATATGCACTTGTATTTTGTTTTAGTTCTGGTTTTGGGTCGTTAATAATCATTGAAACGGTATCGCACTCTAAGATAGTTGGAATAACAACACCTGCGGTTTTACCAGTTCCCGGGGGCGCAACCAACAGTGCAGATAATGCTTCATCGAACATCAAAGGGACACTTTTTCCTTTGTTTTTAAAGTATCCTAATACCATCATAAAACCATTAAACAACCCTTCTTTGTTTTTCCAGTTTTGGGCCATCTTTTTAATATCTGCGGCGGTTGCTTTGTTGGATGATTTTTCATCGAACTTATCCTTGCCGTGTGGGTTAAATTCATCGGTAAATGTACCATCCGACAGAAAATAGTACGCGATAATTGGTAACAATGGCACCATACATGCCATATCTGTTCTGAAAACGCACCGCCAAACCCAGGCCGGCAATTCTGCAATCGCAGATAGCCCCCCACTGGTTACCAGGTTCATAAAATATGTTTTTGTCCATACGGATGTAGCAGGACTCCACCCATATCGCCAAATGTGTTCAATAACAAATGTTGTTGCAAATGCCAATGCGCACGCAATCCAAATACCACATCCCCAACGAATTCGCCAAAATATTTGCGCCATTGGGGTCTTTTCGTGTTCTTTGTACGAACCCGATTTAAAAATCCCCAGGCCTTTGCCTTTGCCGGATGCTGATAAAAAGTTGAACTTCTTGGCCATTGTGTTATGATTATATCAGAAAAAAGCAATCGGATAAATATGGAAAATGTGATTTTATGAAAAATATTCCAAGAATCTTTGTTGGTAATGATATAAGTGGCGGTATTAAAATACCATTGTCGCGTGAAACGCTGCATTATTTAACGCGTGTTATGCGTACGCGCAGTTGTTTGGTATTTGGTGGTGGTGATGAATACAGTGCGACCGTTTCGGATGATGATAAAAATTTAATTGTTGGCGCTAAGACATCGCACATTGACCCGTCAAATAATATTACGTTAATGTTTGCACCGATTAAGCATACAGACGACCTGATAAATATGGCGACCCAGATGGGGGTCGCGCGTTTTGTGCCCATTATAACTGCGCGCACAGTTGCGCATCATATAAATTGGGATCGTATGCGCAAAATAGCGACCGAGGCCGCCGAACAATCAAATCGTAATTCAGTGCCTGAAATTCTAGAACCTATAAAATTTTCAGACCTGGATTTATCAGACATTGTTTTTGCAGACGAACGTGCGGCATATGGTGCGGAAACATCGACTGATTTTAATACGACAAAAATCCTAGTTGGCCCCGAAGGCGGCTTTTCAGACGAAGAATTTAACGCATTGGATGCGGCGGGCGCGCGTGGGGTAAGTTTGGGGAAAACGATATTGCGGGCTGAAACAGCAGCGATTGTTGCGCTGGCAAAAATTATAAAATAAAAATGACGGTACGAATTGCAAAATTTTTATCAGATAACGGTGTTGCTTCACGCCGCGGGGCGGAAAGATTAATCGCCGATGGCGCTGTTGCGATTAATGGAACGGTAATAGACAGCCCTGTTAACTTTGTAAATGACAATGATGTTGTGACGGTTAACGGTAAAAAGATAGAAAATAAATTAACCACAGAATTATACGCCTTCTATAAACCTATAAACACAATGACAACCGCGCACGACCCGCATGCACGCAAAACAATTTATGATGTTTTGCCAGAAAAGTACAAGAATTTAAAATATGTCGGGCGATTAGATTATAAAACAACTGGGTTGCTATTATTAACAAATGATGGTGATTTGGCGCGCCGCCTGACATTACCGTCATCAAAAATTCCGCGTGTTTATATTGCGACTGTTTCTGGGGATACAAAAAAACTGGATATGGCACGACGTGGAATAACGGTTGATGGTATTCGTTATGCACCAATGAAAATCACGGAAACAGAACCAAACGTTTTGCGTATTGAAATAACAGAAGGGAAAAAGAACGAAATCCGAATTGTTATGCGTGCGTGTGGTTGTCCGGTTGTAAAATTACATCGTATAAAATACGGAAAAATCGACATAGAAAATTTAATTCCTGGACAAATTAAAAAGATTTCACAGAAAACAATTGACGAAATGATAAAAACTCTCTAATATTCCATTAAACGGAAGGGAGATTTTTATGAAAAAAACACCACTTAAAAACACAAAAACTACAAAAAAAGCCCAGGAATCTAAGGTTAAGCCAGCGGTTAAACCAGTTGCGAAAAAGATCTGTTCAAATCCATGGTCTTTGTCGATTTATGTTTATTGGTTTATTATTTTGTTCTTTATTGCGGCAACATTTTATATCTTGGGTCGCAGTCACGATGCAATTTATTCACCATCTGGAACACAGATTAGTGAAGAACAATTGTTACAGGCAAACGATTACTTTGAAAATGGTAAAACAAAATTGTTGGCTGGTAATATTGACGAAGCATTGGCGGATTTGACAACTGCAATTGACAGTGGTGCTGCATCAATTGACACATATATCTTGCGTGGTGAAGCATATATGCAGTCTGGTGATTATCGCAATGCGATGGCTGATTTCGATGCGGCCTTGGAAAAAGATGCGCGTAACGCAGTTGCGTATTACGATCGTGCATTATTGAACACCCGTCTAGAAGATTATAGTTCTGCATTAAATGATATTAATAACGCGATGGCTGCAAATACAACGCATCCAACACCTGTTTTGTCGTTGCGTGATTTGTATGCAAAACGTGGCCAGTTGAATTTGTGGTTAAAAAACTGGGAAGGTGCGATTGCTGATTATACAAATTCATTGGCACGCCCAGAAGGTGTTGTAAATCCAACTGTTTACGCAGAACGCGCCGAAGCATATACCGCAACCGGGAACTATGCGGGTGCAATTGATGATTATTCATCTGCGGTTCGTGTAATCTCGGAACAGATTCAGGGCGCACCAACACGTGAAGAACGCGAAGGTTTATCATCACGTGCAATGGATTATTTTGAAAAATCTGCTGCATTAAATGTAAATCTGGGAAATATGGATGCAGCGCGTTCTGATTTGGAATCTGCACGTACAATCGGTGCAGCGTTGGGTGATGGTGAAACGGTTGAACGTTTGGATAAACTGTTGGCTGAAATGAGTGTTGCGCAGCCTGTTGTTGAAACAGTTGCCGAACCAGCCCCAGAAGCACCAGCGCCAACCCCAGAAACGGTTGTTGCTGAATAATAAAAAATCCGGCAAATGCCGGATTTTTATTTGCAAATTTAATAATGTTTTTGTACCATTTGCCTGTAAATTTACGGGGGTATATTATGGACGAAAATAAACCAACATTTGAAGAAGCTTATAAACAATTAATGGAATTAGTAAAAAAAATGGAATCTGGCGAATTGCCATTGGCGGATTCTGTTGCAGCATACGAACAGGGTGTTAAATTAAAAGCATACTGTGAACAGTTATTAAAAGAAGCTGAATTAAAAATCGAAACACTAAAAGTATCAAATCAATAATCAATTTTATTAAACGGAATTTATTGTGGCGGAAAAAAGCAAATTAACCCCTGTTATGCAACAGTATGTTGATATGAAGGCGGAAAATCCAGACGCATTATTAATGTTTCGTCTGGGGGATTTTTATGAATCATTTTTTGAAGATGCAAAAATTATTAGTTCTGCCTTGGGGCTGGTGTTAACCGCACGTGGTACGGATGGTGATGGGGAAAGTATTCCAATGTGTGGTATTCCATGGCACGCGGCGGATAATTATTTTGGTCGCCTGGTGCGCAGTGGTTTTTCGGTAGCCCTGGTTGAACAAATGGAAACCCCAGCCGAAGCCAAAGCACGCGGTCATAAATTTATAGAGCGCAAAGTTGTACGTGTATTAACCCCTGGCACATTAACGGATGAAAATTTATTAACGCCGAAAAATTCTAATTTTTTAGTATCGATTATGCCACTGGGGGGCGGTGAATTTGATATTGCGGGTTGTGATATTTCAACTGGTGAATTTTTTATTGGAAAAACATCTGATATTATTGATGACTTGGTTCGCCTGAACCCGGCTGAGGTTATATATCCTGCATTTTCGGCTGAAAATGACAAAGTAATGCAAATACGTGATATTTTCAAAACAACCGCTGTATTTGAAAAATTATATCATCGCACAGATATTGACCAGATTGTTTCACGTGTATTTGGTGGTGTGGTTCGTATGGATGCAATTTCAACAAACATAGATAACGCAATATGTTTGTTGGCGGGATATTTGTTTAATACCCAGCGTGATGCCACGATAACTTTTCGTGCCCCGCATCAGTTTAAGTCGGGTGCGCAATTATTAATTGATTCTGCCACCTGGAAAAGTCTGGAAATAGATGCACCGATTAATGATGGTGGCGCATGTTTGATTGATGTCTTGGATAATACCAAGACCGCCGCCGGCGCGCGCAAGTTGCGTTCATATTTACGTGCTTTATCGGCGGATGTAGATGAAATTCGCACGCGCCAGGGACATATTGCGCACTTGATTACAAATTCAGATGTTATGTTGAGTTTGCAGAAAATATTATCATCTGTACCAGATGTTGGACGTTGTTTGTCGCGTCTGTTGTCTGGGCGTGGCACACCGCGTGATATGCGAAATATTTCTGAATTTATTTCATCATTGCCCGCTGCCCAGGTTTTTTCAAATCGTCTGGACGCACAATTACGTTCACGTTTTATGGCAATAAACACACATGATGAATTGTGTTTAAAATTACATAATGCTTTGGCTGATGAATTGCCTACATTTTTCCGTGATGGCAATGTTATTCGTGATGGTTTTGATGCGGCGTTGGATAATATGCGCAGCCTTGCCAACGGTGCCAAAGAAACTATTGCCGCCTTACAGTCTGAATATGTGTCTAAAACTGGGATTAACACATTAAAGATAAAATATAACAATATCTTGGGATATTTTATAGAAGTTCCATCATCACGTGCCGAAGCAATGTTAAATCCAGAAACAGGATTTATCCATCGTCAAACAATGGCGGGCAATATGCGTTTTACAACGGCGCGATTGATTGATTTGGATAACGATGTTCGCAGTGCGGCGGAAAAATCCGCCGGGATAGAGGCACAAATAATCACTTCATTAATCGAAGAAATACGTAAAATTGCTGATGACTTGTTGTCGACGGCTGATTTGCTTGCAGATGCAGACGTTTGGTGTTCACTTGCTTATGTTGCAGATTTATATGACTGGACATGTCCAAATGTAACAAATGATTGTGCATATGATGTTGTTGGTGGTCGTCACCCAGTAATTGAAAGTGTATTGCGTGCACGTGGGGATAATTTTGTTAAAAATGATTGTAATTTAAATGCGCGTGCAATTGCATTATTGACTGGGCCAAACATGGCGGGTAAATCAACATATCTGCGACAAAATGCGATTATTGTAGTGTTGGCGCATCTGGGGTCTTTTGTTCCAGCGACACGTGCAACAATCGGAATCTGTGACCAGTTGTTCAGTCGCGTTGGTGCATCTGATAACTTGGCGGCGGGACAGTCAACCTTTATGGTTGAAATGGCGGAAACAGCAAACATTTTAAATCGTGCCACAGATAAATCTTTTATCATATTTGATGAAATTGGACGTGGAACGGCCACATACGACGGTATGGCAATTGCCCAGGCTGTACTTGAATTTTTAAATAACTTAAAACCACGAACACTGTTTGCGACACATTATCACGAATTAACATCTATCAAAATGGATAATGTATCGTGTTTAACAATTGATGTGCGTGAACATAATAATGAAATTGTGTTTATGCATAAAATTGTACCCGGTGTTGCAAATCGATCATATGGTATACATGTGGCGCGTATGGCGGGGATGCCGGCATCTGTTGTTGCGCGTGCAGAAAGTGTTTTATCGTCACTGGAATCACATACAGCAATTGAAACACCAACAAAACCTGTTGAAAATATTCAGCCTAAAACAATAAACATGGCGCCGATGCGCGTTGAATCACCTGCCCGGTCTCAGTTAAATTTATTTGGGGAATAATATGGCGGATGGATTTATAATCTTGGACAAAGAATCTGGGCTGTTTTCCCGTACGGCGGGCGGTCGCATTGCGCGTATGTTCGATACTAAAAAATTCGGGCATATCGGTACATTGGACCCAATGGCATCGGGGGTATTACCGATTGCGATTGGTAATGCTACAAAAATGATTCCATTTATCGAAGATATAAATTCCAATAAAAAAGAATATTTGTTTTCATGTGTATTTGGATTTGAAACCGATACACTGGACATAACAGGACATGAAACCGCGCGCAATAATATTGTTCCAACGGTTGAAATGGTTGAATCAGTATTGCCAAAATTGATTGGTAAAATTATGCAGACGCCCCCACTCTATTCTGCGGTACATGTCGATGGTGTGCGTGCATATGATGCCGCGCGTCGTGGCCAAGATATTGAAATACCGGCCCGCCAAATAGAAATTTTTGAACTAGAATTTCTGGGGGTACGCAATGATTCATGGCATTTTCGCGTGGTATGCAGTCGTGGCACATATGTACGTTCTATTGCCCGTGATATTGCCAAAATGTGCGACACAATCGCGACGGTTGATATGATACGACGGACACAAACCAATGGTTTTACTATAAAAAATGCAGTAAAACTTGATTTTTTAGAAAATCTGGTTAATAATGGTGGCGATTTCAAGAAATACTTGGAACCAATTGATTCAGGACTGGGGGACATTCCGGTTGTGAATCTTGACGGCACGGCGGCTAATTTTTATAAAAATGGCGGCTTTGTCGCGACGGCGGGTGCATCAGGTTTGCGCCGTGTATATTCGGATGACGTGTTCATTGGAATTGGTACGGTTGCAGATGGCGTATTGCGCCCAAAAAGAACAATTTAAAACAAAGGAAAAATACAATGTCCGTTACAAAAGAACAAATTGCCGAAGTAGTGGCAAATTTCAAAACGACAGAACATGACAATGGTGGTTCTGTGGCGGCCCAGGTTGCTGGTCTTACATTGCGTATTCGCAATTTGACAGAACACATGAAGGCTAATCACAAAGACAAACACTCGAAACGTGGTTTGTTGTTGATGGTTAATCGTCGTAAAAAATTGTTGGCATACATCAAGAAAAATGATGTTGCTGAATACGAAGAACTGATTAAGAAATTAGGTCTGCGTAAATAATAAAAATCCCTCGTTTGGGGGATTTTTTAGTGGTTAGTGCAAGTAGAGAGTAGAAACACTATGATGTGTGGCAACCGCCGCACACAACCACTAACCGCTATCCACTTACACTAACCACTATATTTACACCATTTTGCAACTGGGCATTTTTCACAATTTGGACGTAACGCCTTGCATATATATCGACCATGTAAAACCATTACATGATTTACAATTGGATGATATTTTTTTGGAATCTTTTTAAGTAATTTTGCTTCGACTTTTTCTGGGGTGTTGTCGGATGCGTCCACCCAACCATATCGATGCGCATTGCGGAAAACATGCGTATCGACGCCGATATTTGGTGCGCCCCATAAAACATTGCATACAACGTTTGCAGTTTTTTGACCAATTCCAGGCAATTGCATTAACGCATCACGGTTATGATATTTTTCTGGAAAAACATCTACCATATTTTCAGCAACTAATTTTTCAGCCAACGCAATAATGTTTTTTGCTTTGTTATTAAAGAAGGAAATAACGCGTATATGTTCTTTTAACCCATCGATACCCAATGCCAACATTTTAGCTGGCGTTGGTGCGACGCGAAATAATTCAGGTGTAACTTCGTTTACTTTTTTATCTGTCGCCTGGGCAGATAAAATAACCGCCACCGCAAAGTTAAATTCATTGGTGTGATACAATTCCGACCGGATTGTCATATCAACAGTCTGTGGCACTAATTCAAAATATCTTTGCGGGGTCAGTTTCATTTATTTTTGTTTATCTTTATCGCGATGAACAAATTGCAACAAACGTACAATCAGTTCCATATCAGGTGTTAAAGGCAATTCGTTTGGACATTTTGCTGCACATCTTATATTTTCGTGCAACTTGCATTTTCCGCCCGGCGTTTGGTGTGGACAGTGCTGTTCAATCTGTGTGCAATATAAATCATTTGGATATGTTTCCATTGGTTGCGCGGTGGTTGAAATAACGCGTGGCGCATAGCTGCGAATATGATACAGGTATTTAATTAAAAATCCCATATTCTTGTCCTCTACAACAATAGAATCATCGCATCTTTCAACAGTGTCCAGTTTTCTTGTTCGTTTGCAGCGTCCATCCGGCAACTTATCGGGGCAATTTACCCCGATATTACTGCAAAACAAATATGGATATTTCATATATTAATCCTTTATGCTTTTTTAACAGAAATATTCAGGTTATAACCCTCGATTTCTGTTGAATATTCGCCGTCGCCCGCAACCATTTGTGTAATCAATGCTTCACGCATGATGCGTTTTTGATGTTGTTCGATTGCATTAACGATTGCTGGATCGCCACTGTATGTCAATACAATACGGTCGGAAACATCCAGTCCTGCTGCTTTGCGTGTGTCTTGGATGAAACGCAATGCATCGTTTGCCAAACCTTCGGCCACTAAATCAGCGGTCACATTTGTATCCAGAACAACAACGGCTGTGTTATCTGGTAATGCTGCGCCGGTCACATCATTTTTGACGGTTAAGCGATTTTCAAATTCATCCGCATTTAATTCATGACCCGCCGCAATCAGTTTATCGCCATTAAATTCATAGTCGCCACGTTTAACTGCTGGGATAATTTCTTTTAATGCGCCACCCAAACGCGCACCAATTTTTGGTGTAATCAGGTATATAAAACTGTCCGCTACGTCACCAATATTTTCTACAAATTGGATTGTTTTTACATTTAGTTCTTCGCGGATAATATCTGCGTATGCGCTTAGATCAGTACCAGCAATTGTCATATTTGCCAACGGTAAACGATTGCGTAATTTATATTGTTCGCGTAATTGTTTACCAGTTGATACAACCGATTGAACGCGCCGCATATCATCAACGATTTTTTTATCAAACGCAGCTGCGGTTGGGAAATCTGTTAGATGCACAGATTCCTCGCCTGTTAAATTGCGATATATATATTCTGAAACAAATGGTGCAAATGGTGCAAGTGTACGGCACAGTGTGATTAAAACCGTGTATAGTGTATCAAATGCATCCTGTGCTTCGTCCCAGAAACGTGCGCGTCCACGACGGATGTACCAGTTGTTCAGAATATCCAAGAAACGAACAAATTCTTTGATTGCAACATCTGGTTTGTATTCGGTCAATGCGTTTTTCACAACATCAATCAAGACGTTTAATTCCGCCAAGATATATTTATCCAACGCATTTGTAGGATTTACAATTTCGTGTGCTGTCACATTTCCTGCGTTTGCATACAGTGTAAAGAAGTGGTATGCGTTCCACAGTGGTGTTTGAATTGTTTTTGTTGATTCGACAAAGACTTTGCCTTCTTTATCAACTGGCACAGGTTCAGCCTTCATAAAGTTTGAGCCTAATACAAACAAACGAATTGCATCCGCACCATATTGTTCAATTTGTTGTTCTGGGTTAACAAAGTTCTTTAATGACTTTGAAAACTTTTTCTTGTTTTCATCAACAATCATACCGTTTGCAGAAACTGCACGGAACGCAGGCTTATCGAATAATGCTGTTGCCAATACCATTAACGCATAGAACCAACCACGTGTCTGATCTTGACCTTCGATAATATAGTCTGCGGGGAACGTTGCTTCAAAACGTTCTTGGTTTTCGAACGGATAATGCAACGAAGCCCATGGCATAGAACCCGATTCAACCCAGCAATCCAATACGTCTGGGATACGTGTCCAACCGTCTTTGGTTAATTTATCCAATGTTGGACGATGCAGGTCATCGATTTTTACACCAAAGAATTCTTCTATTTCTGCGATTGAGCCAAATACTTTGAATTCGCCATCCTTTTCCCAAATTGGTAATGGCATCCCCCAGAAACGATTTCTGGAAATAGACCATGGTCGTGCATTTTCAATCCATGAACGGAAACGTTCACCAGCGCTGGTCCAATTAACCATATTGTTATTTGCGATTAATTTATCTTTGATTTTTGGTACGTCAATATACCACGAATCTGTCGCGCGATAGAT
Organism: Candidatus Enterousia sp.; assembly: GCA_045546155.1. Taxonomy (GTDB): domain Bacteria; phylum Pseudomonadota; class Alphaproteobacteria; order Rs-D84; family Rs-D84; genus Enterousia. The sequence continues at coordinate 52,473 of JAZQCG010000001.1, forward strand.
TAATTTTTCTTTGCTGCGGTCGCCAAATGGATAGCTGTGCTTGTATTGTTCTTTTTTTACTAATCGTCCATTGGATTTTAACCAATCCAGAATTTTTGGTGTTGCAGCAAAGATATTTTCACCTGCAAAATCAGTAACTGTTTCATCAAAGTTACCATAATTATCAACGTTTAATAAAACTGGGAATTTTGCATCGATTGCCTTGGCTGCCCAGAAGTCATCTGCCCCGTATGCTGGTGCGATATGAACGATACCCGTACCATCGGAATCAGATACATAGTCTGCTGGGATTACTTGGAATAATAATTCAGATTGCCCAGCGTAATATGGGAACAGTGGTGTATAATGCATACCCGCCAAATCAGAACCTTTAATACGTCCGACTTCGGTTGCGTTGGCAAACTGTTTTTCATATGCTTTCAAGCGACTTTCTGCAACAATGTAAATTGCACCATCACTGTCCGCCATACGCAGGTATGTCATATTCGGATTAACAGCCAGTGCGCTGTTCGCGGGCAATGTCCATGGTGTTGTTGTCCATGCGATGACTCTATCGCCATTTTCCAATTCAAACCAAACCGTTACCGCATCATCAACGATTTCACGATAATCTTGGGATGCTTCTGAATTAGAAACAACTGTGCCATTGACCCAGTCAAATGGATTAACACTGTAATCTTTATACAACAGGCCCTTTTCATACAAAGACTTTAATGTCCATAACATTGATTCCATATAGTCTTTGTTCATTGTTTTGTAACCATATCCATCGCCAATATCAACCCAACGACCCATGCGGGTGATAAACGCGTTCCACTCGTTCGTGTATGTCATAACGTCGCTGCGACACATATCACAAAATGCAGCAATTCCATCATTGGCAACAATATCTTTGGCGGATTTACCAACCTTTTTTTCGACCGAGTTTTCAGCCGGCAAACCGTGGCAATCCCACCCTAATTCGCGGTTGACATAGCGTCCCGACATTGTTTGAAAACGGGAAACCATATCTTTAACCACCGACACACCTAAATGTCCCCAGTGTGGTAACCCATTGGCAAATGGTGGGCCGTCAAAAAAGCTAAACGGATGCCCCAGTTTTGTTTTTTCCAATGTTTTATGAAAGGTATCGTTTTCGCGCCAGTACGCTAATAATTCGTGTTCTAATTCTGTGAAATTAGCACGTGGGTCGGTTTTTGGATATGACATAAAATACTCCGTATTTATATTGTTCTTTTTATTATTAAAAAAAGGCGCATATGCGCCCCAGCCACCGCCAAAGCGCGTGCGACTATTATCTAATAATAATTATTGTTGCCTGTTTCATTATTTTTACTTTTTTATTTCTGGTGCCGGTGATAGGACTTGAACCTACGACCCCCTCATTACGAATGAGATGCTCTACCAGCTGAGCTACACCGGCGTCGCAACCGACTATAGACCATATTTATGATAATTTCCAGTGGTTTTTTACTTAATTGGTCTGGCGATATACGCATTAACATATGTTGGTGTGCGCTGTGGATTTTGTGGGTCGTATTGAACGCCATTGTCATCAATTGTTAATTTTATATCGCCGTATCCAATGCCACTTTGATTGCGTGTATCATTTTTGTGCAGCAAACGTGTTGAATCAGCGATTCTTAATTCAATACTATTGTTGCAACGGCTGATAATTTTATCAACAATCATCATATGCCCATTGCCATCATCGTATACAATTATTAAAATATCATCGCTGTTTATATCAAGAATATCTTTGTGGATTTTCCAGTAATGCAAACTTTCTGGCTGGGTGTAAAATCGTTCAAAATCTTGGCAATAAAAGCGATTGATTTTTAAAAAATCAGTATTTTTTAGATGGTTTCTAATTTCAGCCAGTGCCCGCAAATATCCATTTATCCCAATATACCATGCGATAAATCCGCTGCAGTCAAATTGCAAAAAATCACGATTGTTTTTACGTGTTATAACGTTGGCATGGTTATATTCAGATAAAATATCACCACTTAAAATTTTATTCACAATTTCATTGTGTTTCATTTTATGCCTTTATTTTACGCAACACAACCATAATTCCCGCCGGTGTCATACCCGGTATACGCGATAAATCTGCAATATTTTCGGGTCGCACAGTATTTAGTTTTTCAATTAATTCATTTGTCAGACCTGGTAAATTATCGTACCTAAAATCAACCGGTATTTTCATGTTTGCATCACGTTTATACGCAGCAATTTCACGTTCATTGCGTGCAATGTATCCAGCATAAAATTTATCGTTTTCTGTAAATATATCTTTTTTCAAGTTATATAATTTATCGTATTGTGTTTGTGATAACAGCCCCAGTTTAACACCGGTTTTACCCAATCGTGCGATTGCATTATCCGCCCGCAGGTTTAATCGATATTCTGCGCGTGATGTAAACATACGATATGGCTCATCAACCCCCAGTGTTGTTATGTCGTCAATCAATACACCAATCATCGCATTTGTTCGATCAAGTTCCAGGTAGTCCATCCCCAACGCATATGCGGCTGCATTTGCCCCCGCAACCAGTCCCTGGGCAGCGGCTTCTTCATATCCACTTGTACCATTGATTTGTCCTGCCATGAACATGTGTGGCAAATCTTTGCTCTGTAATTTGTCATTTAATGCGCGTGCATCAATTGCATCATATTCAATTGCATATCCATATCGCGCAATGCGTGCGTTTTCAAGGCCTGGTATCGTACGAATCCAAATGTCCTGAATGTCGCGACCAAAGCTGGTTGATATTCCATTTGGATAAATAATATCGCTGTTGTATCCTTCTGGTTCTAAAAATACATGATGCGATGAGTGTTCTGGGAAACGCATAACCTTGTCTTCCAGACTTGGGCAATATCGTGGGCCAGTCCCGACAATGTCGCCATTATACATTGGTGCGTTTTTTATATTATCGCGAATAACTTCATGTGTTTTTTCATTTGTATGTGTGATATAGCACGCCGTGTGGTAATTATTATTTTCATCGCCCATATCAAACCAGTCATGTGGTGTGTCTGGCTCTTGGATTTCGCATACGTCCCAATTGATTGAGTCACGATAAATACGTGCCGGTGTCCCAGTCTTTAGCCGCAGAATTTTAAATCCAGCCGCACGCAGAATATCAGAAATATTTTTATCAGCTGCCTGGTATGTACCATCGTCTTGCAGGCGGCCAGATGAAATCTTTTCGTCCCCGCGTGTTACAACACCATGCAAAAATGTCCCTGTGGTTAAAACGATTGATTTTGCTGCATATGCACCATTTACGGTCTTTTTTTGAATATCTAAATCGACGACCTGTTCATATTTGATTTCCAGATTTTTGTATTCCGATAAAATATCAACAATTGCATTATGATATAAATCGCGATCAATTTGTGCGCGTAATGCCTGGGTTGCTGCGCCATGTGTCGCGTTCAGTGTGCGCCAATGGATGCCTGCGCGGTCTGCGGCGCGCCCCATAACCCCGCCCAGTGCCGCCATTTCTGCGACCATTTGTGATTTGCCCGGGCCACCAATACTTGGATTACACGATAATGCACCCAAATCGCTTTCCGCCATTGTCATCAACAATGTTTTTGCGCCACGACGGGCGGATGCAGCCGCGGCCTCGACCCCGGCATGTCCACCACCAATAACGATTACATCATAATTTTGCATTTCTTAGAATCGTCCCATACCACCGTTTACATGTAATGTTTGACCGTTGATATATGCGGCCTCGCTTGATGCCAAGAATACACATGCGTTTGCAATATCTTCTGGTTCACCAAAGCGTCCTGCTGGAATTTGGTTCAGATATGTTTTCTTTAATTCTTCTGGTAAAACATCGGTCATTGGTGTTTTGATAAATCCCGGTGCAATTGCGTTTGCGGTAATACCACGTGATGCAACCTCTGCGGCGATGGATTTTGTCATTGCAATCATACCACCTTTGGATGCGGCATAGTTTGCCTGGCCAGGACCACCAATTGTGCCGATGATGGATGCCATATTAATAATACGGCCAAAACGATTTTTCATCATTGGCATAATTGCAGCACGGCACATTTTAAAACAAGAACGCAGGTTTGTATTAATAACTTCGTCAAATTGTTCGTCACTCATCCGCATTAATAATGTGTCGCGTGTGATACCTGCATTGTTAATTAAAATGTCGATTTTGCCCGCTGCTTCAATCGTGTTCATCACTAATTCCACCGCGCCGCCATCGGCCGCCAAATCGCATGGAATTTTAATATATTCGTCACCAAATTCCGCGTCCATTTTTGCGGTGTTGCGCCCCGATACAACAACGGTTGCACCGGCTTCCTTCATTTTACGTGCGATTGCGCCACCGATTCCACCGGTTGCGCCTGTGATTAATGCGACTTTACCTGATAAATCAAACATACTATATCTCCAATTTCTTTGCGATTATTTTATCTGTAATACGTGAACACAGGCCCGTTAATACGTTGCCAGGGCCCACCTCAATCTGTTCTGTGATGCCAAGTTCTGCCATATTCAAAACACTTTCGCGCCAGCGAACACCATGCGTCATTTGATATACTAATGCTTCTTTGATTTCTTTAACGTCCGTAGTTGGTTGACATGTTTTGTTCAAGATAATTGGCACAACAGGCGCTTTAAGTTCAATTGATTCCAAAGCCACGCGCATTGCATCGGCGGCTGGCATTTGTGCGCGACAATGAACCGGCACAGACAACGCCAATGGCATTGCACGTTTTGCACCACGTTCTTTGGCAACCTGCATTGTTTGTTCAACAACATCGCGCATACCAGAAATTACAACCTGACCCGGACTATTATCGTTTGCAACATCACAGTCTGTTTCCGCGCAAATTTCGCGTACTGCATCAATATCCAGACCCAAAATAACGGCGGTTAATCCTGCACCCGCCGGTGCAGCACTTTGCATTGCATTACCGCGTACGCGCAATAATTTTGCTGCATCCCCAACCGACAGTGCGCCCGCCGCACACAACGCGGTATATTCCCCCAAACTGTGTCCTGCGACATATTCTGGTAATTTTGCACCCGCCGCGCGTAACATTGCGATTGACGTTGCCATAATTGCCGGTTGAACATTTGCTGTCAATGTTAGTGTTTCTGCTGGCCCATTGAATATAATGTCTGATAATTTTTCGCCCAATGCTGCATCCATTGCATCAAATACAGCGCGTGCATCTGCATTATTTTCATAAAGTTCCTTTCCCATACCTACGCTTTGTGCACCCTGGCCGGGGAAAACAAAAATAGATGACATATTTTGTCCTTTGTTAAATTGCAATTAAATTATACTTTGCGAATACTAAATTCGCAACCGCAATAATTTTGGCGATAAAAATCCGAAGCGCGATTTATTTGCACGCGCAGATTTTCATCCCATTTAATTGGTAAATATTCAACGTTGTCGCATGCGACCCGTGCGGCACGGTCTACTTGGGTCTGGTCTTTGTGGCGGGAAACGCCCAGCACACTTGCAATCGCGTTGTATCCATTTTCGCGTGCAAATTGTGCCGCCCGCCGGAAACGATATTCAAAACACAGTGAACAACGTGCACCGCGTTCGGGCGAATATTCGAATCCGCGCACTGCCGCCCGCCATGCATCGTGATCGTATTCCAGAACCGCGTATTTTGCGCCAACAGATTCACAGTATTTTATCTGTTCGGCCATACGTTTTGTGTATTCAGATTCTGGAAAAATATTTGGATTAAAAAACAGAACGATAAAATCATCGACATTGTCAATTGCGCCATCGACCAATTGTTTAATTGCACCCGCCGAACATGGCGCACAACATGACAATAATACAACGCGTAATTTTTCGTTATTCATTTATTTACAGTTTCTGTAAATTTGATGTGTGTGCAATTTTATTGCGCGATTCATAACCTTTTGCGCGGCTTCGATTTCATCCAAAGAATGTGTTTGTATCGTAATTTCGGGTACATTGTTGTCTGAAATTTTATATTCTACGTTTGGCAAACGCTCTGAAATATAAGTTGCCAATTTGCATGTTTTCCCAATTTGGCATACCGGCACAAAAGAAGGATTGTTAAACTTTTGCGCAGATTGCCGACATTGATTGCATTGCATGGTCGCCTTGGTCAAATACCCCATAGATGCAGGTGTCGTCTTGATGTATATTTTTACATTTTTAAACTGTGTCATTTTATACCTTTTTTTATTTAGTAAACACCGAACCGATAATCGCATCATTGTCTAATTCAATAATATTTTTATCATCATCGCCAACCCCCAGTTCGGCTGCCCCACACATCATGCCAAATGATTCAACACCGGCAACAGTACGCTGGGCGATTGGTTTTTTGATTGTTGGCAATTGTGCCCCAACCTGTGCCAGTACACTTATCATCCCGGCACGTACATTTGGCGCGGCACATACGATTTGTACCGGTGCGTCCGCCCCGAAATCTACCGACAAAATATGCAGGTCTTCGCGTGACGGATGATTTTCAACAGAAACTATTTTCGCAACAACTGGTTTTATTGTGTTGTCTTCTTTCTTTGGTGCGTATTTTTCGGTTAATTGTGCAACCGTTTCATCATCAATACGATTGAACAGGTTTTCCGGCACAACGAATTCTGTCCCATCGGCAATGCGATTTTCGTATTTAGTTGGCCATGATAAATCATGTGTCGTTGTAAACACGTTTTGCATTTTTGTTGCAGCGGTTGGAATAAACGGTGCGGATACACGTGCATATAAATCAATTAATTGGAAACATTGGTTTAATACTGCGCCCGCCGCATCCATATCGCCATTTTTTACCAATGCCCATGGCTCGTGTACGGTCATATATTCATTTCCAATTGCATACAGACCACGTAACGCCGTAATTGCCGCGCGGAATTCACATGCATCCAGTGCTGCGGTTAATTCGGTCAGTTTTTCGTTAATCTGTGATTCTAAACTTGAATCCATTGCGCCCGCACTTGGAACATTATTACCAAAATTTTTCGCGGTTAATTTGCATACGCGTGATACAAAGTTCCCCAACATCCCGTTCAGGTCTTTGTTCACAATATCGGCAAAACGTGCGATTGTGAAATCTGTATCATCTGTTTCTGGTGCACTTGCCATCAGCGCATACCGCCAGCAATCGGCGGGTGCCTCTGAAATTGCACTATCAAGGAATATTCCACGCTTTTGCGATTTGGAAAATTTTCCCCCTTCAAAGTTCAGGAAATTCATCCCCTTTAACATATCGACCGTTTTCCAGTTATCGTTCATCGCCAACTGTTGTTCTGGGAAAAACACAGAATGGAATTTAATATTATCCTTGCCCATAAATTGTGCATAGTGCGCATCCGGATTTTTCCACCACGATGCCCAGTCTTCATTTGCATATTGTGATATCGAAACATATCCCCACGGGGCATCAAACCAAACATAGAAAACCTTGTTTTCATATCCGGGTTTGTTAACCGGAATTCCCCACGGCAAATCGCGGGTGATTGATGTATCACGCAACCCCTCGTTCGCCCAGCCACGTGCAATTGCCGCCGCCGTTTTAGACCATTTCGGTGCGTGTGTTGATAACCAATCCTTCCATTTATCTTCAATTTTAGACGCCAAAAAGAACAGGTGTTTTGTTGCGCGTGCCTCGATTCTGTCGCTGCCGGAAATTGCGCTGCGTGGGTTAATCAGTTCTGTTGCCTCATACGTTGCACTGCATTTATCACATTGATCGCCACGCGCATTTTCATATCCACATTTTGGACACGTTCCAACCAACTGACGATCCGCCAGGAACATATTGTCATCCACAGAAAATGGCTGAATTGTTTCGCGTTCTTCGATTAATCCTTGTTCGTCCAGGCGTTCAAATAATTGATGAATTAACTTTTCCTGTTTTTCTGTGTGTGTGCGACCATACAAATCAAACGACAGGTTGAAATCACGAACCGCCCGCAAATGCTTTTCATAATATTTATTGTTGTATTCGATAACGGGCAAACCCTCGGCGGCGGCACCAACAACGGCGGCCGTACCATGTTCATCAGCCCCACAGACATACAAGACATCACGTCCACGCGCGCGACAAAAACGTGCATAAACATCACTTGGTAAATAGCATCCAATTAAATGCCCCAGGTGTAATTCGCCATTTACATACGGTAATGCAGACGTAATTAAGTATTTCTTTGCCATTTATATGCCCTTTTTATTATCTCATGAATTATAAAGTATATTTTGCATAAATCAATATTTATAAAAATCTTGTAAACGCATGATTTTGTGATACGTTTTTAAAAAAGAGGTTGGTTATGAAAAAGTATTTACACAAATTACCATTGTCTGTTGTTGCGGGGCTGTGCCTGATGGGGTGTGGTGGAAATCGTACAAATAACACAGATAATTTATATTCAGAATCCAATGATTATAAAATTGATACGGTTTACGTCTTAAACACACACCCAGCCACACACGCAACCGTCAAGCGTCTTTGGGCGACTGATAAATCGGGGACAGATTTTCAAGGCACATTTGATTTGATGGATGACGTTGTTATGCCCCAGACCGGTGATATTGTTGTTTTGGCATCCAAACCAAATGCTATATTAGATAACTACAAGGTTATAAAAAATATCACTGCTGAAAAACGAAAATCTGAATATATGAAATCCAAATAAAAACACCGGCATTTGCCGGTGTTTTTGTGTAATTATTTATTTGGAATAATTTTTATTTCTACACGACGGTTTTGTGCGCGTCCCGCGGCATCACTATTTGATGCGATTGGATTAGATGAACCCATACCCATTACTTCAAAGCGTGACGATTTTACCCCCTGCCCCTGCAGGTATGCCGCAACCGATTGTGCACGTGATTTAGATAGTGCTAAATTATAATCTGCAGCGCCGGTGCTGTCTGTATGACCAGATACCATAACGGTCGAGTTGCTGTATTTATTCAATACTTTTGCCACAGAATTCAATACTGGATAGAACGATGAATTAATATCGGCTGAATCTGTTTTGAACGTGATATTGCCCGGCATAATCAGACGAATACTGTCATCTGATTCAACGACCTGAACACCGGTCGATGCTAATTCTTGGCGTAATTCTGCGGCCTGGACATCCAAATAGTATCCAACACCACCACCAACGGCTGCGCCAGCCAATGCACCGATTAATGCGCCTTCGCTGCTGTTGCGACTGCCGATTAATGCGCCGGTTGTTGCACCAATTGCTGTTCCCCATGTTGATTTCGCGGTCTGGGTTTGCCCTGTGTATGGATTAACGGTTGTGCATGCTGTTAATGCAAGGATTGCACAAACTGAAACTAACTTTTTCATACTTTCTCCTTTGTTGTGACAAATGAATATTAAACCATAAATCTTAGAACGTCAATCGCATACCAGCGGACACAAATGGTGTTTTTGACGTTATCCCCATTGAAATCCATCCGTCGACATTTGCACTGTACTTATATCTGAACGATCCAATTAACATATGATCCATAAAATCGTCTACATCACGATTCCAGATACCTGTATCTGAAAACATATATGTCAAAGATACACTGTATTGAAATAAATCATAGCTGACCCCAGTTCCTGCAACGATACCATCTGATACTGGGCCGGTCGGATTGTCGTCATAAATCAATCGTGCGGTTGTACCCCAAATCCAGCTGTTGTACTGAATATTCATCCCTGCGGTTAATTGTGTACGTGAATCTGCGGTAACTGGTGGCGCATATACGTCTGTACTAAATGCGTGTGGGTTATTCATAAAAGATGCGCCCAATGAAAACGCACGTTTAACCTTGCCATCGGATTTGCGAATTTTTAATCCGCCATCTACTGCATAATCATAGTCGTCTGTTATCCCAGACAAAGATAATCCATATTGTGCACCATTGATTTGTGATGTTGCAACATTAACGCGCAACGCACTCCGCCCTGTGGTCAGTGTTGTATCAGAAATAACCGGCCCTTCTGGAACGATTTTTTTATGAAATATTGGTCGGTCATTTATACGCAGGCCGCCAACATCCGGCAATCCAACCCCCAGTTTTCGCGCAATTGAATCTGTGAATCCGACTTCAATCCGGCCAACTTGTTTTAATTGATAGAATCCAAATGCTTCGCGGAAAGCTTTGCCATCATCGGTTGCAGCGGCATCCAAAGAATACACTGCGCCAAATTTGTGATTGTCATTTGCGTTCAGGTCTATTTCACCCCGCACGCGCCAGTCCCCAATAAAAAGCGGTGTTTCAAAATCAGGCTGAATAATGCCACCTGTTCCGTATCCAGTTAATTTAAAATCAAATTTACCCGCACTATAATCAATCGCATGTGCCACCGTCCCAGACAATATTAATGCAATTGTCGCGGTGTAAAACTTGCTATAAAATCCCATCCCTACTATCCTTGACTTTCTTTTAAAATCGCATCGCGTAATTTATTGTATGCGCGTTCTTCAATTTGTCGAACACGTTCGCGCGAAATACCATACTTTTGTGCGCATGATTCCAATGTTGCCACCGGATCAGACAGGCGGCGTGCCTTTAATATTTCACGGTCGCGTTCCGGTAGTGCATCCAGATGCTTGCGCAACAATTCGTATCCACGTCGACGAAACTCTAATCTTTCCAGCGAATCTTCAATCGTTGCCCGATTGTCCGCCAGATTAGACAATATATCTGTCGAGCCTTCGTCCCCGACATGCGCCGGCGCATTTAATGAAACGTCACGCGCCCCAACCCGCGTTGCCATACGCTTTACATCATTTTCAGGCACATCCAGATATTCTGCAATTTGTTTTGTTTGGTCGTCGCTTAGATTATTGTCCATAATCCCCAGTGCGCGCTTGGCCCGTGCCAGGTTAAAGAAAACCCGCTTTTGATTTGCAGATGTTCCAATTTTTACAATAGACCAGTTATTAAGAATTGTTTCATAAATTTCTGCCCGCACCCAGAACATTGCATATGTTGAAAACCGGAAACCTTTTTCAGGGTCAAATTTTTGCAACGCCTGCATCAGGCCCATATTACCACTGGCAATCAAATCGCCAACTGGAATACCATAGTTTTTGAAATCATACGCCACCGACACCACCATCCGCAGGTGTGATGCCACTAATTTTTCCCCCGCGACCTGGTCATGATTTTTAACCCATTGGGTTGCGTATTCATATTCTTCTTCGGCGGAAAGCAGTGGAATTTTTTGTACTGTTTGGATATATTGTGCCAAACCAGATTCATCACTAACCCCACGGGCAGACACCAGTGAAGTATTTGTTTGTACCGGCAAAGCGTTCTTGATTTGCTTTTTCATAACTTTTATAGTATATCATAATTTGATAATTATCAAGCACAGGAGAATTATAAAATGTCATCAATGTTATCAAGAAATCAAAAAGTAGCTCCAAAAAAGAAAACACGTCAAGAATATGCCGAAGATGCCCTGTATCGTGAAGTATGGGAAGATGTAAATAACGAAAAGACATTAAAGTTTATCAAAAAATACTATCGTCATTTAATTGCGGGTGCGCTGGTTATAATGATTATCGCGACTGGTTTCCAGATTGGCGTACGTCATATCAATGCACAAAAAATGCGTACAGCTGAAATGTACGAAGAAGCCTTGGCCAGTGTTGATGCGAATAATCTAGCACATTTTGCAGATGACGCATCGGGGGCGACGGCGGACCTGGCATTGTTCCAGGCATACTTGCTGGACGGTGATGTAACAAAACTGGAACGTTTGGCGACCGATGGTAACACGCGTGATTTTCGTGACTTGGCACGTTTGCATGTTGTTGGGGTGCGTGGCGACGATATGACAGCGGCGGATGTTGAAAAATACCTGTCGGATTTGGATACTAAAAATTCACCATTTTATTACACAGCCTGTTTAACTATTGCGCAAAAATATCTGGTTGATGGCAATCGCGAAGTTGCAAATAAATGGTTGGATAAAATCTTGAACGACAAAGATGCGCCGGCTTCAATTGTTGGAACGGCAACAACATTGCGATAAAAGGTTCGGATATGAAACGTGTGCTTGTTGGTATTTTGTCGGTATTGGCATTGGGGGCATGTGATAAACATGACCCTATTTTGCCGGGTACGCGTTCCCCGATATTTGCAACGTCTAATATAACGGTTTTAAACCAAGATATTACAGATTTGCCAACCGGTGCGTATGCGGCATCTGATATTGATTGTCCATATACACGTGATGCATCAAACGTTGTTTGGGATGGCACGCGCAAAGTATTCAGTGGTTTTGCCACAGATAATTCTGTTGCATCTGATATAAAACCTGTGTGCGCTGGTAAGTATATTTATGTTGGACTGACAACTGGCGAATTAGTAAAAATAGAGCCCAAGACCCGTAAAATAATGTGGATTGCCGATATTTATCGGGCCAGTAACATGACCGGTGGCGCATCCATGTTGGATATTGTTGCCGAACCAATTGTTTGTGATAAATATGTGTATGTGGGCGGCCTGGGGGATGCGTTTTGTAAAATAAACGCGACGTCGGGTGCGCGCGTATGGTGCACGAATATTAGTGTTCCAACCGATTTTACCATTGCCGGCAACACAGCCTTTGTTTCTGGTGCAGACAAGACATTATATGCATTGCGCTTAACCGATGGTGCGGTATATTGGACCGCCCCAATTGAAAAAATTACCACACCGATTTATGAAAACAAAACTGTAACAGTTGGCAAACAGAAATTTAATGCAATAAATGGTAAATAAAAAACACCGGCATTTGCCGGTATTTTTATAAAATCTGGTGGGTGGTATTGGACTGGCCTGGCGGCCGCACAGGCGCAAATCGGCATTGCCGACCGCGATACTTTCGTCTCGCTTTTGCTGGTTGTCGAACCAACCCCTGTTGGTTCTTCGTCTACCACCGCAATCCACAATAAAAAAATCGGGATAAACCCGAATTTTTATTCTGGTGGGTGGTATTGGACTCGAACCAACGACCTTTACGATGTCAACGTAACGCTCTAACCAACTGAGCTAACCACCCAAAACTGTTTTTTCTGGGGTTATGTCCGTGAAACCGATGACCTTTACGATGTCAACGTAACGCGGCTCACCAACTTTGCTAACCACCCAAAACTTTCCCGATTATAACAGAGTTTTTTCTAATTGCAAACACTAAATGCTATGGGATATAATACCAATTGTAATGGGGAACCCGTTATGCGAGATTAGTACTCTCGCCCAACAGTCGTCTGCGCAGGCGTTAATTGCTCCAACCCGTGGTTGGAGGGCGATGAATATATTGAATAAATCGCTGAGCATACTGTTGTGCAAAGTACTAACCTCCAACCACCCCTTATCCAAGCGGTGGTTTTATTTTATATAAACAAAAAAAGGGGGCTGTCATGACGTTTGGCCAGGAAATAGAGCATATACGAAAACTGCGCGGATATACAATTATTGATATGTGCGATATTTTAGGTGTGCATGAATCCGAATATAAACATATAATTGCACATGGTGGCCCATTGAATACGTACCAAAAAATATCCCTTGTTATTGCGATGGAATATCCTTTTTATTCGATGCCAAAAAATTAACAAAAACACCGGCATTTGCCGGCGTTTTTTTATTCTTTTTTCAAGAAGTTTTCCAACCATTTATTGTCAAAGTTTAATTGTTTGACATCCTTGTTGGCTAATAACTTTTGTTGTAATGGGATTGTTGTTTTGACCCCTTCGATTACAAATTCATCCAACGCACGTGTCGCACGCATAATACATGCCGGACGATTAGGTGCATGGACAATCAATTTTGCAATCATAGAATCATATGTCGCAGGAATTGTGTAACCGGTGTATGCTGCACTGTCGACACGAACACCCATCCCGCCCGCTGGGGCATAAAGTGTGATTTTGCCCGGATTTGGGACAAATGTTTCTGGGTCTTCGGCATTGATACGAAATTCAATTGCATGGCCATTTGGTATAACGTTCGATTGATTATATCCCAACTTTTCGCCCGCTGCGATACGAATTTGTTCACGTACCAAATCAACACCATATACCATTTCTGTAACTGGATGTTCCACCTGAAGGCGTGTGTTCATTTCCAGAAAATAGAATTTGCCATCTTCGAACATAAATTCAAATGTTCCCGCATTTGTATATCCCATTTTCTTGGCGGCTGATTTGCATACCTCAATCATGTCATCGCGCTGTTTCTGGGTCAATATTGCGGCTGGGCATTCTTCCATAACTTTTTGATTACGGCGCTGTAACGAACAGTCGCGTTCGCCAAATATAACAACATTGCCGTGTTGGTCGCCCAGTACCTGAAATTCGATATGACGCGGATGTGTCAATAATTTTTCCATATAAAGCGTATCGTCGCCGAACGCAGATTGTGCTTCGTTCTTAGTTAACTGATATGCTTCCTTCATGTCTGCTTCGTTCATAACGGCGCGCATACCACGTCCACCACCGCCTGCGGCGGCCTTTAACATAATTGGATAGCCGATTTTTTGTGCACATTCGATGGCGTGTTCCAAACTTGTTACCGCCCCATCAGACCCCGGCACAACCGGCAGCCCGCATTCAATTGCTGTGCGCTTAGCATTAACTTTGTCACCCATTTTTTCAATCATATCAGGCGACGGGCCAACCCAAATCATTTTGTGTTGTTCAACCTTGCGGGCAAAGTCTGCGCGTTCGGATAAAAAACCGTACCCTGGGTGAATTGCATCCGCGTTCGTTAACAATGCCGCGGTTAAAATAGCAGATTCGTTTAAATAAGAATCACGAACCGCCGCCGGTCCAATACATACAGATTCGTCTGCTAACTGGACATGCATTGCGTTGCGATCTGCGGTTGAATATACTGCAACCGTACGGATTCCCATGTCACGACATGCGCGAATAATGCGCAGTGCGATTTCGCCACGATTAGCAATTAAAACTTTTTTTATTTGTGACATTTTATTCAATAACAATCAAAGGTTGGTCAAATTCAACCGCAGCGCCGTCGGTTACCAAAATTTCTTTAACAACGCCATCAATATCAGATTTGATTGGGTTAAATGTTTTCATCGCTTCGACCAATGCAACTGTATCGCCGGCTTTAACCTGTGTGCCCACTGAAACAAATGGTTTTGCGCCCGGTTCTGGGGCCAGATATACAACACCGACCATTGGTGATTTTAATGCGCATCCATTAATTTTATCTTCGCATGTTGCGCCAACTTTTTTTGTTTCGACACTTGGTGCAGATACTGCCACAGTTGCCGCCTGTTGCTTTGATAAATGAATATGTTTACGATATAAACCGAACAAAAACTGACGCTCCAGATTTAATTCGGTAATTCCCATCTCGTCCATGATTTTAGACATAGATTCAACGGTTGCACGAAATGACATTTTATAAATCCTTTTAATATTTTTTTATCGCATCCTTAAATTCTATCACAAAGTAGCCGATTGTCAAGCATATCACGGCACAGGGTCGTATCCAAACCCGCCACCTGGTCGACACCGGCAAATACGTTTTATTCCCATGTATGCGCCACGCAATGCGCCGTATTTTTCGATAGCGGTGCGTGTATATTCGCTGCATGTTGGGACAAATCTGCATGCGGCGCGTCCGCCAATAAATGGCGAAATGCATACCTGGTACAATCGCACCAGTCGTATTGCAACGCGTTGCATAAATGTATGATTATTTTTCAGGTTGCCCATTTTTATATGATTTTTTTATCCAGTGCAATGCTTTGCGCATTGCAACACAGCCTTCTTCGCGGGTGGCTTTTAATATCGGTGCGCGTGCAACAAATATATAGTCCATATTTGGCAACATCATGTCATGATGAAACCTGATCCACTCGCGCAGAAGGCGCTTTGCACGATTTCTATCGACGGCGTGTTTAAATGTGCGCTTGGTAACGACCAACCCATACCGCGCATCATTTGGAAAGCGTGCATATTTTGCCCGTACGATAAAGTACGATGACAGCCCCGACAAATCATCGGGGGTTATTGCGAAATCTGCATGATTTTTAATTGTCTTGCGCATGCCTCTTATAATATCACATAAAATCAATAGTCAAACTTTTTTTATGTGTGTACCTTGATTTTTGCTAATCCCCGTTTTATAGTGACATGTGCAAATATATTAATCATATTTTTTAGGGGCGAAAAATGTACAATTGGCTGATGAAATTCTTTTCCGCAGATATGGCGATTGACTTAGGTACTGCGAATACACTTATTTATGTTAAGGGGCGTGGGATTGTATTAAACGAACCATCGGTTGTTGCGGTGGCTGAAAACAGACTGTTGGGGCGCAAAGAAATCTTGGCCGTCGGGACCGAGGCTAAGCAGATGTTTGGTCGTACCCCGGGAACAATTTCTGCGGTTCGTCCCCTGCGCGATGGTGTTATCGCAGACTTTGAAGTTGCCGAAGAAATGATTAAATATTTTATCCGCAAGGTGCATCATAAAAATCCATTGGCTGCGCCATTGATTATTATTTGTGTGCCATCATGCGCAACCCAGGTGGAACGTCGTGCTATCCAAGAAGCTGCCGATGCCGCTGGCGCACGCAAGGTATTTATTGTCGAAGAATCAACGGCGGCTGCGATTGGTGCGGGTTTGCCGGTGGAAAAGCCTGTGGGTTCAATGGTTTTGGATATTGGTGGCGGCACGACAGAGGTTGCAGTTATGTCCCTGGGCGGTATCGTGTATTCGAACGCGGTTCGTACCGCTGGCGACCAGATGGACATTGATATTATTGATTTTGTAAGAAAGAATAAAAATCTGTTGATTGGTGAAAACACGGCCGAAGAAATTAAAAAGAAAATTGGTACGGCATTAATGCCCAAAGATAAAGCCAACGAATTAACAATGAAGATTAAGGGGCGTGATTTGCTGTCTGGTACACCACGTGAAACAGTTATCACAGAATCCCAAATTGCATCTGCCCTGGCCCAGACTGTATCCAAAATTGTCGATACCGTACGCCAGGCGCTGGAATTAACCCCACCAGAATTATCGGCGGACATCGCAGACCTGGGTATTGCAATGACGGGTGGTGGTTCTATGTTGCGGGGCTTGGATGCGGCAATTCGTGCGGCAACCGGATTGCCTGTGTTCTTGGTTGATAACCCACTTGCCTGTGTTGCCTGTGGCAGTGGTAAAATGTTATCTAGTCTGGATAAAAATCGCCACATTTTACAGACAATGTATTAATAAAAAAGACCGGTGTTTACCGGCCTTTTTTATTTGATTTTGATGGCACTGTTTCCTAGAATTAATCGTAACAGCAAAGGAAGTTTTTATGAAAATTTATGAACAAATCGAACTGGATTTCAAGGATGTCTTGATTAAGCCCAAGCGTTCCTATATCAATTCACGCTCTGAAACAGATGTGACACGTGAATACAAGTTTAAATGGTGTCCACGTAAAATTGTTGGGACTGGTGTAATTACGGCTAATATGGCAACGGTTGGTACATTTGAAATTGCACAGCATATGATGCAAAACAAAATGTTTTGTTGCTTGCATAAGCATTATTCTTTGGATGAATTGGTTGAATTTATCACAAAAAACGATTGCACAGAATATGTGTTTTTATCCATGGGACTGCGCGACGATGATATTGCCAAAATGGATGAAATATTAACGCGTTTCCCAGACAAATGTCGCAACGTCTGTATTGATGTGCCAAACGCATATATTCCACGTGTCAAAGACCTGGTTATTCGTATGCGCCAAAAATATCCAGATATTTTATTAATGGTTGGTAATGCTGTGACGGCTGAATTGGTCGAAGATTTAATATTATCCGGTGCAGACATAATCAAATGTGGCATCGGCAGTGGCAGCGCCTGTACCACCCGTCGCATGACCGGTGTTGGTCGTCCGCAATTATCTACGATTTTTGAGTGTGCAGATGTCGCACATGGTATCGGCGGTATGATTTGTTCGGATGGGGGCATCGTTCATATCGGCGACGTAGCCAAGGCATTTGGTGCCGGTGCAGACTTCGTGATGATGGGCGGATTTTTTGCAGGGTGTCCCGAAGCCGCCGGTGATATTATAACTAAGAAATATAAAACAACCCAGATTGATGAAAACGGCGAATTTGTGATTGAAACAAAACAGTTCAAGGTTTTCTATGGCATGTCGTCCGAGTATGCCCAGAAAACACACTATTGCGGTATGCCATCATATCGCGCCAGCGAAGGCCGCTTTGTAGAAGTTCCCCTTAAACCATCGATTGACCGATTGTTACAGGATATATTGGGTGGTTTGCGTTCCTGCATGACATACGTTGGTGCGCGTCGATTAAAAGACTTGTCTAAATGCACAACGTTTTATCGTGTAAATACGCAATTAAATACAGTGTTTGAAAAGTAATAAAAATCCCCCAAACGGGGGATTTTTATATTTTTATTTTGATTGTCTTTCTTCGTACAATTGTGCGAAATCAACCGGCTGCATTGCAAATGTTGGGAATCCAGATTCGCTTGTCAAACGTGTGATTAAGCCACGAACTGCTGGGAACAACAATGTTGGTACATCGATTAACAGTGTACGTTTTTTTGCTTCTTCGTCTTTTTCTTCTTCCATTTGAACCAATCCAGAATATGTAGATTCAATCAAGAAAATAGATTTTTCGCCTTCGTTCAATTTAGAGTGAACCTTGGTATTCAAATCAACCATGAACAAATTGTTCTCAGCGCCTTTGATCTGAATATCGATATTGATTTCAAGTTTGGCCTGGCCGTTATCCTGTTTGAAAAACAGTTCAGGAACGTTTGGACTTTCAAAAGAAATATCTTTTAAAAATTGAGATATAATATTGAATTTTGCCATTATATTTTCTCCTTTTCTGGCGGTTCAAGACACTGGACTTATCTTTGTCTTTTATGATAATATAGCATTATAAAAATATTTTACAAGTGGGGGATGGGTATAAAATATGAGAAATTTATTTTTTAAGACATTTGGTGTTGTTTTTGCTGTATTAACACTGGCTTCGTGTGATTTATCAACCCCAACGTCAACAACAGATAATTCTGTTTTACCATCTAATTTCAAGCGTGTATCGTATTCTCAATTGCCGGGCTGGCGTGATGATGATGTGCGATATGCCCTGCAAGCGTTTCGTAATTCGTGCCGTGCAAAAATTCAATATGTTGGCCGCGTAATGCCAGATCGTGAATTATTTGCTGAAAAATGCCGTATGTTGCCATCTGCATCTGCTGATGTGAAAACGGTACGTGCATGGTTTGAATCTCATTTCCAGCCATATCAAATTTATAATGACAATGGTGGGGATCGTGGAACATATACTGGATATTATTCGCCGGTTATCCCGGGATGTCGCACAAAAACAGCCCAGTGTAACGAGCCACTAATGGGAATCCCAACCGATGGCCGTGGATACAAGGGGGTTGCAAAAAAAGACATTGTTGAAAAGAAAATTGGTCGTGTTTTGTATTGGGCAAATATTGTAGATGTCCAAAATATTCAGATTCAAGGCTCTGGTGTCTTGCGCCTAGAAGATGGCACAAATGTAAAATTAAATTTTGCTGCTGTAAACGATATGCCGTTTAAATCCATTGGCGAAGAATTACGTCGTCGTGGTATTCGCCCAGCGGGTGGATATTCGGCAGACGCGGTTTGGACACATTTGAAACAAAATCCAACATTGGCACGTGATGTAATTTATGCAAATCCACGTTATGTTTATTTTTATGAATCCAAGCCCGCCGATGTAATTGGTAAACTGGGCACGCCACTGTCCAAGATTCGCAGTGTTGCAATGGACGACGATTTGTATACACTGGGGCTGCCGGTTTATATTAATACCAATCTGTCGGATGGTCGTCCGTTCCGCCGCCTTATGATTGCCCAAGATACCGGCAGTGCAATCCGCGGCTGGATTCGCGCAGATATATTCTTTGGTTCTGGGGACGAAGCATATAAACTTGCCCAGGGCCAGCATGCCCAGGGTCAAATGTTTATCCTGATGCCAAAGGTATACAGTTATGTCAAACCACAATAATGATGATAAATTTTCAAGACGTGCCGCCCGACCTCAGAGCATGGCCGGCATTATGGGCGGGTTCTTGAAAATGTTCGGTATGCGGGCATCTGATTCTGATTTGGCGGCACGCTGGGGCGAAATTATGGGTGCTGATATTGCGGCGGTGGCCAGTTTGGTGGCAATCAAAAAAATGCGTGATGATAAATTTAATGTTACAATTCGGCCTGTAAATCCAGCGTATACATTGCAATTATCATACATGGCGGACGAGATTACCATGCGCATAAACAAATATTTTGGTTATGATGCAGTTGGAAAAATAAGTTTTAGGAAATGACAAAACGTATATTGGGGATTGACCCTGGACTTTTGCATACAGGTTGGGCGATTGTTGAAGCGTGCGGTCAATCACGTAAATATATCGCCAGTGGTGTAATTTTGCCGAAAACAACCCTGCCTATGTCGGAAAGATTGGTAACGATTTATCGCGAACTAACAAAAATCTGTGAAACTTATTCGCCCGACGAATGCAGTATTGAAATTATATTTGTGAATAAAAACCCAAAAACAACATTGATTCTGGGTCAGGCGCGTTCATCCGCAATCGTAGCGGTTGCAAATCAAAATATCCCAGTATTTGAATACGAACCAAATGTTATAAAAAAGGCATTAACCGGCGCGGGGCATGCAGATAAATCAGCGGTTGATAAAATGGTCAAAATTTTACTGCCGGTTGCCAATCCCAAAACCCCAGACGAAGCGGATGCTATTGCAATTGCACTGGCACATACGAATATGGCATTTTTTGCGCGCCGTTAATGTGCGGTGTGTGCTGTTTTTCCACTTGTGTTTAAATCTGCGTTATTTTAATATTTAAGCAAAGGAATCCGTTTGTTTTTCATGCGGGGGGAAATGGCTTTATGAAAAAAATATTTTTTCCAATATGTATGTGCTTAATATCCACAGGTGCGATGGCGATGGTTTATACCCCAGATGACACAACCAGTGGGTGCACAGATCAAACCACATCCGACGCGTGTTATAGCAAGGCAAATAATTGTTGGTGGAATATAACCGGCACCGGTAGAGGTGAATGTATCGAATGCGACTTTGGCATGGGGGCTGTGCCCGACAATGGTAATGCAACATGGCTAAAAGAAAAAATGAGTGTTGTTGCAACAATTGAAAATGGCACACATCCGTTATTTAGTTGGAATTATAGTGAATATAACTATTGCCCATGGATTTTAAGTTGTGATGCTGGATATGTCCCATACATGGAATTTTTTTCTTGCAGTCAATGTGCGGACGATACATTTTCATCCGACAGAAAAGCAATCCTGGTTGTGAAATCGGATTTAGCCTATGAATACAATCTGGCAACACAAAAGGTTACCGAAAACGAATACGGTTCGTCCAGTGGTATGGGCTGTACGCCGTGTGGTGCAAATGCACACTCAAATGAAACCCATACAGATTGTGTTTGCGATGAACATTATTCGTTCGCGGGTGGCGAACACGTTGGCAATAATGACTGTTATGCCAAGTTTTATAATTTTTATTTACATCCATCTGGCCCCAGCACAAATACAACCGATGATTTTGTGTCTTATGAATATAAAGCGTATTTTTCTTATAATGGTACCGATGGTGAATCTGTGAAATTGGCCGAACCCAGCCTTGATAAAAAAAGCTTTATCGGTTGGTTTTCTGGGGGCGCAAGTTGCGATGGGCAACAGTATTTTGTAGATAATATCGCAACTGGCAATCCGATTGATATATATGATAATGATGCATGTAAAGATTATGATGGCGACAATATTCATTTGCATGCCAAGTATGATTGGAAAAATTATACTGTTTCATATGATGATAACAGTGGCCATACCCAAACATGTACATATAATTCAAGCTGTGTTATTGATTATACGCCGACAACAACCGTTCCAGACGGCCGGTTATTTAAATATTGGACAACTGCTAGTGGCTCAGAAATAAAACCGGGCGATGATATAGTGTCTCTGGAACAATCGACTATTGCAGAATTTGAAAAGGATACTTTTGTACTGACCCCGAAATACAAGAATTGTCCAGCGGGATATTATTGTCAATCGGGGCAACAATACCCATGTGACAAAGGACGTCTTTGCCCCGAGGGCAGCGGTTATCAGGGAAATTGTCCGGCTGGCTCGTTTTGTTCGCCTGATTACGCCACCCCACAATATTGTACCCCAGGATATTATTGTCCAGAAAATTCCAGTGCGCCAACAAAGTGCCCTGTTGGCTCAACTAGTGAGGCTATGGCCACGGCAAAAACCAAGTGTTTTATGACTGAAAATACCAAGTTCCAAGATTCGTCCGGCCAAGAATTTAAATTGTTGAAATCGGGTACAAAAATATACGTTAAATAAACCTAAAAAAATCCCCCATGTCGGGGGATTTTTTATTCATATCTTAGACTATCTATTGGGTTAAGCTTGGCGGCCTTCATAGCCGGCATAACCCCCGATGCCAGTCCCACAACAACCGCCACCGATACTGATAACACAACCGGCCAAATGCTAAATGGCACATTATAACCTAATATTCCGCGCCCTACCCCCTGGGACAGACCCACACCAATTATCAATCCAATCATAGAACCCAAGAAGGAAATCATAATCGATTCTGCCAAGAACTGGATAATAATGTGTCTTTCGCGTGCACCAATTGCCTTGCGGATACCGATTTCGCGTGTGCGTTCCGCCACCGATACAAGCATCATGTTCATAATCCCAATCGCACCAACCAATAATGACACCGCCGCAATCGCAATCAATAATAATTTCATATAACCGGTAACGGTATTCATTGTTTCCATAATTTGCTTCATATCCATGATTTGGAAATCATCCACCACATCGTCTTTTAATCTGTGACGTTGCCGCAATAATGTGGTTATTTGTTCAATTGCCAACGCATTGTCAGATTCTGGATATAACTTTAATGCGATCATGTTCACAGAATTTGGAAATCTTGACCCCTGCAAGCGTTTTTTTAGGGTTGTAATCGGCACAATCACCATGTCGTCTTGGCTGCCCATGGCGGAATCACCTTTGGCTTTTGTAACCCCGATAATTGTCACAGGTGTGTTTTGAATACGGATAACTTCGCCCACCGGATTTTCGGGCAGCCCCAGTTCTTCGGCGGTTTCTGGGCCTATGACCGCATATGTCGATGCGTTTCGTACCGCAGACATATCAAAAAATGTCCCGTATTCGATTTCAACATTTTGTACAGTTGTATAGTCTGGGTATACCCCCATCATAGACGTGCCCCAGTTTTTATTGCCATAAATCACCTGGGCCGAACCGGGCTGAACCGGTGAAATCGCCATAACGTCCGGTAATTTTGCGATAAATTGTGCGTCGTCAATTGTTAATGTTTGACGATTTCCTGTACGCACACCCGCGCTTTGCGCAGCGCCGGCGCGAATCATAATAGTGTTTGTCCCCAGGGACGAAAATTGGTCTGTGATTTGGTGCTGTACTGTTTCGCCGACTGCGACCATAATCACCACCGCCATAACACCGATGATAATCCCCAGAACGGTCAAAAAAGAACGAATTTTGTTCCCACTGATGGAAAGCCAAGATTCTTTTAAAATGTCATTAATGCTCATATTTATGCCCTGCCCTAGTATTTATAAATTATTATCGTTCTTTGGGATTTTTCCGTCATAGTTTATTTTTCCATCACGAATATGAATCAGTCTGTCTGCGTATTTTGCAATATCGAATTCGTGGGTAATCATAACGATTGTAATGCCCAGGTCTTTGTTCAATTCCTTAAAGAATTTAAGGATTTCATTTCCCATTTTACTGTCCAGTGCGCCTGTTGGCTCGTCCGCCAGGATTAATTTAGGTTCGCCCGCCAATGCGCGTGCAATTGCGACACGTTGTTTCATACCGCCCGACAATTGCGTTGGTAAATAAGATGCAAAATTTTCCAGTCCAACGCGCTTTAACATTTCACGTGCGCGCCGTTCGCGTTCGTCGTGTGTCATCCCGCGATACATTAACGGCAACATTACATTGTCTAAAACACTGCGTTTTGGTAACAAATTAAATTGTTGAAAAACAAATCCAATATATTCATTTCGCACCAGTGCTAGTTCATCTGTACTTAATCCCGTCACGTCATTGCCATACAGTTCATATACCCCACTGGTCGGTGTGTCCAGTGCACCAATAATATTCATGCACGTTGATTTGCCTGACCCTGACGGCCCCATGATTGCAACGAATTCGCCGGTTTTTACGGTAAAGTTTATGTCAAATAAAACCTGTTGTTCGCCCCCCAGTTCCATTGGGAAACTTTTGTTAATATCTTTTAGCGAAATGATAATCTCGGATGATTTTTTCATTATTCTCTTTCCCCTGCGTTTACAAAATATTATATCATAAAAATAGCAAGTAGATAAATTGATTTATATGCTAATTGACAAATAAATATTTAGTGGTACAATAGGCGCACGATGTTGAAAATAAAACAGGTTTTTGAATATGCAATTGACCGGCTTTTGCCGGCGGGCGTGCTTGTACGTAATTTGCCGTATGTTATGATTTTCAAGACCACACATTGGTGTTGGTACAATTGCCCGCATTGTTGCGAGTCTGCGGGTAAAAATCGCCCTGCTGAATTTATTCCGGCCGATGTTATAAAATATTATACAGATGCCGCAAAATCAGATCCAAAATTTACAAAAGAAATGGTTTTGACCGGTGGCGAAATAATGGCGTCTTATAAATTCAATATGGAAAACTATGTCCCAGAATTGGCGGATTATATCGCCGGACGTGGTATTCGTATGGATATAAAAACAAATGGCGCGTGGATTCGTAACCAAGACTTGCGTGCTAAAATTATCCCCGATTTAGTCAATGTAAACGAGCGCCACTCGCAATTGCGAAAATTGCCATATCAATTATCTTTGTCATTGGATAAATATCATCCAAATGCGCTGGAAAATACATATGAAATAATCTGTGAATTGGCGCGACGCAATAAAAACAAGCCAACAATTTTGGTGCATATATCCGGCTTTATGGGCCAGGATAAAATTTACAAAGAATTGCTGGCCAAATTGTCTGGAAATCGCAACATAAAGATCGAAGAAGCCTTTATTGCGGCAAAATCTGGAAACGCTATACCGTTGCACGTTATCAATCGTTGTGTGGCACTGCGTCCATCATTTAATGCGGTGCTTTTTGCCGGTGGGCGCGCCCAGAATTTACCAGAGGCCACCCCCGCCGCCAACCCAACATTTGAAATACTAAATCAAGACGCAGAAGTTTTAATGGCATTTGATGCGGCGGGAAATGTAACGCTGGGGGGAAATTCAGGGCGTAAAATAACTGTGCCTTGGCGTGATGCAAATGGAAATCCCCGGGATTTACCGGCAATCAGGCATGATTTAGTGCAACGTGCCCGATATGAACAATTACGTCAAAATCTTATAAATTTAAAGCGAATTTTTATTAAGTAAAATTGTTAAAAAAAGCCGGCATTTGCCGGCATTTTTATGACAGTTTTTTTATCAATTCTTCCAGTTGGATTCGCGTAGCGAACGAAATAACAATCTGCCCTGCTCCGCCCCGACGTTCCACGATTTTTACCGGTGCACCAATGTTTTTAGTGACATTTGATTCCATTTCACGAACAATTTTTGGGTCGATTGTTTTTGAAATTTTTTCCCGGCATTTACCGGCCTTTTTGCCACTATTTACCAGTCGCTGTGTGTCGGCCACAGAAATTTTTTCGCCAATAATTTTATGTGCTAAATCTTCTGGATTGTCGGCAACTGCAATTGTTCGTGCGTGGGATGCGGATATTTCGCCCGATGCAACCAATGTTTTTACAGATTCTGGCAAATTATTTATGCGCATGATGTTGCGAATATAACTTTCTGATTTGCCAATTAAACGCACAACGTCTAAAATTTCATAGCCGCATTCCGTCATAAGGTTTTTGTATGCGTTTGCTTCTTCGATTGGATTCAAGTTCTCGCGCTGAACATTTTCAATCAGGGCGATTTCCATTGCGTTTTCGTTGCTTAATGTTTTGACTAGTGCGGGAATTTCGCTTAATCCAGCCAATTTACTGGCGCGATATCTGCGTTCGCCTGCGACTATTTCGTACATATGTGGGCGACCTGAAACGGTGCGTAACAATATTGGTTGCAATACGCCTTTTTCGCGAATAGATGCGGCTAAATCATTTAATTCTTCGCTGTTAAACGTTTTTCGTGGCTGGTCTGGATTTGTTCCGATTTGTGCCAATGGGATTTGCTTTACAATAACGCGTTCAGTTCCCGCCAAAATAGAAATATCCGGGATTGTTCCCTTTGCTATCTGCAGGTCTGCCAACCCGCGCCCCAGTCCAAATTTATTCGCTGACATTTTCGATTCCTTCGGTTTTTTGAATTACTTCGGTTGCAACGCGCAGGTATGCCTGGGCCCCCGGTGATTTGAAATCATAGAATAGGGCGGGTTTGCCATGGCTTGGCGCTTCGGACACGCGGACGTTGCGTGGAACGACGGTTTTAAATACGGTTGCGCCAAACGCGCCACGAACGTCGTCTTCGACTGCACGGGTCAGGCCGTATTGTTTTGCGTACATTGTTAACAGTACGCCCAATATTTCCAGATTTGGATTCCATTTTTCACGCACTGCGGCGATTGTGTCTGTTAATTGTGTTAATCCTTCCAGTGCGTAAAATTCGCATTGCAGGGGGATTATAACTGAATTAGCGGCCGTTAAAGCATTGACGGTTAAGTAACCCAAGGCTGGCGGACAATCCAATAAAATATAATCATAATGGTCAGCAATTGTGCTTAGTGCATCGCGCAGGCGAAATTCCGGATTTTCCATCCCTAATAAATCAATTTCTAGGCCTGCTAATGCCTGGGAAGAGGGCAGCAAATGTAACCCTGGAACAGCGGTTGATAAAATGTTGTTTGCGATGTTTGCTGTGCCCATTATAACGCCGTACGCGCTTTGACGATGGTCTGCGCGAACAAAACCCAGTCCTGTGCCAGCATTTCCCTGGGGGTCCAGATCGATTAACAAAACGCGGCGCTTAATGGCGGCCAATGATGCGCCAATATTAATAGCGGTCGTTGTTTTTCCAACGCCGCCTTTTTGATTTGCAAATGCTATGATTTGTACCATATTCCCTTTCCTAAGAATTTAATTTAACTTCTTTTAAAGATTATAAAAAAACACCGATTCAGTCAAGGTCTTAAAATTGTGTATAAAAATCATGTAAAAACAATACGCTGCTTGTTATTTCATGTGAAATATGTGTGTTTTTTGTTGTGGCTGGTGAATATATAAAAATACCGGCATTTGCCGGCAAAAAACTAAAAAACAACTAAAAACAATAAAGTGTTAATAATTTCATGTGAAATCATCGATCGAAACGAACCGAAATAATAAAACCGTCGCCAGTTTTTGATGGGGTCAGGTCGTAATTGAATTTATATTTACGTTTTGCTTCGTTGATTTCGGATTCGATTTCCCGGCCTTTTAATAGAAAAAGCCGGTATTTTGTGTGTGCAACGTAATCCATAATTTTGGTTAGTGATGCAAATGCCCGTGCGGTGAATACAAAATCATGCGAATTTGCCGGTAAATGCCGGACAAAATCTTCCAATCTGCCGTGATAAATTTCCAGGTTGTTTAGCCCCAGTTTATCTTTTACGGTGCGCAAAAAAGAAACTTTTTTCCCGATTGATTCGACACATGTTACGTTCCATCCTAAAATAGCCAGAACAACAGCTGGGAATCC
Organism: Candidatus Enterousia sp.; assembly: GCA_045546155.1. Taxonomy (GTDB): domain Bacteria; phylum Pseudomonadota; class Alphaproteobacteria; order Rs-D84; family Rs-D84; genus Enterousia. Next base: position 80,374 of record JAZQCG010000001.1, read on the forward strand.
TGCGCCACTGCCCATGTCTATTACTTTGACGTTACGTGGTAAAACATCGGCCAATTGCGCCGAATCGGCAATGTGGCGCGTTTTTATGTCGTTTAGCGTGCTGGGCGCAACCAAATTCATGCGCGTTGACCAATCGCGCAACATATTTTCGTATCGTTCAAATTTGACTTTATTGCTCATAAGCGGTATTCTAACACAATTATGAGGAAAGTCGAAAAAATATTTACAGGTATTGCATTAATTGCGGTTGTCGCGGTTGTTGGTGGCGCAATGTTTTTGCATACATCACATGTTACGCCGGACCGGTCGGCCACATTTCCAACAACGCAATATGGTGCTTTTTTGGCGGCGCAACACGCGATTTACGTTAATGATTTTGAAAGTGCGGCTGAATTTTCAGAACTGCTGACTAAGACAGAGTATGCAACCGTTCAAAATACAAAAATTTTATCGGAATTTTTAGACGGTAAAATGCCAGCAGATGCAAAATTGCTAAAATCTGAAAAAACACCTGCGGCTAAGATTGTATATGATGCGTACCTGGTTACCCAAGATGATTGGAAGGCTTTTCATAATCGCCATAAAACGGACGAGTCTGCATTATCTGCGCCGTTTCGTGTGTGGTCTGCGATTCCAAATGATTGGCGTACAAACACGTTTAAATTTATCGACAGGTTACCAACCAATGATTCGTGGAAATCGTTTATTCGTGGCCAAATTTATGTCGAATTGGGCGATATAGACAAGGCTAATATTGAATTTGCAAAGGTGCATCCTGATTTTATGAACATAAACGATTATATGTACCTAATGTCGTTTTATAATCATTTTGAATTATACGAAGATGCGCGTGTTTTGCATGATGATTTTGTTGCACGTCCAGGTGGCATGTTTATGGCCGGATTCAGCGATTTTCCAGCATGGGAAACATTTTCTGGATACAAAAATCAGCTGGCGTTTAGTTTGGTGCAAAGTGTTTCGCATACCCAGATTATGATGTATTCAGACTTGGCAATGTTGTTTTTACGTTTTGCCCAGATAGCAGCACCAGAGTTTTCAGAAAATAACGATGCGGTAAATTATTATCTTGGTCAATATTTTTATACAAACAAGGGCGATTATAAGGCGTATTTTGATAAAATATCACCAACGTCACCATTTAAATTATTTGCAGATTTACGTATAGCTGATCGCGCCGGTGATACAGATAAATTGATGTCCATACTGGACAGAAATCCATTGTTTGTACCGGCAATAAATTCAGTTGTGGCGAAGTCTGTCCAAGGTGGCAATCGTCGCATGGCGTTGCGTGTTATTAATCGTGCATTGCGTTCAGAAAAACTGGGCGACATAGGGCGATCTTTTTTACATAAAACCCGTGCCCAGGTGCACTTTGCGTTTGGCGATTATGACGATGCCCAGGCTGATTTGCATGTCGCGTCAAATGTGCTGGGGGCGGATACAGAGATTTTATCATTACAGGCAAAAATTTGGGCGGCCCAGAACCGTGAAATTGAAAACGCGTATGATTATGCAATGGGACTGGTTCGTCGAAATCCATCAGATGTGTTTGCGTGGGACACACTGGGGCGTGTTGTTGCCACGCGTGAAGGGGCGGATGCTGCGCTGGAATTAATTTCCAGGGTAGGGGAAGTGTCAAACACTTGTTCATCATTATTTGAAATTATGGGTGATTTATATGAACAGGTTGGGGACTGTGACCGTGCGCGCGATGCGTATAAACGTGCCATAGAATTATCAGATGATGGTATGGTTGTTGTTCCCAAAATTGAAAGAAAAATAAGGAAATTAAAATGAAAGTATCTGTAATTGGGGCAGGGGCCTGGGGCACTGCGTTGGCTGTGGCAACTGCGCGTGGTGGTTCGGATGTTATATTGTGGTCGTATGACAAGGAATACAAGCATTTTGACGGTGTTGAAATGCCGGCAAATATAACGATTTGTTCAGATATGGAAAAAATACGTGATACAGACGCGTGGTTAATTGTGACACCGGCTGCATTTTTCCGCGAAACACTGCGTAAAGCACGTGAATTTTATTCTGGTCAACCAATAATTATTTGTACCAAGGGCGCAGAAAGTTCGACAGGTGCTTTTACGTCTGAAATGTTGCATGATGAATTGCCGGAATGCAAATCGTTTGGTGTACTATCTGGGCCGCAATTTGCGGCCGAGGTTGCGTGTGGTATTCCAACTGGCTCGACCTTGGCGGGGGGTGTGGATGTTATAAATATTGGCAAACAAATTCTAAACCAGTTATATATCGAGCCCAGCGATGATATTATCGGCACAGAATTATGTGGTATGGGAAAAAATGCGGTTGCATTAATTTGTGGATATAACTCGGTCGCGTGTCGTGGCGAAAACGACCGCGCAATGTTATTTACACGCGCCTGGAACGAAGTTGTTGATTTAGGGTTGGCATCGGGTGCGCACACACGTACATTTTTGCGTTTGTGCGGAATAGGGGACTTGTTCCTTTCTGCGACATCCCCAACCAGTCGTAATTATTCAGGTGGCGCATCAATTGCCCGCGGTGAACCCCCCGCCGGTACAGTCGAAGGGTTGTTTGCGTTGGGTGGATTAATTGCGCGTGCGCGTGCATTAAATGTGCCGACACCTGTTTTGTGTGAAATGCGTGACAAAATGGGATTGTAAAATAATATAAAAATACCGGCATTTGCCGATATTTTTATTTAGTTTTTTGAGCACGGGAAAAAGCCAACCATCCAATTTGTTGGAAGAACCCTGTACTGCTACCTATTTTGCGGACTTGATCTTTATCGCCGCCAATATAGAATACGTTTGGTATTAAATCGCGTGCAGGCTGTAATACCTGTTGTGGTTCGCCATTTATTGCAAAGATTGTTTTGCGAATTTCATCGCGAACACCTTTAACCAGTTCTTTTTGTGCGATACCTGAACACCAATCTTCCGTTTCTTGTTGGATTTGGTGCTTTAATTTTTTTGATGGCTTGATACCTTCTTCTTTGGCCAGTTTTGTTGGTTGTAAATCCGCTAATTGTGCCATTTGGCGATGCAGGGATACGCATTCTTCGCTGGCCTCTGCAATTGCGTGTGGCAAAGTGTGTCGAATTAATATATCCAATCGTTGTTCCAGTTCTTTTTGACGTGGGCTGATATTTTCGGTTTGTTTTAATTGTGATGTCAGCCCTGATTTTTTTCCTGGAATAACGGCTTTTGCAGCCAGGCGCGAACGATATGTTTTGCGTAATTTTTCCAATTTGGACAATTTCAGGTTCAACAGTGCCCGACGGAATGTCCACCAGACCGTTTCGTTAACAATTTTATGCATACGGTCACTTAAATATTTTGGTGGCATCATGCCAGCGTCCATTGTTCCTTGGACTAAAATAGCGTTTTTATTCATGAACGGGCGCGTTGGCGCAGACTTCATAGCTATTGGTGGCATCATCCCAATTTCGTATGAGTGAATATTTTTTAGTATATTCATATAACGTTTATGTTGTTCATCAGATGTGCCAGATGATTTTTCATAGTTATGATATTTAACCCGATCGTATAAATTAGAGTCTGGACCATCTATTTTGCCCTGCAGTAAATCGCCATAAATACCAAAAATTAAATCAAAAGAAATGTCTGATACAAACGCGCCGCGTGGGGGTTGATTTCCCATGATTTTTGTTGATTGTAATGCGATGCGATTGTCTTTGCCAACAACTACGAATTTGTACCCGCGTGGTGCAAATTTATTCATACGCATGACAATAAAGCGCATATCGAAAACTTCCATTTGTTTTTTGATTTCTTTTTGTGCGTGCGCTTTTTGTTCTTTGGCAAGTTGTGCTGCAACACGTTTTGCTTCGCGTTTTGCGTTATGCTGTGGGTCTGGCGACTGTGTTGGGCGTTCAACATACATCATACGATATACGGATTTTTTACCTTCTTTGATGCGTTTGCGCAGCATCATCCCACTAATCGTAGGTTGTGTATTATTGTTATCTGTTTTTATTTCTATATTTTCTGTCATAATCTATTCAAGCCTTAAATATACATAGGTTTAATCGGATAAAAAAATCCGCTTTCGCGGATAAATTCTGGTGGGTGTTGAGGGACTCAAACCCCCGACCCTCTCGGTGTAAACGAGATGCTCTAATCAACTGAGCTAAACACCCAAAGCCAAGCAATATTAACCTAAAACATTTTGTTTGTCAAATATTTTTTCTTTTTACCCAAAAAACAGGTAAATATTATTATTTGCAAACTGTTAAATATGCTTTATAATTGCGACTGCGGGGATGAAATTGTTCCTTTTTATACTTAGATTTCATAGAGTATAAAGACGAATAATTTGTCTTCGCAAGTATCGAAGAAACAAAAAATAAATGGAGTAAAAAATGGTATTTGGTTTATTTAAAAAAGACGCCAAATTAAACAATCCAGTTGCGGTTGAAATCCCATACGGTGATACAACACTGCGTCTGGAAACAGGTCGTATGGCGAAACAGGCCAACGGTTCTGTATTGGCAACAATGGGTGGCACAATGGTGCTGGCAACGGTATGTGCAGAAAAATCCGCAGTAGAAGGTCAGGATTTCTTTCCGTTGACCGTTGATTATCAGGAAAAGTTTGCATCCGCCGGTCGTATTCCAGGTTCGCGTGACAGACGCGAAGGCAAGGCATCAACCGCTGAAACATTAACAGCGCGCTTGATTGACCGTCCAATTCGTCCATTGTTCCCAGAAACATTTAAAAACAAAGTCCAAGTTATCGCCCAGGTATTTTCCTATGACAAGGTTAACCAGCCTGATATTTTGGCGATGATTGCATCGTCTGCGGCATTGGCATTGTCCGGTGTCCCGTTCCAAGGACCAATTGGTGCGGCGCGTGTTGGATATGCGGATGGTAAATATATCTTGAATCCATCAAAAAAAGCGGTCGAAGAATCTGAAATGGATTTGGTCGTAGCCGCTACACGCGATGGTGTTTTGATGGTTGAATCTGAAATTGGTGAATTGGATGAACCAACTGTCTTAGGTGCGGTTAAATTTGGTTTTGATGCACAACAGGCTGTTATCAACGCAATTAACGAATTGGTTGAAAAGGCGGGCAAAGAACGTTGGGCAACACCAGAAAAGACCGAAGAACAATTGACAATGGAATCAAACTTTGAATCATTTGCACCTGCAATCGAAGAAGCCTTGCAAATCAAAGAAAAATTGGTTCGTTTGGAAACATTAGCAGACATTCATGCCCAGGCAAAAGCGCGTATCCCAGAATTATTCCCAGAATCAACGCGTGCTACATCTACGCTGGAATCATGGGCGGACGAAGTTATCGAAAACCTGACGGCGCGTATTATGCGCGGTAATATCTTGGCGGGTAAACCACGTATCGACGGTCGTGATAACAAAACTGTACGTCCAATTGAAATTGAATTGGGTGTATTGCCACGTGCGCATGGTTCTGCCCTGTTTACACGCGGCGAAACCCAGGCTTTGGTGTCTTTGACACTGGGTGGTGGCAAAGATGCATTGCCAATCGAATCTTTGGATGGTGCCGAAGAACGCGATTTCATTTTGAACTATAATTTCCCAGGCTATTCCGTTGGCGAAGCCAAAGGCTTAAAAGCCCCAGGTCGTCGTGAAATTGGTCACGGGAATTTGGCATGGCGTGCGGTTCATCCAATGGTACCAACACGTGCAGAATTTGACTATGTCATTCGCGTTGTGTCGGATATTTTGGAATCAAATGGCTCGTCATCAATGGCAACAACATGTGGCGCAACATTGGCGATGATGGACGGTGGTGTTCCAATGAAACGTCCAGTTGCTGGTATCGCAATGGGATTGATTAAAGAAGGCGATGATTACGCGATTCTGACAGACATCCTTGGCGACGAAGATCACTTGGGTGACATGGATTTCAAGGTAACTGGTACAGACCATGGTATCACAGCCCTGCAGATGGATATTAAAATCACATCTATTACGTTTGAAATTATGGAACGTGCGCTGGCCCAGGCAAAAGATGGTCGTATGCACATCTTGGGCAAGATTGAAAAAGCAATCAAAAAGCCACGTGCAACCGTATCTGAATACGCACCACAAGCTTATACAATGAAAATCAACCCAGACAAGGTTCGTGAAGTAATTGGCAAGGGCGGCTCTGTGATTCAGGCACTGGTTCGTGAAACAAACACAATCATCGACCTAGAAGATGACGGTACGGTTAAAATCATGGCAACAACCCGCGAAGAAGCAGACGAAGCAATTCGTCGCATCAAAGAAATTGTTGCAGAACCAGAAGTTGGCATGATTTACAAAGGAACTGTATCCGGCATGAAGGATTTTGGTCTGTTTGTAAAAATCATGAACGGTTTTGAAGCAATGGTTCATATTTCTGAAATCACCGGTGAACGTATCGCAAAAATCGAAGATACAAAAATCAAAGAAGGCGATACAGTTTACGTTCGTTATCTGGGGGCTGACAAACGTGGCAAAACACGTATGTCCATGGTTGGTATCGACCAGAAAACAGGTGAAGAAATCAAGAAGTAAGGTTGCTTCATGACACCAGAACAACTGAAATGGACAGATGAACAATGGGCGGCACACCTGGGGTGTGCTGTCCAGCGTGTCCCAGTGATAAGCGCATTTGTAAAAGAAAACTATTTTCCAGGCATCGCAACACACTCTGAAACGGGATTGCATGTGTTTTATATGTCTAAACGCGATGTGTCGCCCAGCGGTGCGGAACGTGTTATTCCGTTTTTATCATCAAATAAAGAATTTGAAGATTTGTCCAAGGCGATAAAATACGCAAACCAAGAAATTTTGCCACGCTTGGAATTAACCAAGGTCGCAGCGGATTCAATTGGAATACCAAGACGTGCGTTGCAAATGTTGCACATAAAAACAAAATAAAACGGGGGGATATAAAATGGATATGGAATCATTAATGGCGCAAGCAGCCGAATTACAAAACAAAGTTGCCTCTGCCCAGGCGCAATTGGCAAAAACAGTTGTCAAAGGAATTGCCGCGGGTGGTGCGTGCATTGTTGATATGACGGGCAAATATGATTTAGTTAATATCACAATTCGTCCCGATGTATTAACATCTGGTGCGGATGTGGTTGCAAAAATTGTTGCCGATGCATATCGTGATGCCAAGGCCAAAGCCGACGATTTAATCGACAATGTAATGGGTGATGCGACCGCTGGTGTAAATTTACCAATGTAAAACAAATTAAAAAAATCCCGCCATTTGGCGGGTTTTTTTATTTACAAATCACGATGTTGCAAGACTGCGGTAAATGTTGCCTCTGCGACCTTTTTTCCGGCAACCATGGCGATACCATGGAATTTATATAGCTTCATTTTACTCATTATCAATTCAACGTGTAATTCTAATTTATCCCCGGGGTGAACCATATGTGAAAATTTAATTTTTTCCATTGTGGTGAAATACCCCAATGTCTGGGCAGCTTCGGCTGGATTCATGCGTTTAAATGCAACAAAGCATGCGGTTTGTGCCAATGCTTCAACCTGTAACACACCGGGCATAATTGGTTTATCTGGGAAATGTCCAGCACACCAAAATTCATCATCACGAACATATTTAATTCCGACCGCAGACGTGTCTGAATATTCGCGGATTTCATCAACCAATCGCATATCGCCACGATGTGGGATAATAGCTTCAATACCCTTTGAATCAACCATATTTACACCTCTCTATGTCTATTTTTTAACGTTCTTTTTCAGCCAAGCATAGTGACGCATAAATTCAGTCCCCGGTCCAGCCGGATAACCCATTTGCGATTGACCTTCTGGAATATTTCTGAAAACGCCACTGTTTGCGCCGACGGATGCATCATTTTCAATTTTTACCCCATTTGCGACACCAACGTGCCCCCCCAGCAAAACTCTATCGCCTAATACAACGCCACCTGCCAAACCGACCCCCGACGCCAAGAAGCATTCTTCGCCAATAACGACACCATGCGCAATCTGGCACAGGTTGTCAACCTTAGTTCCATTGCCGATACGTGTATCTGTCATTGCACCACGGTCAATGCATGTGTTTGCACCCACAGACACCCGATCGCCCAGTACGACACGACCGACGTGTGGAATAAATACGTTTTTGCCATTTTGACGTGTGTATCCAAAGCCATCTTTGCCAATAACTGCATTTGCGTTGATAACGCAATCTGCGCCAATTGTTGCATTTTCGATGTGTGCACCGGTTTGAACAATTGTCCCACGCCCCAGAACAACATTACGTCCAATAAATGCGTTTGGGTAAATTTTTACGTCTGATTCGATTACAGCGCCACGTTCAATTGTTGCAAATTGACCGACATAAACTGTGCGCTTTTTTCGAAAGAATACACCACGCGCGACATCAGCATTACGATGAATACCAAAACGTGGTTTTTCGCGATAGATTTCGCCTAAAATTTTTACGATATTTCCACGTGGGCTGTCTGTGATTAACAGTGTTGCCCCTGCTGGTGCATCTTTAACTTGTTCTGGCTGTAGCAAAATCACCGTTGCGCGTGTGTTTTTCAGCACATCAATCGGCAGGATTTTAAATGCCGCACTGTTACGTTCTGTTGAATAAAAAGCCAGTTGTCCTGCACGTGCATCTGCAATTGGTGCGACCCCACGCACAGGTGCATTTTTATCACCCTGTAATTTCAAGCCGAATTTTTCAGCCAATGCCCCCGCCGTCGTTTTCGCAGCTTTTGGGCCAAATAAAAAAGATAGTATTCTAGACATGGCCGAATTATAGAACAAAAAAACTGGCACTGCCAGTTTTTTTATTATTTTGCGCCCTTTGCCGGTGCAACGATAATAGATTTTGTTCGTTCGTCGGGCTTTGACTTAGATTCCAGTGTCCCGCGTTCACCAACAATTTCCAAAATACGGGCAAATAATTCTGGAACTGCATCCTTGCCACGTGCCAAGACTTTTTTTGAACCCTTGGTCATAACGGCAATTTTAACCTTATTCCCATCACCCAAAAATTCCAGAACCTTTTTCATTTTGATGTTCAGGTCGTTTTCTTCAATAAAAGGTTTAACCCAAACTTCCTTCATTTCTGTAGTTTTTTGATTTTTCTTAGCCTCAGACGCGCGCTTTTTTTGTTCGTATTTGAATTTACCATAGTCCATAATTTTTACAATTGGTGTTGGACTATTTGCGTTCATTTCGACCAAATCCAGACCGTCTTCCATCGCCAATGCGATTGCATTTGCGGTCGGCATAATCCCCAGATTTTGGCCATCTGCGCTAATTACTTGAACGGATTTAGCAATAATCCGATTATTCATACGTGGGCCGGCATCGCGGCGATTATCACGATTTAATGTTGGTTTAATAGTAAGCTCCTTTGATATACTATGCGCGAATTATTAATTATTTTTACGCGTTTTTCAACAAATTTTGTACATTTTGCAATGCGTTCCACACATCACGTTTTGCCGCAGGTTTTAAAATCAGATAATTTGGATGATATATTGGCATAACGTTTATGCCGTTTTCAATCTGGGTTGCCACACCATGTGCCCGCCCCAGGTTTATTCCCGCAATTTCGGTCGCCGGCAGTGTCCCCAACGTTAATATCACGCGTGGTTTTAACAGTTCTATTGCCCGATTGACAAATGGGCGCGCCAAATCAATTTCATCGCGCGATGGTGTTCGCCCACCAGGCGTACGCCAGAATATCATTGGCAATATAGAAACTGTATCGCGACTCATCCCGATTGCGTTCAGCATTTTATCCATCATTTCGCCGGCGGCCCCGGACAGTATATTTCCCGATGCATCATCATCCGCACTGGGCATATCTGTGATAATAATCATGCCGTTTGGATTTTGTGCGATATGCATTGTGACCACATTTGTTGCCGTCGTACGCAGCGGATGATTAAATTCGCCAATCATCCGGTTAAGTGCGGCAATGTCTGTGGGGCGTCCCGCCATAGAATTAGCGGTGTCTATTGACATTGGTGATACGGGGGCAATTGGTGGCACAACGCGTGTTGCAACACGTCCCGGTGCATCCATAATCGGGGCAGGGGTCTGGGACTGGGTCACGATATTAGCACGAACCAATGGCACATCGGTTAATTCCCAACGCACCCCAGCCAAATATAAATCCCGCAAAGCACCATAATTCATTTTTTTGTTTTTCCTTGATAATTCATAACTTTTATAGTAGAATATACCACGAGCAACAGAAACTCAAGGGAGTATTTTCATGAAAATCAAAAACTTTGCTATGTTGGCCGGTGTTGCGGGGCTGTTGGCTGCCTGTGGTGGTTCCAGCATCGTTGAACCAGCTGATTTAAACGATCAACGCGTATTCTTTGCGTTCAATTCTGCTGAAATTTCAGAAGAAGCAGAAAACAACCTGTTGGGTCAGTCTTTGTACATGAAAAACCACGAAGATGTAAAAATCCAAATCGCTGGTAACTGCGACGAACGTGGTTCAACAGAATACAACTTGGCATTGGGTGCAAAACGTGCAAACGCAGCCAAAGAAGTTTTGGTAAAAGACGGCATCGATGCAAAACGTATTTCTACCATTTCTTATGGTAAAGAACGCCCATTGGTTCAGGGTTCTGGCGAAGAAGTCTGGAAATGGAATCGTAACGCAACA
>JAZQCG010000002.1:0-199518 GCA_045546155.1 Candidatus Enterousia sp.
CTGCAGACGACATTTGGTCGTCTTTTTTTATTGCCCGCAACCGCGGGTGTTTTTTTTTACTAAAAGGATTAAAAATGAACAAATTATCAAACGATATACTAAACCTTATGCGCAGCGACGCATATTTAAACAGCAACAATCCCAACCACGTTGCTGTCGCCAAACAGGTACAAGATTATTTTGAAAATAAATATAGTAACAGTCATACAGATGCAACGGGGCGTAATATTACAGTCAGAACCGCATGGAGGTGGCATACAGTAATTGATGACAAAACATGTGATATATGTCGCAGCTTTTCTAACAAAGTATATGAAAATTTGGAAGAAATCCCAAAAAATCCACACCATAAAAATTGTCGTTGTTGGATAGAAGAAATCGAATTAGATGATAGCGATGAGCTGGTAAAAAATCAGATAAAAGAGTATTCTTTGGAAAAGACATTGGACGAAGAAGCGGGATATGTTGACAATCCTGATTTGATAGACCAACCAACTAATTTTGGAATAACCCAACCGACACTGGACAAATACAATGCAGACCATCCAAATTTTAATTTTCCGAAAAAAGTCGCAGATATAGAACGCGGGCACGCAAAACAAATATATAAAGAAGATTATTATGACGAACGTAAAATAGGCGAAATAAAAATCCCAAGAATATCTAATTCTATATTTGACATGGGGGTTATGAGTAATTTTAGAAATGTTATCAAGATAGTTCAAAAAACACTGAATGATTCAATGAGTGAAAATTTGGTAGTGGACGGAAAAATGGGCAAAAATACGATAAATGCACTGAATGACATACCTGTATATAAAGTAAATGATTTTATGAATACCTTAAAAGAAAATAGAATCGAATATCTTCGTGGCTTGTCCGATTGGGAAAAATATGGTGATGGTTGGACAAATCGTACAAATAGATATTGATTTTTTATTATCTGATTTGTCATAATGCCAGTATGAAAAAGATGATTATTTTATTGACTTTATTGATTCCTGTGGCTTCATGGGGGCATCCAATCGACACTTGGATTGATAAAATCATTGAATATGAAACAGCTAATAAAAGAACTAACCCTGCACTGATAAATGCATACGCTGTAAATCAGGAAAAACTGGATATGTATCGGGCGGCCCATCCACGTTTTAATTTCCCAGAACATATCAAAGATTTGAGTCGTGCACAGGCAAAACAAATCCTGGGGTATTTCTGGGATAATTACAGATTCAGTGATTACAAGTATGACGAGATACTGGAACAGGTATGGGATTTGATGATACATATGTCAATGGCGGATTTAGATATTGCAATAAACAACTGTATCCGGAAATACTATGATTTTGACCAAGGTTTTTATGCGCCATTTGGCTCAATTGCATCAGTTCAGTTGTTAAACGGTATGACGCCAAAAAATATTCCGGATTTTCTGACCATATTAAATGCGGTCCAATATTAAATATCATACGCAAAGTTTTTGCTATGTATTTGCTATGGATAGCATTTATTTCTGGTGATTTTTATTGATTTTGACTGATTTTCGGGGCGGGGCAGATATAAAGAAAAATATAACAATATTCAACGATTTTAAGGGTTGTTATGCAAAAATAATGTATTGAAATTACTGTCTTTTTGACATTGAGTCCAGGGTTCGGAACGTCATTTGGCAAGAATAACTGATAACGAAGTTCGCGCCTTATGTAGTGAAGTTTATATAAATATGAAACAACGTCCGGATACATTATTGCTAAAAAGTCATCACGCCGGTATAACCCAGGATGAATTGCAAATACCTGTTATAAAAATAACTATATAAAAATTACAAAAACACGAATCGGACGGTTTGTGTTTTTTGTCGAAAAACACAAGTTGTATTAAACTATAACAAGAAACTAAGGTTGAAATCACTTTGTTGTACGCTGGCTGAAACGGAAAAAAAGCCAGAAACCCGCCATTTTAATATTTGTAATGTGGTGTAAGATGATAATCTTATACAAAACCGTTGATTTAAAATATGAAATCAATCATAATAAGAAAACATATAAATACACAACTATAAAAACAGGAAAGGGAATATGTCTATGCATTCGGCTGTATGGGGCGCAATTGATGTGGTTGCTAAGAATAAACAAATGTCACGATCTGGGTTGGCGCGTTTTTCGGGTTTGGATGCGACAACATTTAACATTAGTAAGCGTTTTGAATCATCTGGTAAGCCGCATTGGCCGGCAATGAATACGGTTATAAAGGTCTTGATTGCGACTGGGACATCAATGACTGAATTCGGACGTATTTGTGACGAAATTTATGCCCAAGAAGAAAATAATCACAAATAATCTTGTTTTCAAATAAAAATCCCCCAATCGGGGGATTTTGTTATTCAGCCAGTGTTCCCACCGACATTGTTATACGGCGGATACCGCTGCTAATAGATTTTTCTTTGTTGATTTTAGCCTTGATAATTTCGCCTGTGTGGTAAATGTGCGTTCCGCCACACAATTCACACGATACATCGCCGGCGGTAATTACGCGAACTGTGTCACCATATTTTTCACCAAACAGTGCCATTGCGCCTTTTTTAACCGCTTCATCCATTGACATTTGTTCATGTGTTACTGGCATATCTGCTGCAATCCAATCATTAATCAGATTTTCAACCGCCGATTTTTCTTCGGCTGTCATTGCGCGTCCAAATGAAAAGTCAAATCGCACAGAATCTGGCGAAACCTTTGAGCCGCGCTGTTCAACGTCTTCGTTCAAAACATGACGTAATGCGGCCTGAAGCAAATGTGTTGCTGTGTGTGCACGTGCCGTTTGCTGGCGTACAGCTGTGTTAATAACAGGTTTGACCACGTCGCCCACCGATATACCAGATTTCAAAACACCTTTGTGAATTACAACATTATCAACGCGTCCTGCCTCAGAAACGGTCATGATTGTTTCTTCGCCAGATTTCAATTCGCCACTGTCGCCAACTTGCCCACCTTGAGTGCCATAAAAGATTGTTTTATCCAGCGCGACTTCGACTTCATCGCCTGCGTTGGCGGAATTCACAAATTCCCCATTTCGCAGAATAGATAACACGCGTGATTCCATTTCCGATGGGGCATATTTAGCTACGTCATCGGTTGCCGCTAAATCTGTCTGTGATTCCCAGAATATACGTGTGCCTTTGGTGTTGGCGCGTGAACGTTCCTTCTGTTCGGCCATTGATTTTTCAAAGCCTGCGACATCGACATCAATGTTTTTGTCGCGCAGAATCATTTGTGTTAAATCTAATGGGAAACCGTATGTATCAAACAGTTTAAACGCAACGTCGCCCGGCAAGATATTGTTGTTCAGTTTTGGCAATTCGCTTTCCAGCAACTTCATACCATTTTGCAACATGTCTGCAAAAGAGTTTTCTTCGTTTTGAATAATTTCAACAACGCGCGCCTGGTTTGCGGCTAATTCTGGATATGCTTCGCCCATTTCTGTAATTAACGCAGGGTACAGTTTAGACAGCAATGCCCCCTTGTGCCCCAGGATTTGTCCATGACGCATTGCGCGACGCAAAATACGACGAATTACATAGCCACGATCTGTATTAGATGGGATGACACCATCTGCAATTGCAAATCCAACTGAGCGCAGGTGGTCTGTGATAACTTTAAAGCTGGCAATATTTTCATCTGTTTCCGCAACCCCTGTTACATCAGATACCGCGCGTTTCAAGTTCACGAATAAATCTGTGTCATAGTTATCTGTTTTACCCTGTAAAATCGAAGCAAAACGTTCCAGCCCCGCACCTGTATCGACGTTCTGTTTTGGCAGTGGGCTCAGATTCCCATTTGCATCGCGATCGTATTGCATGAACACGTCGTTCCAGATTTCGACCCAGCGTCCACCATCTTCGTCTGGTGTGCCTGGCAATCCCCCTGGCAAGTGCGCGCCCATATCGTAATGCATTTCTGTGCATGGACCGCATGGGCCGGTATCGCCCGCCGACCACCAGTTGTCTTTGTCGCCCAACAAAATTGCATCTTTGCCGGCAACCTGTTTCCAGATTTTTGCAGCTTCGTCATCACTGTAATGTGTTGTAACAACAATGCGTTCCGGGTCCAGACCAAATACCTTGGTCAATAATTCCCACGACATTTCAATTGCGCCCGCTTTGAAATAGTCGCCAAACGACCAATTCCCCAGCATTTCAAAGAACGTATGATGACGCCCATCAAAACCAACATCTTCCAGGTCGTTGTGTTTCCCGCCCGCACGAATACATTTTTGAACGTCTGCAACGCGTGGCGCAAATGCTGGTTCAGTGCCTTGTAAAATACCCTTCCATGGAACCATGCCGGCAACTGTAAATAACAGTGTTGGATCATTTGGAATCAGCGATGCTGATGGCACGATTGTGTGCCCCTTGGATTCAAAATATTGTAAAAAAGCCTTTCTTATATCATTATACGTCATATTCTTTGTCCTTTTATTTTTTTTCAGGGGGCATTGTATAAACATTATGCCCGCGTTTCAATCATATATTTTAAAAAGTAGAAATTATTTTACTCGTTGCCCCGTGGGGCGGCTGCGACAATTGCAGTTGCGCGCGCAACCAGTCCATCACGCTGATTATTTGTTGGATAACAACTGTTGTTTAATTTTGTCATCAAATAGTTTGTTTGATTCATGTAAATTGGCGACATTTCTGGGTGTGATTGACGCATGTATTCAACGAACATATTCCACATTATTGCATCAACCGGTATAACAAATGGAACATCGCGGGTTATATCTGTAATGCTATCTGTAACAGATGATAAAAATTCACCGAATTCCAGTGCGTATTTTGTACGAATAAATGTCCCCGCCAATGCGATATGTGGTGCATATAATTGTGTGTCGACCCCATCAATTGTATAGTCGTCTGGATTGTCCATTACCCGCAGAACGTCCAGTACGCGTTGCCGTATAACAACAGCGTTTCCCATGATTGCAAATATGTTGTTTTCAATTTGTGGAACGTCAATATTCAGTACAATATCATCATCATTTGCGAACACAAACCATGGTGTGTCAATCTTGTTTTTATTTACATAATCCAGTATCGCTATGCGTGCACGAATGTGCCCGACATTTTCATCTGTGTTTATAATATGCAATTGTCCACGAAATCCCAATTTGCGAATTGTCCGATGCTTTAATGGTCGGCATGGGTTGTCATTATATATGACCAAGATACTGTTTTTAGACAAGCGCGCCAATCCCGCCACAGAAATCTGTAAAAATTCGTGGCTGAACGTAGTTAACCCAATAACAATTTTTTGTTTTTGTCGCGCCATATAAAAATATTAAATAAAAGTTTCTAAAATTGCAATTGATTAGTGTTTTATGATATAATAGCAACCAAGTACAGGGGAAAAGAAATGAAACCAACAATGGTCACAGCAATTTGTTTACTGACGGCGATTATAATTGTATCGTCATTTGAACTGCAATTAGACCCGGTTGACGTTTCGACCCAGATTCCAGATGCAGTTGCGGCGAACATTTTATATGTTTGTCCAGTGGCCAGTACGATTTGGGACCCGATTTCTGCGGGCTTTACCCAGTTTGCAAAGTTTTTCAAGGTTCTTCTTGCAGGATGCGTGATGATTTTGTCATTTTCATGGGGTTGGGCACTGTACCAGAATTTATTAAAAGACAAATTTGATGGCGATAAATATAAACAGCCATGGGGCCTGACCAAGATTTTGTTTTGGGCGGTGGTTATAATATTTATGCTGATGATGACCCCAAATTATTTCCGAACCGTACACGTTAACGGCATTAACAAAGACTTCGTTTTGTGTGAGGTTGGGGACGAAGGTGCAAAACCCGTCCGCGCAGATATTGTGTCGCATTAACATATAATTTTGTCAATATCCAGATTTTTTGCATTTTTTTAATTATAGACTTGACTTAAAGCGCGGATTTCTCTACGATTCGGATAAGCAGGTCAGGCAATGTCCATATAATCCAAGACATTGGGGCGATGCGGTTCTGAAAAATCGCACAAATATGCGCCTTTGGTTATATCGACATTGCCTGGGGAACTTGCGGGACACCTTATTATAAAATCTATGAAAGGAGAAACATATGAACAAAGCTCAATTGATCGAAGCAATCGCAAATGATGTTGACATTACAAAAGCTGCTGCTGCTGCTTGCGTAGATGCATTTATCAACAACGTAACAAAAGTTCTGAAAAAGAAAGGCGAAGTTCGCTTGGTTGGTTTCGGTACATTTGCAACTGCAAAACGCAAAGCAACAACAGGCCGCAATCCTCAGACTGGCGAAGCTATCAAAATCGCAGCTTCTATTCAGCCTAAATTCAAACCAGGTAAAGCATTGAAAGAAGCTTTGAACTAAATCGGTTTGATTGCAAAATAAAAAAAATCCCCCAATCGGGGGATTTTTTAATTTCCTTTTAAAATACGGGCTTTGTTTTTATCCCACTCGCGCTGTTTGATTGTTTCGCGTTTGTCGACCTTGTTTTTACCATATCCAATCCCCAGCAAGACCTTTAATTTACCGCGATTATTGAAATATAGTTTCAGTGGCACAATCGTTGCGCCTTTTTCTTGTAATTTTCCAATCAGTCTGTTTATTTGATTGCGGTGTAATAATAATTGGCGACTGCGACGTTCGTCAAAGTTCACAATGCGCGCCGCGGTTGGTAATTTTTGAACTTCTACCCCGGCCAAGAATAAATTGTCGCCGCGCCGTTGCACAAAACCATCAACAATGGTCACCAAACCATATCGGATTGATTTGATTTCCGCACCGGTTAATGAAATGCCGGCCTCTATTGTATCTTCAATAGAGTAATTAAACCGCGCTTTGCGGTTTTCAGAAACCTGACCAAATTTTATAATTTGACGTGCCATAATGGGCGTATTCTACACCAATAATTAAAAGATTGCAAATTTAATAAATTTGTCCGCCACAATCACGACACATACCGTTAAAGAAGAATTGATGATTAAAAACCTGGGCGGCATTGTTGCAAAGGAAATCTAAAACAAAGTAACTAAAAAAACTTCAGACGACCCCCGCACAAACAGACGTTTGCGCGGGCGGACTTTCCGGGGGATTTTTAATTGGAATAATAGCATCCACTGGTCGCATTCGATGAAATTTGGATTACACCTGCTTGGTCATAGTATGTGCCAGGACGAACAAGACACTCTGTAATAGTGGTTCTGCCTGGGCCATTTGTGGTTGCATCCAGTACACTTGTTCTGGACTCGTCTGTAAACATTCCTGTGGGTGGACACTGAACGCAGGCATATTCGTTTTTATAGTATCCTTGCTTGCAGGTAAATTCTGTTTGGCTGGTACAGACATATGCGTTCTCAATACATTGGTGGCATCCATCTTTGTTTGCGTTGCGTCCACAACCGTAATAACCAATTCCGCACGGATATGGGCACGTACAACTTGTATAGTCGCTGGTAACTTGATAATCATTGGTGCAATAAACGACAAGACATTTTTGTGTCCCAGATGTCGTACTGCCAGACTTATTTGATGTGTCGCACATAGTAGAAAATGTATGCGCAACTGCATAATTAGATGTACCAGCAGAACAATACGAGCCTGTGTCGCAATAAAAAGTGCCATTAAGCGTTATAGACCTGTTGTTACACGTGCTAGAATTGCACTGTACGGTCGCCCCCAGACACGGTGTGTATACAAGCATCATATATATTGGCGCTATTTGCTTTAACTTCATATTCTATCCCTCTCTGTAACGTTGTCCTAGGAAAACGGTGGTTTAGATTCGGCACAAAATCGGGTTGACAGAACCCGTAATTCTGGGATAAAATAGGTTCAGAAAAAGTCGAAAACAAACCACCGTTTAGATTCGGCGGTATTTTTTTATGATTTTGTTCGTAAAATCAATGGATTGTTTGATAAAAAACAGTTTTTGTTTGCACTTTGCTCATTGAAAAATATCCCGCTTTCGCGGGATTTTTTAAAGTCGAATTTTTGGGTACAGTTTTTTTGTGTTCTCTGCCAGTATATGTTCCAGCTCTGACAAATTTACGCCCTTAACATCGGCCAAAACACGTGCGGTTTCAACCACCATCGCAGGTTCGCATGTCTTTCCACGATACGGCACCGGCGCACAATATGGGGCATCGGTTTCAATAACAATTCGGTCAATTGGAATCTTGGCAAAAGTTTCACGAATCTCGCCCGAGTTTTTAAAGGTCAAGATACCACTGGCTGAAAACATAAAACCACGGTCCAGCATCTTTTTTGCTAAATCCCATGAACTGGTATAGCAATGCATAACCCCGCGCACATCGCCGGTTAAAATTCGTGCTGTGTCATCTTCGGCTTCGCGTGTGTGAATTGCCACGGGCAGGGCGCATTTCTTTGCGATTTCCAATTGACGTTCGAATAATTCAATCTGTTGCCTGCGCGTGTCTGCATTATAGTGATAATCCAATCCAATTTCGCCAACACCAACGACGCGTGGGTCGTTTAGTATGTCGTTAGTTAAATATTCGTCTGGATTTGCATTGATGTATTCTGGATGAATTCCGATTGTGCAAAAGACATTGTTATGCATGTGTGCAATGTGCAGTGCCCCTGGAATATCATCAGGGTCGGCGGTTGGGCAAATTATGACACCAACACCCGCCGCCATTGCATTTGCAATTGCGCGGTCTGCATCCCCATCCCCGCAATGTCGATCGGTTAAATGACAGTGTGTATCTATAAACATTTTTTTATTTCACTTATTATTTTGAATATTGCGATTTCTGGTTCAAGATAGATTCTGTTAACGTCTGCAATTGCATGTGTTACCATCGGATATAAATCCGCCAATCCAAAATACGCCACCGCATCCAGCAGTATCGGGTAGATTTCCGGACTGGGCGCAATCTTTTTTGCAATCGCCATAATATCACCGGCATTGGCGCGTGGATTGCGCAGTGTGCTGATAAGGTTTTCATACAACACATCCCCACCCGATGATTTAAGGTTTGCAATTTTACCAAAGCACCCATTTGCCAATCGTAATGTGTCGGTACTAATATCATCTTCGGGCATAAATCGTGCACACAGTTCACGCATTTGAGATATGGTCAATGGACGCATTTTTTCAACGCGTGCGCGCGAACGCACCGTTGGCAAAACATTTGATAATTGATGCACTACTAATAAAAACAGTGTTTGTGCCGGCGGTTCTTCAAGTAATTTTAAAATCGCATTTGATGCCGCCGTATTTAATTCATCCACAGAATCAATCAGCACAACCCGCCATCCCCCGGACATAGACGACATCTGCATTTTATCAATCATGGCGCGCACAGTGTATACTGAAATAACCTTGCCGTCGGATTTAACATTGCCGTTTTTATCAATATTGCGGTCCATGTCAACGATAAAGAAGTCGCCAACGTTCCCATAAACTGTTTTTGCAATTTTATATGCCAATGTAGCTTTGCCAATGCCACGCGGTCCGGTCAACATCCATACCGGATGAATTGGGTGTTTGTCACGATTGTCCCACGCATCCATAAAAGCGCGCAATGTATCACTGTGTCCGACCAGTGACTCACACTCCATTGGGTGCGGAAAATTATACTCTGAACTTTTCTTTTTCTTTGGTGCCATCTTGCTTAGATTCCAAACATTACCCTAATATTTTTTATAACGCGCCCCATAAATTGAATCTTGCGTACGCGTTCACTTGCAACCAATGGTGCACGTGCAATTGCACGCCCATCTTGTTCGGCAATTAATTCGCCAACCTGTGCGCCTGCGGCAATTGGGGCGGCGACCGGTTCGTCAAAGCGCGCCAATACCCGAACGTTCTTTAGACCATCTTTCTTGTCAACTGTGATTGCAAAAGGTTTGGCAACTGTGGCGGTAACGGTGTCTTTTTTGCCGTACCAGACTGGAATATCAACAACTTTGTCGCCTGGGCGATAAAACACTTTGTTCATAGTTGTTGAAAAACCGTGGTTCAGCAATTTTTTCATTTCGTTTGCCAACGCATCGTGTCCTTTGCCATTGAATCCGTTAATTACCGCCACCAATCGACGTCCCCCGACTTTTGCACTGGCAACCATGCCGTATCCGCCATCGCTTGTGTGTCCAGTTTTAAGGCCGTCTGCCCCCGGCATGATAAACAATAATTTGTTATAGTTTACCGTATGTGTGCGTCCCCACTCGCGACACCAGTCTGTCTGATGTTCATCAAATTCAAAGCGCTTGGTCGCAAACATCGGGTACATGTCTGGGTAATCCCCAATCAAATGCACCGCCAATGTCGCCAATTCACGACTGGTCATTAAATTGTTTGGATTTGGCAAGCCACTTGCGTTTCCGAACGTGGACTGTTCCATGCCGATGCTGCGTGCTTTTTGTTCCATTAGTTGCGTAAACGCATCCTCGGTGCCGGCTAATTTTTCTGCTACAACAACGGATGCATCGCCACCCGATTGTACAATAAGTCCCAATATCAAATCGCGCACAGTAATTGTCTGACCAGCGCTAAGGCAGATTTTACTTGCTGGATACCATTTTGGATCGTTATAGTCTGCGTTTTCGCTGACCGGAAATCGTGTGTCCAACGTGATATTTCCAGCCTTTATCTCGTCAAATAATACGGCCAACGTCATCAATTTTATCATCGATGACGGCGGCATTAATTTATCGGCGTTTTTTGCGACAATTTCCGTTCCGGAATCATAGTCGATTAAAAATGCAGATTTTGCCTTGGTCTTGAATTCAGCGGCATTTGCCACACCACAAACCAGTACTAAAAATAGTGTAAATAATTTCTTTTTCATAAGTCTGATAATAGCAATATCCAACCCCATTTCAAATATATTTTTTATTGAATTTTTCCAATAAACATATCGCCTTGAATTTCAGTTAAAATAATGTCGCAAATTGTGCGTGGTGCAATTACGTCGCCTATAATTTTTACAGAAATATCGTGTGGGCAACGTGCGATGTTGTTTTCTTCGACCAAAACCTGAACGGATTGCCGCAATTGTTTTTGCATAAATTGGGCACGATTTTCATTTGCCGTGTCATTTATTATTTTAACGCGTTGCTTGGAAATGGCGCGGTTAACCTGGTCCGGCATAGCCGCCGCAACCGTGTCGGGCCGGGGCGAGAACGGAAACGCATGAACCTTAATCGGCTTTAATTCGCGAACCAGTGCCAGTGTCTCGTTAAACAGCTCTTCGCTTTCGCCGGGAAAGCCACAGATTATATCCCAACTAAATGTAATATCGCCACCCGCCATTTGTACCCATTTACGAACCGTGTCTGCGGTGTGTCTACGTCGCATAGATTTTAAAATTGTGTCTGAACCCGACTGCATAGAAAAGTGCATGTGTGGCATCATGCGTGCATCGGATTTAATCAGGTCTATGATTTTTCCAACCTCCGGCACGGCTGGGTCTATTGATGACAAACGTAATCGCCGTATCCCCGGCACATCCGCCAATAATTTTTTGCATAAATCAGAAATTAAAAATGCCCGCCCATCGTACACGCGTGCATATGATGCAATATCCACCCCCGTCAGGACAATTTCACCAAATCCAGCATCCACCGCCGCACGTACGTCGGATAAAATCTCGTCATATTCAAATGAAACCGCGCGCCCACGCAGCAATCGTGTCACGCAATATGTGCAATCGTGATTGCAACCGTTCTGGATTTGAACGAACTTTTTTGATAATTTTTCATCTGTATCACGGAATTTATCGATATTTGCAGTGCCGACGATATTGCACGGTGCGTGTGCCAACGCATCTATATATGCGTTCAGGTTTCTTTTCTGAAAATTATCAACAACAATAACGTTTGGTATATCGCTAAACAGCTCTGGGTTGCGTGTTGCCGCGCACCCAGTAACGAAAATCGGGGTGTTTTTATTTTCGCGTGCGATACGCCGAACGGATTGTCCAGATTGCCGTTCGGCTTCGCCTGTTACGGCGCAAGTATTCACGACAATTGCGGTTTCCAGAACATTTTTCAGCATGCTTTGAATCTTTTCAGATTCCAACGCGTTCAGTCGACAACCAAAAGATAATGTTTTTATACTCATTTTTTTATTTTTCTGCTTGCATTTTTACTATCTATAAGGCATTATAACCAGGCTAAAAATGATTTCAACAAAGGATTTAAAATGGCCCGTACAACAAATTCAGATACATTACCATATGTAGAAAGCCGTTATGAACTGGGGATGTTGGCATCTCAACGTGTTCGTGATTTGAACGGTGGTGCGGAAGCGGTCGTGGACAAAGAAAACGACAAATTGACGGTTGTTGCCCTGCGCGAAATTGCCAGTGGTAAATTAGATGTAAATGCCGTACGTCACGAATTTGTTCAGTCATACAAAGAAACACCTGCATTGGCCGACGGCGAAGAATCTTTGGAAATTGGTACCGAAGATCCATTGTTGCGCGAAATTGATGCAGAATTGGAAAACGCCTTGGCGGACGATGCGCAAATCGAAGATGCTGCGGACGTTATGGACGAAGTAATGGCTGACGACGTTGTCGTTGACGAAGAATAAACGAATACGGAGACGTCGCATAGTTGGTCTAGTGCGCTACATTGGAAATGTAGTATACTCGCAAGGGTATCAAGGGTTCGAATCCCTTCGTCTCCGCCAGAAATAAAAAATGCCCCATACGGGGTATTTTTTATTTCTGTGGGTGTCGCAGTGTGGACGAAGCGTTCGCAATCTGCGATTGCCGGGTTCGGGGCGTCAGTTGATGAAAACGAGCCATTTGGCGAAGTTTGAACCCGGTAAAGCCACGAAAAAAGCTTGTCGGAATGCACGGTCAATATTAAAAAAATTGACAAAAGATAAAGGTTGTATATAATCTAGTCAAAGCAATGTTAAAATTAGAAAAGTTAGATTTTAAAGTTCTGGCAAAAAATGGCGATGCAATGTATGAGTTGCTGGATACAAATCGTGCAAGATTATCGCCGTGGTTTTGGTGGGCGGATGAAAAAGTTACTCCAAATAAACTTCGTTTCAATATGTTTATGGTTTTGTATATTTTGTCCACAAAATACAAAGAATTTACACATAAACTAAACCCTATTAAAACATATGACGAACAATTTTTAGTTCGTGACAAATCTGGTAAGATTGGTGGTATGATGGGGCTTGATAACATAGATCTAACAAATAAAAAAGCAGAAATATGGGGGTTTGCGTTCAAAGGGAATAACGAAACAGTTCCTGCGCTAAGATTATTGGAAGATTATTGTATAAATGCCTTGCAGTTAGATTCTGTTTATGGGAAAGTACAGTCGGAAAATAGAGCCTCTAAATATTTCTGGACCAAATACGGGTTTGACTCTGTGGAACTTGAGAAAGGTGTTCGCGTGTCCAGTCATAATCCAACAATTAGTGATATATACACTTATACAAAAGTGTTATCCAGATAAAACGCCCAATTTGGGCGTTCTTTTATTCTGATTATTTGACCTTGTTTATCAAATGTGCGTTCAGTTTATTAAACTTGGCGGTTGTGTATTGTTTTAATATATCCTGATTTGCATTTGTTGTCTGTATTATGGCAGCTGTATATGGCATTAAGCCATCGCCATTGGGTGTTGGCGTCCAGATTCGAAAGTTTTCTTTGATGAATTCTTCGTTGCCATATTCAGCCGTCGCAAAATAGCAGGACAATGCACGCATCATCTGAATCATAAACTCTGGTCCATATTGCCCCAGTGCTGGATTAAACGGCGACAGGTGTTCTGACTTTTTTGATATCAGGCGTTCCAGTGTTGGCTTGTTCAAATCTGCATTTTTTACGCGCATTGCCAATTCCTGGGGATTCATGGTTGGCTCGACCCCATACTGCTGGGCGTATATCATTGCATCTTTTGGACTAAATATTTCAAAATCTTCGGGGCGCGGTATCTTGCGCAGTGTTTGAGTATAGTTATGGTATACATCTGTGCCCGCGGGCAATTTATCAGACAGCAACACATAATATTGAAACGTATTAAACAAATCGACATAGCACCACAATTGATTGCTTTGTGAAAACAGAATCAGGTTATGAAACAATTCGACCGGCGTCCCCAGTTCCAGAATTGTATCCACTGGATTCATTGGGCAAAATGGAATCAGTGGATAATTATATTCGATTTTTGAAATATTATTGCCGGAACCCGTTACTGATAATCCGCGCTGTAATAATGTAAGGTCGATATTCATCGCCAATGCATAGTTAAAAGCAATCTTTGCAATGCCAGTCTTAAATATTGTATTGTCCAAGTCAAAGTCGTACGACACGATTTCTAGTGGTAATTTAGAAATATCACAGCGTAATTTACGACTAAGGGCTGGGCAACTGGTTACTTTGCCGGCTTTGATTGTTGCGTCATATGTCTGACCATCATATTTAATTTTTCCGCTATATGGTGGCATAGAATTTTTATTATGCGTCTTGGCCATATTGTCGATACTGCCCACAATCGGGTTAAAAATTTTTGTAAATGGCGCATCAATATGCCGGCTGACATAATTATTGCATTCCGGACAGCATATATCTTCGGATTCATACAGACCGCCCAGCGCGTTTTGTATAACGTGTTCGCGACTGGGGGTTGTGATTTCTTTATTACAATAAACGCAATTCTTTCTTGTCATAGTACAATGATTGTAATACACAAAATATAATTGTCAAGGTTAGCGCGCGATAAAAAGTAAAAAAAAATCCCGCGATTGCGGGATTTAGATTGGTTTTGGCTTATATCAATTTACCCATTGCAACCGCTGTGTCGCACATACGGTTTGAAAAGCCCCACTCGTTATCATACCATGCGGTAACATGAACTAATTTATCGCCCAAGACCTTGGTTTGACCTGCATCAAAGATAGAGCTGTGTGCATCATGGGTAAAGTCAATTGATACCAGTGGCAAATCGTTGTATCCAAATGTCTTGGATTCGGCAGCCTTCATCGCTGTATTAACCGCTTCGACGGTTGCGTCTTTTTCCAGGTTTGCAACCAATTCAACAACGGATACGTCTGGGGTTGGTACGCGGATTGCCATGCCGTCTAATTTGCCGGCTAATTCTGGTAATACCAATCCAATTGCCTTGGCTGCGCCGGTGCTGGTCGGAATCATAGACAGACCCGCTGCACGCGCACGACGGAAGTCTTTGTGGTTTTTATCCAGCAATTGTTGATCGCCGGTGTATGCATGAACAGTTGTCATCCACCCAGATACCAAACCGAATGTATCATTTAAAACCTTAACCACCGGGGCAAGGCAGTTTGTTGTACAAGATGCGTTTGATACAATCAAATCCGCTGGGGTTAATGTGTCTTGGTTAACGCCATACACGATTGTTTTGTCTGCGCCCGCCGATGGTGCAGATACCAGAACACGTTTCGCCCCCGCATCCAGGTGAACGCGCGCCTTGTCGGCGGCGGTAAATATGCCGGTGCATTCCATAACAATATCAATCCCCATTTCGCCCCATGGCAATTTAGATGGGTCGCGTTCTGCGATACATTTAATATGCTGATTACCGACATTAATGTATTCCCCGTCCAGTTTAACATCCATTGGCAAATTCCCATGCACAGAATCATATTTTAGCAAATATGCGTTTTGTTCTGCGGGTGCTAAATCGTTAACTGCAACAAATTCAATATCGTCGCGTTTCGCTTCCAGTGCTGCGCGCAATACCAAGCGCCCAATACGACCAAAGCCATTAATTGCAACTCTTACTTTTGACATAATATATTTCCTTTCGTTTTTTTATTGGACTTATCTATCTTAGCACCATAATTTTTAGATTTACAAGCATTTATTATGGGATATAATCCAATAAAATGAACACACGTGCATATATTATTACTGGGGCAACTGCATCGGGCAAGTCTGGTTTTGCCCATGATTTAGCGCGCCGTATAAATGGCGAAATTATTAATTGCGACAGTGTTCAAATTTATCGTGGAATCGAAAACATTTCCGCTAGTCCATTTGCCACCCGCACAATTTCCGACAATATTGATGGTGTGCCATATCGTCTGTTTTCGATATTGCCATTAACAGAACAAATCAGCATAGCAGATTACTTAGAACTGGCGCGCGCCGCATATAACAATGCGCTTGCATCGGGTCGCACCCCAATTTTTGTTGGCGGCACGGGGTATTATATCAATGCGATAATTAATGGGATTGCCCCGATGCCGGATATAAGTGCTGAAAATCGCGCCCGTGCCCGTGAAATGGTTGCACATGATATTGCATCGGCGCGCGCCATGTTACCATCAGATTTCAAGGCCACAGACCCCCAGCGTGTTGCACGTGCCCTGGAAGTGTATTTGCAAACCGGTCGTCATATTACAGAATTTCAAGATATGCCCCGTATTGGTGCAATTGCTCCAAATGCGATACGCATTTTAATATCCCAGGATACCGATGTTTTGCGTGAACGTGTTGCCACGCGAATCCCTGAAATGTTGTCTGGTGGGGCACTGGATGAAGCGCGTGCGATAATCGACGCGAATTGGGATACGCGACGTGCGATTGGCGCACCGCAGGCGGTCGCGATTGTGCGTGGCGAAAAAACACCAGACGTAGCGGTAGCTGATTGGATAAATAAAACCAACCAGTATGCCAAGCGCCAACGAACCTGGTTTCGTACCCAGTTTAATCCAGATATAATAATAAACCGCACCCCAACGGATGCGGATATTGATATGGTTTTGTCGTTTAATTAACGTTGATTGTTTTTATCGTTGTCTTTATGAACTTTCTTGTATATTTCATAAGCGCGCTGGGCGGTGTATATCGTGCACCCCAACCATAACAACGCAGGTATGATATAGTCTTTGTCTGAACCGCTGCCCACTAAATATCGTCCTGTGCGAATAAGGCTGCCGGTGGAAATGCCATTTAATAAGATAAATAATAATAAAAACACTTGGTCTTTATTTTTATTTGGCTGATTGCTTCCACCCATCTGTGGGCTGTATGACGACATTATTTTACCTTTTCGTTATTCATGGCTTTTAATTCGTTGCGTGTTTCCACGTAGTCGCGCAAGATTTTCGGATTCATCTGGCGTATGATTGCCGCACCTGTGACCCCCAGTGCCCCCATAGTTAAGCCTGCTAGAACAGATTCAACGCCCTGGCCAAAAGTTTTTTCTGTGAAAGCCTTAGCCGTGAAAAATACGGGTGTTGCCAAACTAGCATACAATATAGCGTTTGATACGGCTTTGTTTAATTTAGCTGTTGCCAAATAAAAATTCATTTCACGTTTTAATTCTTTTTGTGTTTTATTTTCCATTTTTTCTTTCTTTTTTTATCTTGTTGTTTACACACATCACATACTATTATAGTACAAAAATAAAAAACGTCAATATAAAAACGGTTTCATTTATTTAAAAAATTTGCTAGCCTTCATATTATGAAAACAAATCCAGATTTTTCCATAGAAAAAGAAATCAGCGCAAATTTTATCGCAGGCGTTGATGAGGCTGGACGTGGCCCATTATGTGGGCCGGTTGTGGCGGCTGCGGTTATGTTTCCGGCGACTGATATTGAAATTCCGGTTGTTATTCGCGATTCAAAACAGATGACCGCCCGACAGCGGGCCATGGCGTACGACTGGATAACCCAGAACACAAAATGGGCAATTGGCATGTGCAGTCCCGCTGAAATTGACGAATTAAATATTTTATGGGCATCTATGCGGGCGATGGAACGCGCGGTGGCGGGATTAGGGTGTGAAAGTGTACATTGCCTGGTCGATGGCAATCGTGTGCCCAAGAATTTAATCGGCACCCCAGTGGTCAAGGGGGATGCCAAATCCATTTCCATTGCGGCGGCATCTATCGTGGCCAAGGAAACACGTGATAAAATTATGGCAGATTTAGCCCAGCAATTCCCAGAATACGCATGGGATAAAAATGCGGGCTATCCGACAAAAACGCATTTACAGGCGATTGAAAAATATGGTATAACGGTGCATCACCGAAAATCATTTGGACCGGTAAAAGAAAGGATAGAAAATGAAACTTCGCACGATTAATGGCTTAGATTTACGTGGAAAATATGTATTACTGCGTGACGATTTTAATGTTCAGATTGTAGACGGAAAAATCACGGACGCGTTTCGCATTGAACAAAGTATGCCAACAATTAACAAATTGCGCCAAATGGGCGCGCGCGTGGTTATTTGTGCGCATTTGGGGCGGCCCAAGGGCACACGCAATATGGAATATTCTTTGCAACCCGTTGCAGAATATATGGGCATTAAATTAATCCCAGATTGCCTGGACAAAGGCTTTATGGCGGATATGTGTGACGGCGACGTTGTTTTGTTGGAAAACGTTCGTTTTTATAGTGGCGAAGAAAAAAATGATCCAACCTTCTCGGCTGACCTGGCACGCGGGTTTGATGTGTTTGTAAACGATGCGTTCGCGGTGTCACACCGTGCCCACGCCAGCACCGTTGGCGTTGCAGAAATTCTGCCGTCGTATGCGGGGGATTTGTTGGCGTCTGAAATAGAACATCTAAGTGCCGTTATGGAAAAACCAAAACGTCCGTTATTATCTATCGTCGCCGGCAGCAAGGTTTCAACCAAAATCGGTGTCTTGAAGGCATTGGCGAAATTATCAGACAAATTGATTATTGGCGGTGCGTTGGGAACAACCTTTAATTATGCAACCGGTGCGCGTGTTGGGAATTCCCTTTACGAGGCCGACCAGTGTGACACCGCGCTGGAAATTTTGGAATATGCCCGCGAAAATAATTGTGAAGTCTTGTTGCCACTGGACAAAGGGGTTGCCAAAGAATTTGCCCGTGATGCGGTTCGCACCAACAAAGATTTTACCCAAATCGAAGAAGATGATATTATCATTGATGCGGGCATCGCCACGACCGCGCGCGATGTGGATGAAATAAGAAAATCTGCAACAGTTATCTGGAACGGCACGGTTGGCATGGCGGAATGGGCGCCGGTGTGGTCGTATGGGTCATTTGCGATTGCAAATGCTATTGCCGAACAGACGCGTGCCGGCAAACTGGAAAGTATTGTCGGCGGTGGTGATACGGTTGCGGCATTGACGGCATGTGGTGTCAAAGACGACATTACATACGTGTCAACCGGCGGCGGCGCGTTCCTGGAATTTGTAGAAGGTCGCACATTACCCGGCATCGCAATATTAGAAGACAAAAAATAAAAATCCCCCCATTGGGGGATTTTTATCTATGAGATATGAGACAAGAGATATGTTTGTGATTAGTGGTAAGTGGAGAGTAGAAGCCCTATGATGTGCGGCATTTGCCGCACGCCACCACTAACCACTAAACTTTTATTTAGCGATTTATTTTAGGCTTTAATTGTGATATAATACACATTATGAAAAGATATGTTTTTGCAATTTTATTGCTTGGGTTAACTGGATGTATGTCTGGGACACCTGAAAATGCACCTGTGGAATGTGCGGGTGAATGTTCGTCGGTTAATTTTTCAACACCAAATGGTAACGATTTAAAATTGGAAACCGATCATCATATTGTTCATATTACGGCAAATCCGGACACGGAATATGCATACTATGTATGGACGGGTGATAAAACATACGATGATGATCCTGATATAGTGATAGAGCAGGGCGCCGCATACATCATATCAAACGAACCAACCAAAGAATAAAAAATCCCCCGATTGGGGGATTTTTTAAGACATCGGACATGCTTCGGTATATTCATACGTACCGGTGTCGTCGGTATACGACACGCCCGCCGGTGCATACATTATGCAAACCCCCGCGGGATTTGATACCAAACACGATTCCGCCGTGCCAACGGATACAGTACCGGACGGACATGTCGTTGCAATGGTTATATTTGGTGCATCAATCGCGATATAACCCGACGGACACGATGTTGACGGCGCGGCGGCGTACGCCACAATTGGCGCGCCCGCTAACAAAAATATTATTCGTTTCATTCGCATCCCCTTAATTTGCCAACGAACCAAACAGCGCGGACCGGAAACTGGAAGAGGAGTTGGCGTTGCGCGCACAGCTGTACGAACACATGAACGCGCAGTTAGCGGCTTCCTGGTAATTGAAGGCGTACACCCAAGGCGACACGGCCGGTTCAACCATCTTGCACCAGCATCTTGTATTGGTCGTATCCGTTGAGCTGCTTACCGTTGTAATTGCGTCCGATGTGTCACCTGTTACGCTCGCTCCTTGATTTGAGCACATCGCAATTCCCTTAATCGGGACACTGGTGTCATTCGTTGTACATGTCGCAGACCAATCGGGATTACCTTTCGTCGCTGTTGATGTGCATGTGGTGGTTGACGTGTCAAACGCCACGCATTTTTGTACCGCCATTGCGGGCGTGGCAAGAATCGCCCCCACCGCGGTTAAGGTTAAAAGTTTTTTCATTTGTTCAACTCCTTTCTTTTGTTTTATTCGCGAAAAAACAAAAACCACCGAATAAATTCGAGTGGTCAGGAGGTTGAGAACAATCATCAGAATTGTGCCGTGTATTTGATATTCCACGACCCTCCTGACGTATCTATCAGGAGTTTTTCTTTTATCAAACTACATCCAACGCACCGTGTGCGCCATTGGTATATATTCCGATACTGATGCGGGTTCTCACACCCCATTATGGCAAAACCACCATAACATGCACATTATAACCTAATGTTTTGAATTACGCAATTGTGAAGATGAATAAAAGTTTATGTTAGTGATTAGTGGTTAGTGATGGCACTATGATGTGCGGCATTCGCCGCACACAAACACTATCCACTAGCCACTAAACACTAACCACTATAAAAATCCCGGCGTTACCGGGATTTTTTTATAACTGAATAAACAGATTTTGATTCTTTTTCAATTCTTCAATCGCTTTATCCATTAATTCGCGATATTGGGCGAACTTTTTCTTGTCTTCCTTGCCCAGGTTGCTTATCGCCGGCAATTTAACTGTCATTGGATTGACGTGTTTGCCGTCTTTGATAATTTCATAGTGTAAATGTGGCCCTGTTGAATATCCGGTTGAACCGACGTATCCAATCGTTTGCCCTTGGCGAACGTTTGTGCCGACCTTTACATTTTTTACAAAGCGCGACATATGCGCATACAATGTCTCATACGAACCATTATGGCGAATTTTGACATAGTTTCCATGCCCACGGTTATATCCACGCGCGACCACGCGACCTGCGCCGGCGGCTGGAATTGGTGTGCCGGTTGATGCACGGAAATCGACACCCTTGTGCGCACGGGTGTATCCCAACACAGGATGCTTGCGCTTTTTTGAAAAACTGCTGGTAACCTTGGCATTATTAATTGGTGTACGTTTCAGTGACTTAATCGCGCCATTGCCGTCCGCATCATAATATCCGGTTGTGCCGTCCGCCTTGCGATAGCGGTACATTTTGACATTACCACGCAACGCATCAAACGACACCGCCAATACGCGCCCATTGTCAATTTTTTGTCCGCCTGAAAAGTTTTCTTCATACACGACCCAGAATTTTTGCCCTGCACGAACATCGCGTTCAAAGTCCATTTCAAACGCCAATAAATCATACACATCTGCCAGAATCCCCGCCGGCACACCTGCGCGTTGCCCCGCCAGATAAAAACTGTCCCCGTCCAAGATTTCGCCCGCACGATAAACTGCGCGTGTGTCGCGTTCAATGTCGACGGTTTTGCAATTCCATGCACCCGTCCCGTCACAGGTTAATTCTACCTGTTTCCATGGGGATGGAATAACAACGATTTTAGAAACCGGTTCGCTATCTGTTGGGCGCGTGAATTCAATTTTATCACTGTCGGCGCGCAGTGTTGAAATTCCCGCATCTTTTTTCAATGTCTTTGCAATCGCATCTACGTCATTGTGGGTCAATCCCTGTTCCAACAGCAATTTAGACAACGTGTCCCCCGATGCGACAACTACAACAGATGTGCATTCATTGCCACTACGTGTGCGTCCTGCATTTACCGGTGCGTGACGTGTCACGACCAAGAATATTGCAATTAATGTTAATAAAATCGCCAAAGCCATCACCATACGGGTCAGGTTGACTGTGTTCAGAATATCTTTTGCTTTTTTCATAAGTCGGATTATAATAATTTTATGAAAACAAATCAAGCATTCACAATCCTATCGAACGCAGGTGGTATTCGTGCCGCCCGAATTATCACTGAAAACAGCCAGAAACTGTCACGTTTTTCTGTCTGGCGTATGGCGCGCGCGCTGCACCGTGGTGTGCCGGTGGCGAAAATAATTGGTCAAAAATGGTTCTATGGATTGTGCTTTTATACAAATAAATATACCCTTGACCCGCGCCCAGATACCGAAACCTTGGTCGCGGCGGTAATCGCAGATTGTGGGGTGGGGCGCGCGCCAAATATACTAGATTTGGGAACTGGTACGGGGTGCATAGTGGTCAGTTTGGTTAAAAACATAAACGGTGCGCGCGGTGTGGCGGTTGATTTGTCGCGTGGCGCATTGCGTGTCGCGCGCCGAAATATTATTGCGCACAACTTGTCGGGGCGCATAGATGTCCGCCGTGCATCCTTTGCGCGGGATATAAAATTTAATGAAAAGTTTGACATAATTGTGTCTAATCCACCGTATATCGCGTACGGTGATGCGCGTGTTGATGACGGCGCAATGCATGACCCTAAAATGGCACTTTATGCAGATATGGATGGTTTTGCAGCATATGAATCGATTGCAAAAAACGCCCGCGGGTGGATTAAGCGTGGCGGTAAAATTTATTTGGAAATTGGAATTGGTATGGGCTCACACGTGCGTGAAATATTCGAGGGCTCTGGCTGGAAATTCGTTCGTTCTGAATTTGACCTGGCGCAATCAGAGCGCGTATTGGTATTTTCAAAATAAGATTATTTAAAATCCAGGGCCAACCCACGCCAAGAATCATGTGCCGCATTATGAACTGTAATTATATTGTCGTCCTTGATCCATTTCTTGCTTAGCTCATTTGGTACGACTTTGTCGCCATCTGCGATATAGTGAACCTGTGAAACATTCGGCAATTTGTTCAGGTTTAGTGACTTTTTTAGTGGGGTGTCGTTAAAATATTCTGTCCAATCTGTATGATTTAATACACCGGCAATTGTAATCCATTTTTTTATGTTCAAATCTGGATAATTCTGTATCAGCAACCCTGAAACCATTGCGCCACCCGAATAACCAATTAAAATAATTGGACGGTTTTTCGCAGCGATTTTAATTGCTGTGTGCATAGAATCTAAGATTTCTTTGGAAAAACGACCGTCTGTCCAGTCGGACACATCACAATTTGGTGACTTAATATATTGGCATGGTCGCGCCATATATATGACATTTGCGCCATCGTCAATCGCCGCCAGATTGCGCATAACATGTTTGCGTGGTGTTGGATTGCCTGTTGGACGGCCGTGTCTATCGAACGCATATCCGTCGCCTTCTATATATATATGAACCGGGGTTGATGCATCCGTCAGGTTTTGCCATGTTGCGATTTCAAATTCATTTGTTTGAATTGGAACGTATGTAAAACTGTACGGCCCAACCACAACCGACGTGCATGCCGCTAATCCCGCAATCGCCCCCAAAAGCCAGATTTTAAAATTCAAATCGCAATCCCAACATTATATTCAGGTAAATCAAATCTTCTGCGTTTACCAAATCGCGATGACGTGTTGCGGCTTCGTTAACCAATGTCCATTTAACCTTTGGAATATATGTCATGCGTGCGCCAAAATCAACGAACGTATTTGGTGTCAATCCGTATGACAGGCCCGCCGCCAATACCCCCGCCACATTAGAAGTACTGTATTTTGATTGATAAAAATCAACAACGGTTACATTTGTTGTTTCGTTCAAAGAACCATAATTACGTAAATCTAAATCCGCAGACAAATCGCCATATGGATCGGTTAAATTGGTCACAGTTGTCGTGTCGGCATATCCAATACCGAATCCGACATATGGAATTACTGTGCGCATTGGTTTATACATCCCGTCAAAGAAATCATAGAACGCCATTGCACTTATTACGTCTGTCTGGATTGTGGAATGCATTGCGCCACTGGGGGTTTCCAACGCAGAATATTCGCCACCAACCAATTGTAATTCGCCTTCGAACAATGGGGATGCGTTAAAGTCGCTTTTCATTATATGATCCCAACCAGCTTCAAATCGCCATTGTGGACGTCCTGGTAATGTCCAACCAATGCTAGCGCCGGCTGCAAATGAAAAAGATTCAAAATCCTTGGTCGGTTTCAGTGTTCCAATATCCCCAATCCCAACCAGTTGATAACCCGCCGCAAGACACTTGTCACGTCCGCCACATGCGGTTTCAGACATGGCATTGCCTGCATCGTCAATAAAATAGTATGCGCTTAACGGGCCAATCTGGTTTTTTATTGTGCCAAAACCAGCCGCCGCCCCGCCACGAAACGACAATATGAAACGTGCGCCGTCATCTTCGTACCAGCCATCGCCAACATAAACCCCGTCATATTGCCAGTTCGCCATTGCCGGCATCGTCATAAGGCATGATAAAATCGGTAAAAATGTAAGTATTCTTTTTCTCATGCTAAATATTATATCACAAAATCAGTGCCGATAAAAACAGATTTTATTGTTGTGTATATTTTCTTACTTTGCATTACTGCGCTTTGCTTTGTGAATTTTACTCCATTCAGCAAAAATGCTTTCATTTGCTTTGTTTAGTCCAGACACCTTTTGGGTGGCTAATTTCCACGCAACCTTATCCATTTCATCGTCTGAAATTGGTGCAAGTGTTGGGTCTGTACTGTATCCAGGGGTGGTCGGATCTATCTTTTTTTGTTTTGCTATCCTGGGCGGTATTACAGCGGCCAGGCCGGCAAATTTTAAAAATTCCTTCAGGTATTTTTTATTAAGCGCAATAAGTGTATTTTTTTCTGTGGTACGCAAAATGTGCTTTACTGCATTTGGGTGTATTTTGGAAAACGAACGAATTTTGTGCGCTATAGTGTTAGCGGCTATGATTTCAGTCAATCGATATCGGTCTACTATTTCGCTGGCGGTGATAAATTCGTTCTGTGAATCGTATGTTGGATATCTGGGCGCACAGTGTTCTTTCAATTGTGGCAAAAAGTCGCGATGTATATATGTTGAAACACTAACAAAAGCACTGTTTATATTGTGGGGCGGTATAGATTTGTACCATTGTGCTCCATAGACTGCCTGAGGATATTTTTTTGCAAAGGACATTATATCATCTACACTGATATAATGCCCAAGCATCTCATAAACCTCGTCAAGTCGTATCAGGTTATCGTATGCTTCTGATTTTTTCATTGCGGAACTGTTTTTGTGCATATATACAATCTCCTTAACTGCTTTTATATTGTATCACAAAATCAGTACTGATAAAAACGGATTTATTGTGTTTGAATAATTTCCCGGAAAATTTCTGCAGGAATTGTGCCGCCTGTGATTTTGGAATCCATGGGGGTAAAATCATCATTGCCCACCCATACGCCGATAACTAAAT
Source organism: Candidatus Enterousia sp. (assembly GCA_045546155.1). Taxonomy (GTDB): domain Bacteria; phylum Pseudomonadota; class Alphaproteobacteria; order Rs-D84; family Rs-D84; genus Enterousia. The sequence continues at coordinate 25,593 of JAZQCG010000002.1, forward strand.
CACCTGTTGCACCAACGAACCATGCGTCTCGATTGCCGTTACTTGTTCCTGTTTTTCCGCCTAAAACCCCATTTGTGCGTGCGCGCCCGCCTGTACCGCCCGGTGCAACCACGTCGCCCAGCATTTTTGTCATATGCTCAACTGTTTCAGGTTGCAACACAACAATCGGTTCAGATGGATTGCGCTCGTAAAGTGTATTGCCAAATGTATCTGTGATTTTTGTAATTGAATACGGGCGCACAGAATTTCCATTATTCCATATAACTGCATAAATATTGGTTAAATCCAACAGTGTCATCTCAGACGCCCCCAACACGGTTGAATATTCCCGGCGCAGACGTGTTCCCACACCCAAACGCCCCGCCATAGATAAAATACTTTCAATCCCATACATCTCGGTCAGTTTCAGTGGCACAGAATTCACGCTTTTTGCAAATGCTGTTGCCAATGTAATATCGCCATAGTATTTTTCCTTATAGTTCTTAGGATTATAATCCCCGATTGCAAATGGGGAATCGTTTACATAGCTGTCGGGGGTTAATCCGTTTTCCAGTGCGACCAGATATACGACGGCTTTAAAAGTGCTGCCGGGTTGACGTGGGGCGGTTGCGCGATTAAATTGACTGGCTTGATAATCGATGCCACCCGACATTGCACGAATTGCGCCATTGGGTTCTATTGCGACAACTGCACCTTGGTATGGGGGTGTTTTTTGTGATAATGTTGCGGCAACGTGCTCTTGTAATTGCATGTCCATAGTGGTGTATACATATAAATCTGATTCAAATGTGCCAATTCGTGATTTGACTTCATCTATAACAAAATCTGTCCAGTATCTGTACAGGTTTGTGTCCGCCATTGGTGTTGCTGGTCTAAGTTGTTTCGCAGCAATTCGGGCCTGATTCAGGGTAATGTATCCTTGGCGTACCATTTCCTGTAAAATCACACGTGCGCGTTGAATATTTTTTTCTGGATTACGCAGCGGGCTGTACGTTGTTGGCGCTTTTAACATTGCGGCAATCTGGGCTGCTTGCGCAATGGACATTTTGTTGGCAGGGGTCTGAAACATTACACGCGCCGCGGCATCAATTCCGCGCATCCCCCCAACCAGCGATACCCGGTTCATATACAAATCCAGAATTTGATTTTTTGTGAAACGATTTTCCAACCAGTGTGATAATATCAGTTCTTGAACCTTGCGGGATATTTTTTTATCGCGACTTAAAAATATGTTCTTGGCGGTTTGCTGTGTAATTGTTGAGCCGCCCGCCGCCATGCGTTTAGACATCAGATTAGCAAACACAGCGCGTGTAATTCCGCGCAAATCGATTGGGCCATGTTCAAAAAATCGTTTGTCTTCGATGGCGACAATTGCTTGCCATACGTGTGGTGGCAGGCTTTCGACCGATACCGGTGTTCCCATAATACGCCCAGTCGAGCGAATTTCGTTCCCATCTTTATCTAAAAATGTTAATGCCGCTGGACGTGTTTCGTGCAAAATAGCATCCAACGAAGGCATACGCATATATATGTACGCAACATATCCGCCAATCATCAGGCCGCCAATCAAAAACGCATTAAATCCCCACGCAAGCAGTCGCCGTTTAATAGACGGCTTGTCTTGTTCTTTTTTTCGATTTTGTGCGGGTGCGCGTGCCACGATGAAAACTCCTTGCCTTTTTGTGTGCTTTATAATTATAATCCTAGCATATAAAAAAGGAAAGAGATATATGAAAAAAATAGCCTTGCTTGCAATACTTTTTGCAACCACGCCGGTATTGGCAAATGATTTTTATTATGCTGAATATGCATCCCCAGATGCGGAATATGAAGCGCCAACGGCGGTGGCGACACGTGATAATTATATTGGATTGCGTTTGCATAAAAATGAACGTATTTCATACGCCTTTGATCGCCGCAATGGGGGCAGTGCGACCCTGCGTGATGATAATGTTGGCTTTGGTGCGTATGTTGGTAATCGTTTGACAGACTTTTTAAAACTTGAATTTGAAACGATGTATAGCGGGATTGATGATACAAAACGTAACCTGGATTTTAATTTTGACATTTGGGCGAATATGGTAAATATGTATCTGTATCGTGCATACGGAAACGCAGTCGAGCCATATGCCGGTATCGGTTTGGGATTTTCGACGATTTGGTCTGATATTGCATCTGCGACGGATACAACATTTGATTTATCGTATTCGGTTATGGTTGGGGTGAATTTTGCCTTAAATGATCGGGTTGATTTAAATCTGGGCTTTAAATATATCAAATATGGTGATGCAGACCACACGGCATCTGGTGGGACATTTGCCACCACAGATATTGATGCAACGGAATTTTATTTAGGTGCTGCGTATAAGTTTGGATTGAAATAAAAAAGAAACCGCCGATTGGCGGTTTTTTATTTCTTTTTTGCTTTTGTCTTTGCTTTTGGCGCGGCTTTGACTGGTACTTTGCGATATTCGCGTGCCAGTGCAACAATGCATGTGTATGCCAACAACGCAGACAGCGCTGTAATTAATCCAGACAGCAAGCCATCTGAAAAGATTGTGAACAAAATAATTGCCGCCGCCAGAACAACAGTATATCCCAAATTGCTTGACAGCACAGACAGTAATTTTTCAAAAGATTTCATTTCTTTCCCTTTGTTTATACACATGTATTATATCACAGTTGTTTGTTGGTTTCTATGAAAAAAGACCACGGATAATCCGTGGTCTTCTTTTTTTTCAGGGGAGAAAACATGAAAGCTTATTTTTTTTATTACAATATCACATATCCGCCCAAGCGTGCCGTTGCTGGAATCGGGCCAAAGCTGGAACGTGGACTTACATAGATGTTTCCTGTGACTGTGAATTCGCCACAGAATTGCAGCATATTTACATCGCGCAAGAACAAATTGCCGTTAACGCGAACACCACATGGTAATGTGTATTTGCGCATGTTTTGCAGATATAAATTGCCTTGGATTTTTGTGTTGTGTTCAATTGCTGTTGCTGCACCACGACTGTCGATAACAACATCGCCCATAATTTTATTTTCTTTGTTTACCTTTGCAATTTGATTGACCAAGGCTGGGCATGGTTTTGCCGGTGCGACGACAATTGGCTCGTTGATAACTTCGCGTGTTTTAACGTTACGTTTCATTGGCAATGTGTTTGTGACTGGTTTAACAGGGCGTGCCACAACATTGCGTTTTGCGGTGTTTTCTGATGGTAATACAGCTGTCTGGGCTGTGTTGTTACGAACGATTACAACTGCATCGCGGCTGCATTTTGTAAAATCAATAATCAACATAGAAAACAATACGATAATAGACGCTAATAATGTCAGGTTGACTAAACCAACTACGTTCAGACCGCATAACCATTTCCAAATCCATTTCAATCCACGTGCCAACATGCGAAATGGCCAGCATATAATACCCCATGCTTTTTTCCAAAACTGGCTTTTGCGTGTCTTTTTAACGATTTTTTTGTTGTTTTGTACGCGTTTGGTTGCGCGTTTAATCTGTTGTTTTTTTGGCATTGATAACCCCTTTGGTTAAAACTCTTTGTAGGGATTATAGTCAAAAAATATATTTTGTCAATACTTTTGTAAAAAAATTGTCGTATGCTAATATGTGTTGTAAAAAAAATCCCCCGTGCGGGGGATTTTTCAATCGTTTAGATATTAAATGCTGTCTGCATTTACCCAGCGACCTGATTTCAACAGGCCTGGTGCCATGCCTTCATTATTGCGCAGTGCATCAATTACACCGCGTGCCTGACCTGCATCCAGGTTAATGATGCGAACTTTGTACATGTCGCCTTCGTTAACAACAACCGCGTCGCCATATGTTTTCATGCGGTTTGCCAATGTTGTTGCGCTGTCTTCTGCGTAAAATGCAGCGACCTGAACGCTGTAATCACCTGTGGCAACTGGTGCTGGCGCTTCAACTGGGGCTGAAACGGTAACTGTTTCTGTAACAACCGGTGCTGTGGCAACTGGTGCTGGCTGTGCAGGTGTTGTTGTGCCCAACGTAGCAGCTTTTACAGCATTTGATTCATTTGCCATAACTTGTACTTGGACTTTGCCTTGGCCGTTCAAGCCGATTTTTTGTGCCGCTGCCGGCGACAGGTCCATAATACGTGTGTTTACAAATGGGCCACGATTGTTTACACGAACGACCACTGATTGACCGTTATCCAAATTTGTTACGCGTGCGATTGTTGGCAATGGCAATGTTTTGCTGGTTGCAACCATTTGGTTTATCTCAAACGTTTCGCCGTTGCTTGTTTTTGTGCCATTTAATTCTGTTGGAATAATCCCGGCAATACCCGCCTGGTTATAGCTCATATCTTCCACAGGGATATATTGAACATCTTCAACCTTGTACGATGTGCCGATATAGTATTTTGGGGCAGGGGCCAACAGATACGCATCTGTATTCAATGATTGTTCTGCTGCTGGTGCTGAAATCAATGTTTCTTCACCAAAGCCATCTGCACCATAGCCTGCATTATGTGATGTTGTGCTTAAATCTGCGCAACCTGATACCAATGCGGTCAGAACCGCCAGGGAAACTATTTTTTTCATAATTAATGACTCCTTACATTCATCTTATGACTGTATTTTATCATAAAAAGGTGTCATATTCAAATTTATTTTTAGCGTATTTTTCGATCGATTATGTATGCCACTGGCATATAGACTATTCCATATCCGCCAATCGCCATAGCTAATGTCCAAATGCTGGTTATTGGCATCATGTGCAATCCCACCCCAACGATTGCCGCCCACACACCAAACGCCAGAACCGCCCGAACTGTTCGTCCATCATGCTGTATCAGTTCACGCTTGCGACATGCGCGCCCCAAAAGATAGTTTTTTAAATATCCGCTAATTACAACCCCGATTGGAATCGCTAAATATCCAACAACTGGGAACAGTGCTAAATACAGCACGGCTGCCACCCCCAATGACACCATGCTTGTTTTTACAGGGGTTTTAACATCCTGTGATGCATAAAGGGTTTTGCTGTAAATCTGGCTGACCAGCATAGCTGGCAAAACCAGTGCCTGAATCATTATTGCGTGGGCAACTGCTGTGGTTGAAGCTGATGTCCATGCGCCATATTCAAACAAGTATTTGATAATAGGCTCTGCCAACACGACCAATCCCACCACGCACGGCAATATCAGCATCAGTGACCGGCGCATAGAAGAATTTTGTTGTAAATATACGCTGCGCATATTTTTGTCCGCCAACGCATTTGATATAGACGACATCAGCACCGTTCCAACCGCCAATCCAATCATTGCGAACGGCAATTGGACGATTCTGTCTGAATAGTACAACCATGATACAGCCCCGCTTTGGAAGCTGGCTACAAATGTGCCGATAATGATTGTAATTTGATAAAATCCTGATCCAACGATGCTGACCCCAAAGCGTTTAAACATACTTTTGATTTCCGGTGTCCATCGTGGCAAAACCAAGTGCAGACCGAAATGACGTCGGCGAATTCGCGACCATAGAATTCCAAACTGAATAACCCCAGACACAACAACCGTTCCCGCCATTAAATACAATACGTTTGTTGAGCCAAATAACATTGCGCACAACAGCGCCCCAATCAGCATAATATTCAGCAACACCGGCATAAACGCGGCAAGCAAGAATCGTGAAAAAGCATTTAATATTGCAGATAAAAATGCCGCGCCGCATACAAAAATCACATAAACAAACATTATGCGCGCGATAGTTATGGTCAAATCAATTTTGCCCGGTTCTGCATCAAACCCCGGTGCCAGAATCCAAATAACCACCGGCATAAATATTTCGAATATGATTGTTATCCCCAACAATACAACCATCAACCATGAAAAGACATTTTTAGCAAATCCTTCGTCTTTTTTTGAATCCGTGTACATAGGGATGAATATCGCAGACAGTGCCCCTTCGCCCAACAGGTCGCGAAACAGGTTTGGTAATTTAAATGCTGCTAAAAATATATCGCTAAGCCGTCCTGCGCCCAGTACGCGCGCAATCAGCATATCGCGAATAAAACCAAAAACGCGACTTATTCCTGTCATCGCGCCAACGCCGAAAATATGTTTGCCTAGTTTCATAGTTTGGATTATACTGCGTTCATCAAACTAAAATCAAGACAGGAATATATATGATGAAAAAAATATTTATGTTGCTTGTGTGTGCCGGGATTTTGGGTGCGTGTGCGGGCGCGTCTGACAACGAAATCGTGGCCCAGTTGCCTTTGGCGGATATTTATAAAACAGCATATGATGAATTTAATGATGAAAATTATGAATTAGCCGCACTGGAATTTCAAAAGGTAGAAACCCAGTATCCATCCAGTCCCTGGGCTGCGGACGCATTGGTGATGAGTGCATATTCATACTATATGGATGATGATTTTGCATCTGCGATATTGGCGATTGATCGATATATGCGTTTTCATCCAGGCCACCGTGATGTTGCATACATGATGTACCTGCGTGGCATGTGCTATTATCGCCAGGTCAGCGATGTCCGTCGCGAACCTGGTATGTCTGCATACGCATTAGCAGAATTCCAGAACTTGGTTAAACGTTTCCCACGCAGTCCATATGCCGCCAATGCAGAAAACAAGATTAATATCCTAAAAAACTATATCGCCGGCAAGGTTATGTATTCCGCGCGTAACGATATGCAACGCGAAAATTGGCCCAGCGCAATTTCTCGCCTGCAATCCATTATATCCAGCGCCCAAGAAACCGTAATGACGGCTGAGGCTATGTATCGTCTGACCGAATGTTATACTGCGATTGGACTGCCGGAACAGGCATATGGATATTCTGAAATGCTAAAACTGAATTTCCCAGACAATGCCTGGACGAAAAAATTGAAGTAAAAAATTTCCCCCCAAAACTGGGGGATTTTTTATTTCTGTTTCTGGGCCATGTCTTTCAAGAACAAATCAACCGGCACCGGTGCGGCGGGCGTTGGCCCCATTTGACCGTTATAGTGGCTGGATTTGTTCGTATTATATGGCTTGCGTTCGCCCTTGGATTCTTTGAAATAAATTTGACCGATGCGCATGTATGGATAAACAACCGTCGGATACATAACGCGAATTTCCAGTGTCCATTGCCCACAGAATCCATCATCCCCACGGCCTGCGGTATGGTGGTTGACGATAAAGTTGCGTCCGGTACTGGATTTTCCGTCAATTTCCGGGAACAGGTTATGTGCCTCTGTATATTCAACCGTTGACCCCAAATATCCCACATATGGCGACAGAACCAGCCCAGTTTCTGGTATTATTATATCGACTGTTTCATGGTGCGCTGGATTTGTCGGATCGATTAAGTATCGTGGATTTAATACATCGAATTCTTGGGGGCGCGACATGTATGTATCAAAACGAACACTTGTTTCAAACCAGTCTTTTATCTGATGCTTTGACGGGTCGCCCTTGTACGGGATTGCGGGTTTCATCCCCCATGGAATTGTGTGCTTGTAAACCTTTAATATTTCCCCCAGGTGCAAATCATAACTGTTTGACCCCAGGCATCTTTCATCAAATGGTCTTATTACAATATCGGGATTTTCGCCCTTCATACGTTCTTTTATTTCCGGACCGGTCAGCAGCATCTATAATCCTTTTTTGTTGTTTTCCCGCCCACGCCTTTATTATGCGCAAAACGCACCACTAAATGCAAGATTTTAATTCACTTTTGATTTTAGTGTGGTATTGTTTGCGCATGACTAAGAAAACATATTCTGGCTTTGTTGCCATTATCGGCCCGACAAATGCGGGCAAAAGTACATTATTAAACCAAATCATGGGGCGCAAGGTATCCATTGTATCGCACAAGGTGCAAACTACGCGAACACGTCTGCGTGCGGTGAAAATGGTGGGCGATAAACAGTTGGTGTTTGTCGATACCCCCGGTGTGTTCAAGCCGTCACGTCGTCTGGACCGTGCAATGGTTGCCGCCGCGATGGATGCGGTGGCGGATGCTGATGCGGTGTTGTTATTGGTTGATGCGCAAAAGGGGTTAACCGAAACAATTCGCACATTGGCGCAAAAAATCGCCGATCGCCCAAATATCTTTGTCGCAATGAACAAGGTTGATGCAATCCCAAAACTGGAATTACTGCCAATGGTCGCTGAATTAAGCGAAATAGCGCCATGGCGTGAAATATTTATGATTTCGGCACTTAAAAATGATGGTGTTGAAAAAATGCTGACGGCACTGGCGGACGTTATGCCCGAAAGTCCGTATTTGTTTGATACGGTTGATGCACCCGATGTACCGGATGAATTGTATTTATCGGAATTGACCCGTGAAAAGATTTATAAATATATTCACCAAGAATTACCATATCACATTAATGTTGTGACCGAACGCGTTGATGTTGATGCCGACGGCGTCTTGGACATATATCAGAAAATTGCGGTTCAAAACGAAGCGCACAAGAAGATAGTTGTAGGTAAGGGGGGTGAACAATTAAAACGCATTGGCACCGCCGCCCGTCACGATATTCAGGACCAGTGGGATGTAAACGCGCGCCTGCACCTGTTTGTGCGTGTTGAACCCGATTGGGAAGAAAAGGCCGAAAACTACATTGACCAAGGCCTAGAGTTTAAGAAATAAAAATGTTAACACTATCTGATTTTGATTTTGAATTACCCGCCGATTTAATTGCATCGCACCCACTGGCCCAGCGCGATGCATCACGCATGTTGGTGGTTGGTGCCGATGGCGCAATCGCGGACAAGCATATCCGTGACTTCCTGGACTTTTTACGTCCGGGCGATGTTGTTGTTATGAATAATTCGCGTGTTATTCCCGCACGCTTTATGGCAGACGGCAAACACGAAATCACACTGCATACCGCGGTAAATGATAAAACCTGGTGGGGTTTGTGCAAAAAATATACCAAGATTAAAAAAGGCTCTGTTTTAACACTGGACGATGGTACAATGGTTCGCGTGGTTGATAATGATGCCGAAAGTGGCCTTTTGTTAAAGTTTTTATGCGATGATGTTTTTGCGGTACTGGACCGGGTGGGGAAATTGCCCCTGCCGCCGTATATGAAGCGCGAAATGGAAGAATCTGATCGTGAACGCTATCAAACAGTGTATTCAAAACACCTGGGTTCTTTGGCTGCACCGACGGCGGGCTTGCATTTTACAGATGAATTATTGGATGAAATTCGCGCCCGTGGTGCAAAAATAGTTCACGTCACATTGCACGTTGGGGCGGGAACGTGGATGCCGGTTAAAACCGAGAATCTATCCGAACACAAAATGCACAGTGAATGGGCATTTATAAGTGAACCGCACGCCCGTATGATTAACCGTGCCAAACGTGTAATTGCGGTGGGGACGACATCTATGCGTGTGCTGGAATCTGCGGCGGCCGAATATGCACGTCGTGTGGCACGAAATCCAAATCTGAATCCAAAACATCGCGTATGCCCATTTGGTCAAAATACAGATATATTCATCACGCCAGGCTATAAATTCCGTGCGGTTGATGTCTTGCTGACAAACTTTCATTTGCCGAAATCGACATTGTTTATGTTGGTGTCTGCGTTTTCTGGGCTGCCAGAAATGCGCGCGGCATATAAACACGCCGTGGATGAAAAATACAGATTTTTCAGTTACGGCGACTGCTGTTTATTATTCAAAAAGGATATAAGTGATGAAATACAATCCGACCCTGCATAAGTTATCAAATGGTGTGACGGTTATCCTGGACCCAATGGATATTGAAACAGTTGCTATCAAGGTTTTGTTTGCCACCGGTAACCGTGACGAGTTGCCGCATGAATACGGTATTACACACTTCTGTGAACATATGTTATGCAAGGGAACGTCCAAGTTGCCAAATAAAAGAGCCATTGATGACTACATGGATTATTATGGGGCATCGCGCAATGCAGTAACTGGAAATGCATATATGGCATTGATTGGGCGTGTGTTGGCGGAAAATGTAAATATCTTGATAGATTTCTTTGGTGACCAATTACAAGATTCTCTGTTTGAACCGGATAAGATAGAAATTGAGCGTAATGTTATTTGTGACGAACGCCGTCGTATGTTGGACAACCCTGAACGTCAATTCGGTGATTTTATTTCAAAGCATCTATTTAACTATGCAACATTTTCTTTTCGTGGTTTGGGCTCGGTTGAAAACATTATGTCATTTACTCGTGAACAAATGCTGGAATTTATATCCCGTCGCTTTTCAGCAAAAAATTGCATAATATGCCTGTCGGGGCGCTTGGATAATCCAGATGCAACCTTGGCGCATATTGAAAAACGTTTTTCATTTTTACCAACACATGATGTATCACAAAACACAGAAATACATTATACGCCGGCTGTGGCACACAATTTGTTACCGGATAAAAACAATGTACGTCTGCGTATTTTGTTCCCAGAAATATGGCCAAACACGATTGAAAATGAATATAAACGCATCTGTGTATCGCGTTTCAAGCGATTTATAACAAAAAAGTTATCCGACATCCTGCGCCAGGAAAATGGTCTGGTCTATGGATTTGGCGGCAGCACCGCTGGTAATGAAGTGTTTTCAGTTAATGGTTTTAACACAGAAACGTCTGCACAAAATCTGGGGACGGTTGTGGCATTGATTGCAAAAAACGCATATCAGATTTATTCGCACCCAGACATAACGGCCGATGACCTAGACAGATTTAATCGCAAAGATAAATTGTCAGATGCGAACTGGCTGGAATCTGCATCAGAACGTTGTGATGCATTGACTGGTGAATATCGTGTGCATGGAATTTTATACGATTTTTATGATGCTGTACGTAAATATGATTCTGTGACCCCAGACGATGTTATAAAATATTCGCGTGGATTTTTTGATGGGCCAATATCTATTGTGACCCAGGGGGCTGATTTTGACGGCGACTTAAAACAAATATGGATTGATAATTTTAAGGAATAGGGTGACATAAATGGCACTGAAATTTAATTTAATTGCAACGGATGGTAACGCGCGCCGCGGATCGGTTGAAACCGCACACGGCACATTTCAAACGCCGGCATTTATGGCGGTGGGTACGGCGGCAACCGTCAAAGCCTTAACAATGGACCAGGTTCGCGATACCGGGACCCAGGTTATCTTGGGCAACACATACCACCTTATGATGCGTCCAGGTGGCGATTTAGTCGAACAAATGGGTGGTTTACATAAATTCGGTGGTTGGGATGGGCCAATCCTGACCGACAGTGGCGGTTTTCAGGTGATGAGCCTTTCCACCCTTACCAAAATGAGTGAAGAAGGCGTTCAGTTCACATCGCACTTTGACGGTGGGAAAAAGCATTTCCTGCGTCCCGAAGATTCTGTTCATATTCAGCACCAATTGGATTCTAATATCACAATGGTTCTGGACGAGTGCTTGAAATTGCCCGCACCACGCGAACGTGTTGAAAAAAATGTTGATATGGTGACGCGTTGGGCAAAACGCAGCAAGGATGCCTTTATTGATCGTCCAGGTTATGGTATATTCGGCATTGTCCAGGGGGCGGATTTTCCAGACTTGCGTGAAAAGTCTGCACGTGCATTGACTGAAATCGGATTTGATGGTTATGCGGTGGGGGGCCTTGCCGTGGGCGAACCCCAGGATGTTATGTTTGATATGATTGCAACCACTACACCATTGTTGCCGGCGGACAAACCACGATATTTAATGGGTGTTGGGACACCGCTGGATATTCTGGGGGCGGTTGAACGTGGGATTGATATGTTTGATTGCGTAATGCCAACACGTGCCGGCCGTACCGCCCAGGCCTTTACACGTCATGGTACAATGAATATGCGCAATGCTAAGTTCAGGGATGACCCACGTCCATTGGATGATAAATGTGAATGCCCGGCATGCAAACGTTCGCGTGCATATATCCATCACTTGATTAAGTGTAATGAAATATTGGGTGCGACATTGTTGACACAACATAATTTGTGGTTCTATCAAGACCTGATGCGTGACATACGTACCGCCATTGAACAGGGACGATTTGCCGAATTTAAACGTGAATTTATTGAAAAATATACAGGAAAAATAGATGAGTAATACTAAATCAAAACATCCTTTGTTAACATTGGGGGAAAAAGATAAATTTTATCTGGCGCTTTCCCAGGCCGACGAAGGAACGTTTTCATATATCTATGCGTTGCTGTTGAAACAAAACAGATTTGGACAAATCATAGCGATTCCAACATGCGAAGTTATGACATTTGATAGCAAGAGCAAGGCGACATTATACTTTAACACACTGGAAAAATTAATGCTGTACCAACACAATAAATTCCCAGACCTTGTATCGCGTTTCAATGATACCATCGAGAAATTCTATGAACGCACTAAATAAGTTATTGAAATATTGCATAATAATCGTCTAAACTCTTTTACATAAAGTAAAGGAGTTTTTTATGGCAAAAAAACAAGTTGCGGTAATTGATATGGGCGGTGCAAAAACTGTTAAAAAGAAGCAGTCTGTTGTAACCTGGACTAAACGCACATTTACAATTGTAACAATTGTTTGGTTGGCATTGGTCGCATGGTTTCCATTGCATGTAAAAAACACATATTCTCAGCCGATTAAGAAATCTATTGTTGTGTCAATGTTCTTTGACCTGCAAAAGGGGATTGTAAAACAGTATGAAGCATTGTTGGCGGGTGTTGCTGATTCTATTAATCTGGAAAAACCAATCGCTGCCGCGATAAAAGGTGTCAAAATGGTTGATAACACCGTTGACAAGGTGACAAATGCAACGGATAAAGCCAAAGATGCCACCGCAGACGTATCTGAAAAAACATCTGGGGTCAAGAAATTAACGGGCCTGGCCAATAAATTTGGAATCAAAACAGACGGCGTTGACAAAGCCGTCGCCCAGGTTGACCAAGGGGTCGCCCGTGCAAATGATGCAATCGCATCGGTTGATAAAACGGCGCAAATGGTAAATGAAAAACTGGATAAAATTCAGGGGGATTTAACCCGTGTTGCCCAAACTGAAATTGATAAAGCACTGGATGCGGCGGTAAAATCTGCGCTGGATAAAAACAGTGGCGGGTTGGGCACAACATTGCTGACTAATTATGGTGTGGAACATGTTTATGCATGGCGTCCATCATCGTGGCATGTGGCGACCAAGATTTATGATGATTTATCTAAATCAGATATAGATACCATAACCGTCATTACCCGTACGGTTGACACATACTTTGGTTATGTTGCGTGGGGATTGGTGATTGCAGCCTGGGCGATTGGTTTGTATATCTGGTGGTTAATGTCTAAAAAGGTTAAATCTATCTTGAAGCCATTTAATGTATGTCCGCGCTGTGGACATACATACGCAGACAAACGTACGGCACTGGGCCTGTTAAAGGTGTTTCAGCCATGGACGTGGTTTTAATAGTTGACTGAAAATAGGGCTAAAAATAAAAAAGCAAAAAAAGTGCTTGCATTATAAAAAAATGTATGTCAATATATACCACGCAATGCGAGCGTAGCTCAGTTGGCTAGAGCGCAACCTTGCCAAGGTTGAGGTCGAGGGTTCGAGCCCCTTTGCTCGCACCAGTTATTTTAAAACCACCCGAAAGGGTGGTTTTTTAAATAACTCGAGCAAAGGGGCGAGTTGCGAGGCGAGGGGACAGTGTCCCCGAAGTACTTTGCGAGCACCCGCTTTTTTACTTTACTTTTCATAAAACATATATATAATATGTTAGACTTAAGAATAAACAGGATGCATATAATAATGAAATTGTTTATTAAACGTTTTAATTGATTGTGCGACCAACAGTAACAAAACTGCGGGCGCACTTTTGGTACGTCCGTTTTTTTTATAAAAAAGCTAAGGGAAAATAAAAATGTCAGAAAATACAACAAATACAGCGATTTCAACAAACGAATTGACGGCGCGTCTGCAAAAGGCTGAAAATATTCGCGCACGTGATGGTGTTGTATGGAAAGACAAATTTGATCGTACGCATACGATTGAATCAGCGCGTGAATTGGCCGATGGTACACCGGTGCGCTTGGCGGGTCGTGTAACGGCATTGCGTTGGCTGGGCAAGTTAATGTTCGGTCGTATTTATGACATCAATGGTGAAATTCAGTTTTCTATGTCCCGCGAAGAATTAGGCGAAGAAAACTATAAATTTATGAAGGCTAACGTCGACCTGGGGGATTTTGTAGGCATAACCGGCGAATTGTATCACACAACCGCGGGCGAATTGACGGTTCGGGTATCGGCATACGAAATCCTGGCCAAGGCCCTGCGTCCATTGCCGGAAAAATATCACGGTCTGACCGATATGGAAACACGCTATCGCCAGCGTTATCTGGATATTATTTCAAATCCAGAAGCCCGCAATGCATTACTGGGGCGTTTCAAGATGACACAATACTGGCGCGATTATATGAATCGTAATGGATTCTTGGAAATCGAAACACCAATTATGCAGAATATTGCATCTGGTGCGGCGGCACGTCCATTTACAACGCATCACAATGCATTGGATGCAGACTTTCAGCTGCGCATTTCACCTGAATTATTCTTGAAACAGGCAATTGGCGCTGGATTCGACCGCGTGTACGAGGTTGCCAAAGACTTCCGCAACGAAGGCATGGATGCAATGCACCTGCAAGAATTCACAATGGTTGAATGGTATGCGGCATATTGGGATTTTAACGACAATATCAAATTTACATGGGAATTAATCCAGGAATTGTTGATGAAATGTCGTGGAACACTGCAAATTGAATATCAGGGTACTGCATTGGATTTCAGCAAATATGAAATGATTGACTATACGGCCAAGATGAACGAATTCTTTGGTTGTGATATTCTGGATTTCGATGACGTCGATGCCCTGCGCCAGAAATTGGTTGATAACGGCATGTTCCCGATGAGTGAACTAGAAGACCTGAAATCAATCCCAACATTGGTTGACTATGTATACAAGCGCAAGATTCGTGGCGATATTGTAAATCCAACGTTCTTGTATAACTATCCTGCATATATGGTTCCATTGGCACGCCGCAGTGATGCCGACGAACGCAGAATTGATATGTATCAATTGTTGGTATGTGGCGCTGAAATTTGCAAGGGGTATTCCGAACTTGTAAACCCAATCCAGCAATTGGCGGCATTCGAAGAACAGGCCCGCAACATTGCCGACGGTGACGAAGAAGCCTTTAACCCAGACAACGACTTTGTTCGTGCGATGGAACATGGTTTCCCGCCGATTTCAGGTGTTGGTATGGGGGTTGACAGATTGGCCAGCATTATTTTCGACCAACCGACCCTGCGCGATGTAATCTTGTTCCCGATAATGAAGTAGGGGGGCGATTATGAACGATGGTATGCCAGATGGCTATGCGGAAACATTAACCCTAGAGCGGGACAGAAAGAATTTATCAGCAATCGACAAAGCGGTCGAAACCGGACGTATTAACGAAGAAGCGGCTGAATACCTGCGTGCACTGTATAGCGACAGTATGATTTGGTTTCGTGAAATATTTCACGTTTTGGGCAAATCATTTGGTGCACCAAAAGCGCCGGTTATGCAATATGATTACGCGACAGACTCTGCAATTGATGAACCGATGAAAATTTCGGATATTCATCCATTGTCGCCATACGTTGTACAACATCGTTTGGATGCTGATCCAATGCGTAATCAGTTTTTTACCAGTGCCCCTGGTCATAAAATCGAATTGTCGGTATCGTCAATTGTAACGGTTATTGTTGCTGCCCAGAAAAAGATAGAACGCGCCCTGGACAAGATTACCGGCAAATATTATCGTGACTATGTTAACGACGTTGCACGTGCGGCATATCGCGTGTTAAGTGCCGATGGACGTGATGCGTCTGCGCGTGCAATATCTGACAAAATCCATAAAATTTTTGATGACAAATACATCACAAACGCATCTGAAACAGTATTGTCGATTATTGGTCGTGGACACGAAAAAATAGCGGTTGAAATGGTGCGTGCCCTGGATAAAATTGAAAAACCGCATCACAGATTACGGGATGTATGGCGTGTAAAATGTTTGTTTGATTTAGTTCCCCAGGCACGAACATTTATAGAACGCCTGTATTCTGCAATGCCGGATCGCATTTTGTCCAGTCGTGATAAATTCTATGATATGACAAATCCACGTAATTATCGTGATGCCAAGATTATATTAAATATCGGACATGGCAAAACTGTTGTTCCAATGGAAATTATATGCCAGGTTCGTACGTTCTTTGAATTCGAGCGTAAAACACATGACGTCTATGAAAATGCGCGCAAAACCAAAAATGCCAAATCAGACAGCCTTGAATCCAACCTGGCGGACTACTACGAATGCGGTGTCAAAGAATACAATCGTATGATTTGTCGCTGTTTGGAAGCCTTGTTTGAACGCGTCGGTTGGAATATTTTATATTCCCAGGACAACCGTATATCCATGTTCGAAGGTTTCCCGCATGAATGCAAATTATATTATCCGCAAAAGATTCTGGATAATATCAACGAAAAACTGGACGACGCTATTGAAAACGAAGTTTTCCGTGTTGAAAATGCGCCAACAAAATTGACCACTAATCAACAGGCCAAGATTTTCCATTTCATGGCGCGCTTTGTCCTGGTGTCCGCAATGCCATATATGCAGCGCGACTGGGCATTTGCACCAACAACCCAGGCAGAAAAGCTGTTTAACTTTGTTATGAACGAGGTTCAGCGATACTACAAAAAATCATAGCCTTTGGACCTGTCATTTGACGGGTCTTTTTATTCCCCTTGCGTTAAATGGTCAAAAATGTAAAAATAGTATTAGGTTCTTGACTGTCTTACAGAACCATAACAAGCATAACAAAGGATACGATTATGCGTCAGGGAAAAGTAAAATGGTACAATGGCAAAAAATGTTTTGGGTTTATTACCCCAGACACGCCAAATGAAAACGGTAACACAGATGATGTATTTGTTCATTCCAGTTCGTTAAAGGCTGCGGGCATTCGCTTCTTAAATGAAAATGATATCGTAGAATTCGAAGAAGAAGTTCGCAATGATAAATTATCAGCTACAACTATTACATTGATTCAGCGTGACGAAGAATCCGCCCGCCGTTTCCAAGAACGTCGTGCCGAACGTCGCCGCGCAATCGAAGACAGAAAGCAACGCGAAGAAAAATCAACACGTCGCGGATTTGCGTTCTGGAAAAAATAATCTTTATATATTAAAAAAATCCCCCTGATTGGGGGATTTTTAATTACTTACATCATACCCGGCATGCCACCTGACATCTGCGGGGCGGATGGTTTTTCTTCGGGGATTTCGGTCATAACTGCGCCGGTTGTTAACATGACACCTGCGGTCGAAGCCGCGGCTGCGATTGCTGTTTTTACAACCTTGGCTGGGTCAATAATACCCGCCGCCATCATATCAACATATTCATCCGTTTGTGCATTATAGCCAAAGTTATAATCGGCCGATTCCATAACTTTGCCCACGACAATTTCACCAGATTTACCCGCATTTTCTGCGATTTGTGCCATTGGTGCAACAATTGCACGACGTACAATGTCAATGCCAACATCTTGGTCGGCATTTGCGCCATGTAAATCTTTTAGTGCAGATACCGCGCGAACCAATGCAACACCACCACCGGCAACAATACCGTCTGCAACGGCGGCACGTGTCGCAGCCAACGCGTCATCAACACGGTCTTTCTTTTCTTTTACCTCTACTTCGGTCATGCCGCCAACTTTGATAACTGCGACACCACCAACTAGTTTAGCCAGACGTTCAGACAATTTTTCACGGTCATAGTCGCTGGTTGTTGTTGCAATTGCATTGCGAATTTCATCGGCGCGTGCTGCAATCGCAGATTTGTCGCCTGCGCCATGTGCTAATAATGTCGAGTCTTTGGAAACTACAACTTTTTTAGCCGACCCCAACACCGCCGGTGTGATATTTTCAAACGTCATGCCCATGTCATCGGAAATAACGGTTGCGCCTGTCACAATTGCGATGTCTTTTAGCATTTCTTTGCGACGGTCGCCAAAGCCTGGGGCTTTGACTGCGCAAACTTTTAATCCGCCACGCAGACGGTTTAAAACCAGTGTTGCTAATGCTTCGGATTCAACATCTTCGGCGATAATCAATAATGGTTTACCCGATTGTGCAATTGGTTCTAGTATTGGTAACAATGCCTGCAAGCCTGTAATTTTCTTTTCAGAAACCAAGATTTGCGCGCCATCTAATTCTGCCAACATTTTTTCGCTGTTTGTGACAAAGTATGGTGACATAAATCCTTGGTCGAATTGCATGCCTTCGACAACATCGATTTCTGTGTCCAGCCCCTTGGCTTCTTCGACGGTGATAACGCCTTCCTGACCGACACGCGCCATTGCACCTGCAATTTTTTCGCCAATGTCTGAATCAGAATTTGCAGAAATTGTCGCAACCTGGGCGATTTCTGCACTGTCTTTGACTGGACGTGCGTGCGCTTCAATGTCTGCGATAACCGCACTTGTTGCCATGTCAATACCGCGTTTGACATCCATTGGATTCATCCCAGCTGCGATAACGCGGCGTCCTTCGCGGATTAATTTTTGCGCTAATACAGTCGCAGTTGTTGTCCCATCACCGGCATCATCACCGGCCTTTTTAGCGACTTCTTGAACCATGCGCGCACCAACATTTTCGGTTGGATCTTTTAATGACACTGCCTTGGCGACGGTTACACCGTCCTTGGTTGCAACCGGCGCACCGTACGATTTTTCAATAACAACTGTGCGCCCCTTTGGGCCCATTGTGATTTTGACAGCGTTTGCTAATTTATCAACACCTGCCGCCATTTTATCTGTATCAAAAATAATCTCTTTTGCCATTTATATTTCCTTTGTAGTTATGCCAAGATTCCCAATATGTCTGATTCTTTGATTAACACATAGTCACGACCGTCGATTTTGACTTCGTTCACAGATGATGCCCATTTGGCAAACAAAACGACATCGTTTTCTTTTACAGTCATTGGGATTAATTCGTCGCCCGCATATGCACCGGGACCCGCTGCGATAACACGACCGCGTGAAGGCTTTTCCTGGGCATTGTCTGGGATAATAATTCCGCCGGCGGTTTTTGTTTCTTCTTCTAATCTTTCCAGCAGAACATAATTGTGCAGTGGTTTAAACATATAATATCTCCTTAAATTAAACCTGTACGACTTATATAGTCTAAAAATTGTTGATTTCAAGTATGCATTTTAATATCGTATAAATGAAAAACAAGGGGAATAAAAATATGTATGATAAAAATAATGTATTTGCGAAAATGATACGTGGCGAAATTCCAACGACCAAGGTGTATGAAAACGATTTTGCGATGTCTTTTTATGATATTAATCCTATGTTTGCGACCCATGTCTTGGTTATCCCCAAGGGGGCATATCAAAACATATTGGATTTTTCAAAAAACGCATCAGCTGCGGAAATAATTGGCTTCTGGGATTGCTTTAATAAAACAGCTGAAAAACTAGGAATTGACTGTGAATTTAACTGTGTTGCAAATGCGGGCGCAAATGCACCATTTATCAAACAAAGTGTATTTCACTTTCATCTTCATCTGGTTGCTGGCGAACGCAAGCCTGCATTTCACGAACAATTGGCGGCGGAATTTAAATAATGAGAATCACCGTCCGTGTTATTCCACGTGCTAAACTTAATCGGGTTGAAATTCAACCCGATGGCATCGTGCGCGTTCATACAACGACCGCCCCCACAGACGGCAAAGCAACCGCAGACGTAATAAAAATGCTTAGTCAACATTATGGTGTGCCCAAAACCAGCATTAAATTAATTCGTGGTGCAACGTCCCGCGATAAAGTGTTTGAACTTTAACAATCCAGAATTCGTTTCATTAATTCATCAACTGAATTTGTGTTGTACATTTTATACGGTGCTAGTGTCGGAATAAATCCGTAATTAATCATATGTTTTACCAAATCCCCAAACGGATTCCAAAAATTATCAATATTTAAAAAGAACAAAGGCTTTTTTGTTTCGCCAATCTGTTGCATTGTCATAATATCGGTTAATTCATTTAAAGTACCAATGCCACCCGGCATAATAATAAACGCATCTGATAATTCAAACATACGTTGTTTGCGTTCATTGACACCGTCTACAATTTCAACGTCTATTTCGGGATGCGCCGGTTCTTGCAGTGCGATAACATCATCTGTTGAAATGCCGATAACGTGTCCACCGGCACGTATTGCCGCTGTTGATACTGCGCCCATCAATCCAACATCGCCCCCACCGAACACCATTTGAATATTGTTTTTTGCCAATTGTGTTCCTACCATAATCGCAGCACGATTAAATTCAGGATTATTTCCAAATTGATGCCCGCAATATACCGCCACAGTCTTTAAAAACTTTCCCATTTCCTTTTTTCCTTTATTTTCAAAAATTATAGCATAAAATACCAAAACAATGAACGACAATTTTATTAATTTTGTTCGCAAATATTCCGATGCGCCGATTGCTGTCGCGGTCAGTGGCGGTGTTGATTCAGTGTGTTTGCTTGTCTGGCTTGCTAAATGCGGATTAAATGTAACCGCATTACATGTGAATCATGGATTGCGTTCGGCAGCCGACACAGAAAGCCAATATGTCGCCGATTTATGTCGCGCCTTGAATATTCCATCCAAGATTTTCTTTTGGACCGATGATAAACCTGAAACAGGGATTGAAGCCGCCGCCCGCGCTGCTCGATATAAATTTATGACAGATTGGTGTCATGAAAACGGTGTTGATACACTGATGCTTGCGCACCAGGCAGATGATCAAATTGAAACATTTTTAATGAATCTGGGGCGGGGCAGTGGCCTGTATGGCCTTGCGGCAATGGCGCGCGAAAGTTGGCGTGATGGAATAAAAATTGTGCGCCCATTATTAAATATTTATCGCAGTGAATTGAAAAAATATTGTGACGACAATGGGATTAAATATTTTTCAGATGAAATGAACGATGACGAACAATATACCCGTGTCCGTATTCGCAAGAATCGTCACATTTTGTCGGAAAAGTTGGGTATCGAAGACGGGCGTATTTTATTAGCGATTGAAAATCTGGGGCGTGTCCGTGATGCAATGACATCAGATATTGATTCGATGGTTGAATCTGTTGCGTGTCGTGGTGGCGCAATGTTTTCTGATTCTTTTCTATTTGACCCAGCACCCGATATTAGATTAAAGTTTATCGGAACGCTGATTCAAAAAATTGGGGGGGATGATTATCAGCCGCGCTTGAAATCTTTGACCAGCGCACTAGATAAATTATCACATGACTGTAAATTTACCTTGGGGCATTGTACGATACGTCGCCTGGGGGATAAAATACTGGTCGTACCCGAAGGGGCAAAAACAACATTCAGGAAGCGAAATGAGAAAAATAAAAAACAACAAAACACCAAATCAAATTAACAATATTAATGATAAATTAAAACGTCGCGATCGGTCTGGGTGGTATCTGGGGCTGTTTCTGTTTTTATTCGTGATGGTAATTGGACGCGCATTTTTGATTGGCGGTGCGCCGATTATGGGTATGCAAAACAGTGACGGCACTGTGAACGCATCACGTCCCACTGTATTAAATTTTTCAGATGTTCTGCGCCGTGCTGATGATATCCAGACGATGGAAATTCGTGGTAATGATGCCCGTGGTACATTAAAAGATGGCACAAAATATACCGCCACAATCACATATGACCCCGAATTACTGACCAAGATTTCAGAATCCGGTGCCAGTGTATCTATTGACACAACGCGTGGTTTTGTTGATACATTGGGGACATGGTTGCCGATTATAATTGGATTGTTCTTTATATGGTGGATTTTCCGTGGCCTGCGTGGTGGCCCGGCGGGCGGCATTGGACGCAGTTTGGTAAACCAAAATCCAACAAAAATCACAACTGGTAAACCTGCAACAACGTTCAAGGATGTTGCTGGGATTGATTCTGAAAAACAAGAATTGTCCGAAGTGGTCGATTTCCTAAAGAACAAAGAAAAATATAAAAATGTTGGCGCACGTGTGCCACGTGGTGTGTTGTTGTCGGGCGAACCGGGGACTGGGAAAACCTTGTTGGCGCGTGCCATCGCCGGTGAAGCAAATGTTCCATTTTTTGCAACGTCGGGTTCGGATTATTCCGGGATAATCGTTGGTTTGGGGGTCGCCAAGATAAAAGAAATTTTCGACCTTGCCAAACGTAATGCGCCATGCATCTTGTTTATTGATGAAATTGATGCGATTGGCCAGCGTCGCAGTGCGCACTCGTTTAATGACCAAGACCGCGAACAGACTTTGAATCAGTTATTGATTGAAATGGACGGTTTTGCCAACAATACTGGTATTATTGTTATTGGTGCAACAAATCGCCCAGACATGTTGGATTCTGCATTATTGCGCCCTGGTCGTTTTGACCGCCAGGTTCATATTGAGCTTCCCGATATGGCGGGCCGTAACGAGATTTTAAAGCTCTATGCCGATCGCGTCAAAATGAACAAGGATGTAAACCTGCGTGATGTTGCGCGTGGAACAACGGGCTTTTCCGGTGCAGATTTGGAAAACCTGTTGAACGAGGCCGCCTTGCACGCCGTTCGTAATGGCCGCAAAGAAGTCACACCCGAAGATATTGATGAAGCGCGTGATAAAATCATCATGGGACCACGCAAATTGCGTAAAATGCGCCCCGAAGATATTAAATTAACCGCATATCACGAAGCAGGTCATGCGTTTGTAAGCCTGATGTATTCAGACATCACAGATCCAATACACAAGGCAACAATTATCCCGCGTGGTCGCGCGCTTGGTATGGTTCAGCACCTGCCAATTGATGACAAGGTTTCCATGACCTTGGCTGAGGTTCGTGCCAACCTGTCTATTGCCTTGGCTGGGCGCAGTGCCGAAGAATTATTCTTTGGTGCGGATAAAATTACCACCGGCGCGGAAAGTGATATTGCAATGGCAACACGCTTGGCACGGTATTCTATAACGACGGCGGGTCTGTCGGACAAATTGGGGCTGGCGGCGATTAATCAAGTGGCCAGTTTTGGTACGCGTTCGGCACTGGAAAACGCTTCTGACAAAACCGCTGAATTGGTCGATGCAGAAATTCGTTCATGGTTGGATAATGCGCATCGTGATGCTACAAAATTATTGACCAAGAATCGCAAGACAGTTGAAAAACTGGCAAACGAATTATTGAATCGTGAAACATTGACGGGCGACGAAATCCGCGAAATTGTCTTTGGGGATAAAAAGAAAGCGTCTGTCAAAAAAACACCAAAGAAAACAAATGCCAAAGCAAAAAAATAAGTTTGAATTGGTTCAAATGCCACCACAGAATACAAATTCTGTGGTGGTTTTTGATGGCGATAATTGTGTGGTCTTTGACCCATGGGGTCGTGCAGAAGATTGGGAAAAATATTTTGTTTCGCACGATGTTACGCCCACTGCGATTTATGCGACCCATGGCCATCCAGATCATATTTCCGCCGCTGCTCAAATTGCAATGCGCTTCAATATCGATTGGTATATGTCGCACATGGATTTAGATTTGATTGAGTGGGGCAATGGTTTGCTGGATTATTTTAATTTGCCAAAGCTGTCACCAAATGACAAAGCGCCAATTGATATAAAAACCGGTGAATATACGGTTTTGTCCGATATAAAAATGCATGTGATTGCTTTGCCCGGACATACACGTGGTGGTGTTGGATATTTTTTCCCAGATTATGGGGTGCTCCTTGTTGGGGATACTTTGTTCCAGGATTCATATGGCCGCACAGATTTGCCCGGTGGTGATGATGGAACATTATTTCAATCAATTGGCAAAATTTATGATATGCATTTGCCAGACACCACATCGGTCGTTCATGGCCATGGCATGCATACCACGATTGGATGGCTGAAACAAAACAATCCATTTTTTAAGAAATAAACACCGTCCTAAATAAAAGTTTATCTTGGTATTGAACAAACAAAAACATTAGGTTATAATGTACGTGTTATGGTGATTTTACCATAATGGGGTGTCGAAACCCTGCTTGAGCATCAAAGTATAACAAAGGCTCTTTGCCGATATGTTTTGATGAAACAATAAAACTCCTGAAATTTAGTGTCAGGGGGGCTGTGAATATATTGAATAAACAGCACAATTCTCAAGATTGTTTCGAACCTCCTGACCACTCGTTTTTTGCGCAGTGGTTTTGTTTTTTCGCGAAGAACAAAGAAAGGAGTGAAACAAATGAAAAAACTTTTAATCTTAACCGCGGTCGGCACGATTTTGACCATGCCCGCAATGGCGGTACAAAAATGTGCCCCTGCATGGGGTTATAGTGGTGCTTTTCCAATGAATTATGCCGGTGGTGGTACTACTGGCAAGACGAATTTTTCAATAGTTTATTCGCCGTCCAGCCCAGACTCTTTTACAATGGATGGTATAGCTCATTGTTCAAGCCAAGCACCAACCACCAGTACAACTGGACGAATGACCAGCGACTTGAATATGGCCGCGGGTAAGTATTGTTGGTGTCGGATTGTTTCTCCTGCGCTATCTAATTGGATTCCAATGGAATCGACGGAAATCACATCAACGGATACCTGTGCATCCAATTGTGCATATCAATGTGGCTTGAGTTTGGCGACAGGCAATGCAAAAACAACGTATGGGCAAGCAATGGTTTCATACACGTGGGGCGACCTGTAATAGGGGGTAAAGATGAAGAAAATAATTTTTATATTATTATTTTTCCCATTGTCTGTTGTTGCAGATGTCCCATCCACAAACTGTCCGATTGGATATATTAAAATTGCATCAGACAATATAACCAAGATAGCCACAACATGTCCGATTGGATACGTCGCGGTTGGTACGGCTAAATCGTGTTTGTCGGACGATTATATTGGTGGGTGTTATATGTATGCACCAGCAGGCGTGTCGTATACCGACGATACCGGTACATATGAATTTACCGACGCATGTCCGATGTCTTAAAAAAAATCCCCCGATTGGGGGATTTTTAATTATTCTGCAACTGGTGTATCAACTGGCACTTCGGCTGGTGCTGGTTTGCGCATTTTTTGTTTAAATGCTTTGAATTCAGACTTGTCAACACAACCATCTGCATTGATGTCAATTTCTGCCATTTTTTCCATCATCTTTTGGCATTTTACCACCAAGCATCCATTGTCATCGAATTGTGGACGTGGCATTTTGGCGCGCTTTGGACATGGAATCATTTTTGCTGTTGCAAATCCCAATGCAAAGAATACCAACACAACAATTAATTTTTTCCAGAAACCACAATGATGTTTTTTGCATGCACAGTTTCCACCGCATGGGCATGATGCATCACAACCACATTTGTGTGTTTCGATAACTGGTGCTGCAACCTTCATTTCTGGGGCTTTTTTTGCAACTGTTTTCTTCGCTGGTGCTTTTTTAGCAACTGTCTTTTTAACTGTGGTCTTTTTTTCCACTTTTTTTGTTGTTTTTTCTGCCATTTGTCCTTTCCTTTGTTGTTGACGATTTGATTGTATTCAATATTTTTTTTGTTGTAAAGATTTTTTTGATTTTATTTCACGCCATACTTGCCCCGATTGATTGGACGATATGACAATGCTTCGGCTAAATCACACATTTCAATATCTGTTGCCCCACGCAGGTCTGCAATCGTACGTGCCAGACGCTTTATGCGATTGTATCCACGTGCCGACATGCCCATTTTTTCGGCTGCTGTATTCAAAAACGTGGTCAGTTCTTCATTTAATGGTGCAAATTGTTCCAGTTCTGGTCCGTCCAGCGTTGCGTTAACGTGTCCTTGGCGTGAAATTTGACGATTGCGCGCGGCAACCACGCGCGCGCGGATTGTTGCGCTTGTTTCGCGTGGTGTGCCGTCATCCTTGTTCATTTCCCATGGGTTAACGGCATCAACATCGACATGTAAATCAATTCGGTCTAGCAAAGGGCCTGATATTTTGTTTTGATATGCTTCTGCGCATCGTGGTGCGCGCGAACAGGACAACGCTGCATTTCCCAAATGACCACATGGACATGGATTCATTGCAGCGATTAATTGAAAACGTGCCGGATATGTCGCATTGCGACGTGCGCGCGAAATCAGAATCTTGCCGCTTTCCATTGGCTGGCGCAGGATTTCCAACGTCGCACGATTGAATTCCGGCAATTCATCCAGAAACAGTACCCCATTATGCGCCAACGATATTTCCCCAGGTCTTGCATCCGAACTGCCCCCGGCCAATGCAACGGGGCTGGATGTATGATGAACACTGCGAAATGGGCGTGACGACATCAAACTTTTGTTATCCAGTTGACCGGCAATTGAATAAATAATAGATGTTTCTAAAATTTCTTCGGCGGTCATTTCTGGCATAATTGTTGGTAAACGTGATGCCAACATTGTTTTGCCAGACCCCGGGGGACCAACCATCAGCATCGCGTGACCGCCCGCCGCGGCGATTTCCAGCGCACGTTTTGCGGCATCTTGTCCATGAACGTCAGACATATCGATTGCGTGATGCGATTCCTTTGTGACGTGTGTGATTTCATCGGGTGTTTGCAGTGGCGATGTGCCATTGAAATGGTTTATTAATTCCAGAACATGATACGGTGCTAAAATATCGTCATGCCCCGACAGGCGCGCTTCGCCACCCTGGGGGCCGGGGCATATCAATCCCAATCCGTTCTTTTTTGCCCAAACACCTGCAGGCAAGACCGCATCTGTTTTTACAACTGCGCCATTTAGTCCCACTTCCCCCAGGATAAGGTATTGTGACAATTTTTCTTCAGGCAAAACACCGATTGCACATAATATCCCGCACAGTATTGGTAAATCAAAATGTGAACCGCTTTTTTCTACGTCTGCCGGTGACAGGTTTACTGTCAACCGTTTTGGTGGCAGTGCCAGGTTCACTGCCGACAAAACATTTCTGATTCTTTCTGCGGATTCTTTGACCGCTCTGTCGGCCAATCCGATAATATTAAATTCAGGTTTTGCGAACCCTGTGGCTAATTGTACTTGGACATCGATGCGGGTTGCATCCATGCCGTTAAAAATAATTGAATTCAGTGATATCATATGCGCATATTATAACTTGCGTTAATGGAATTCAAGGTCTAAAATACCCCCAACAAGAAAGGATTAAGATTATGCCCGCAAAAAATAAAAATGTCGCACGTGAATGGTTTAATACAATATTCTATGGGGCATTAATCGCAATTATTTTCCGCAGTTTGTTACTTGAACCGTTTAACATACCATCTGGCTCAATGATTCCGACCCTGCACGTTGGGGATCATATTTTTGTGACTAAATGGTCATATGGTTATTCGCGCTATTCGTTCCCGTTTGGCTCATGGCGGTTATGGGACGGTCGTTTCTGGGCAAGTGAACCTGAAATTGGTGATGTTATCGTGTTTCGCAACCCA
This sequence comes from Candidatus Enterousia sp., assembly GCA_045546155.1. Lineage (GTDB taxonomy): Bacteria > Pseudomonadota > Alphaproteobacteria > Rs-D84 > Rs-D84 > Enterousia. Next base: position 53,146 of record JAZQCG010000002.1, read on the forward strand.
GTCGATGAATCCCAAGATTATGTTAAGCGCTTGATTGGTAAACCCGGCGATAAAATTCAAATGATTAACGGCCGTCTGCACATCAATGGCGACCAGGTTAAACGCGAAAACCCACGTCCGTATGTTTGGGCGACATTACCCACAGAACCAAAGCGTGGCAAATACCAGAACGGTAAATTTGAAATTGATGGTAATAAAATCTTTGTAGATAACAAACCTGCTGAATTTAACTATACAATTCAATATAACCCGATGTGCAGTAACCAGTACAAGCGCGTTATAAATCTGTATGATGGACCGGGGGGCGAAAACCTGCCTGAATCAGAAGGCAACTGGAAACCATCCGATGTTCCATGTGGGATATTCATTATGACAGAATATACAGAAACCTTGCCAAACGGTGTTACGCACAGCATAATTGAAACATCGGACAACGAACATTACTCTGACAATACCCCAGTATTCACAGTCCCTGAAAAACATTACTTCTTTATGGGCGATAACCGTGATAACAGTGGTGACAGTCGTATGCACGTTGGTTTTGTACCGCGTGATAATGTTTTGGGTCGTGTTTGGTTTACATGGTATTCGCATAACTACTATGCGCCAATGTTGGCGATATGGTCATGGGGTGACAAAATGCGTTGGGGACGATTTGGAATGGGTGTAAAATAAAATGGAAAAATTAAACTATACTTTCAAGAATCAATTGCTGTTGGATTTGGCATTAACCCAAAGTGGTGCAGATGCCGCGAATAATAACGAACGTTTGGAATTTATTGGCGATCGCGTTTTGGGGTTGTCTGTGGCGGAATTGCTTTATAAAATGTTCCCAGACGAAGACGAAGGACATCTTGCACGTCGTCATGCTTTGTTGGTGTCTACGAAAACCTTGGCAAACGTTGCGATGCGCTTGGGCCTGCACAGGCAAATTCGCCATGGTCATTTAACTGGTGGGCGTTTGCAACATATATTGGCCGATGCAATGGAAGCTGTCTTGGGCGCAATATTTATAGACAGTGGTTGGCGCGCTGCACGTGCAGTTGTCATAGAGATATGGACAGAATTAGCGCGTGAAAACGTTGTCGCCCCAAAAGATCCTAAAACAAAATTACAAGAATATGTCCAGAAAAACGACAACGGTGCATTGCCGATTTATAACTATTTAACCCCGCATGGGGAATCGCATTGCCCAGAATTTGTTGTTCGTGTTACCGCAATGGGCAAAACGACCGAGGGACGCGGGCAATCCAAGAAAGCGGCCAGTATTGCTGCTGCTGATGAAATGCTGAAAGTCCTTGCAATTTCATAAATTGCCAGTTAAAATCAACACGACAAAAACACAAAGGATAAAAGATGTTTTCTATATTGCTGGTATTATTGATAATCGTAGCTGTATTTATGATTGGTATTATTTTATTACAGAAATCAGAAGGTTCTGGAATGTCTGGCTCGTCGGCGGCATCTATGTTTGGTGGCGCATTGACGGGTGCGGCGGCTGGTAATTTTCTGACACGTGCGACAGCATGGCTGGCGACATTGTTCTTTATTTTATGTGCCGCATTGGCATTGGTTGCATCAAAAACAGATATGGCAACCCAGCAAAGCCAACTGCGCCAAGAAATCATAGAGCAGGGCGCAACAGCACCAACCCAAACACCGGTCGAAGCGCCATCTGAATCAAAATAAAATTTTCCCGCCAAACGGCGGGTTTTTTGTTTATGCTGAATAAACTTGCATATTACAAAAGAAAATAGTATGATTAATTGGGTCGGTGGGATGATTCCGACACTTAAAATCCCCCTTGTCTTTATCGATGAATAAAATACCAGGGGTACGGTACGTGGCCACAGGTTTACTACAAATAAAGATGAGTCTTTATTCGCAATAAACTGACGTGGCTGCGAAAATATTAATTATAACAAAGGATTATTTATAAATGGTAAAAGTAAAAGAAAAGAAAAATTTGCCCACAAAAATTAGCGGCAAAACAAAACATGAAAGTGATAAAAACGACGATAAAATGTACTTTATGGCATTGGGTGGCTTGGAACACATCGGTCAAAACATGTATGTGTACAAGTATCAGGGTAAATACTTAATTGTTGATTGTGGTATGGGCTTCCTAGAAGAAGAAATCGGCGCTGGTGATGTTCAATACTGTGATACAACCTGGCTGGAAAAGCGCAAAAAAGACGTTGTTGGCTTCGTTATCACACACGGTCACGAAGACCATATTGGTGCATTAAAATACGTCTGGCCAAAGTTTAGAAAGCCAATATATTGCACACGATTCCCGGCTGAAATCTTGCGCCGTACATTTCGTGGTATTGAAATGGATTTCAACGAAAAAACAGACATTGTTGAATTTGATCACAATGGCGCAACACTGGATTTGTCACCGTTTGCAGTTGAAACTTTCCATGTAACGCACAGTGTCCCAGAAGCACAAATGTTAATCATTTCAACGGATGCGGGTAAAATCTTGCATACGGGTGACTGGACTTTTAATGATGATATTCCAGTCGAAGCCCCAACAGATTTTGCACGTCTGCGTGAAATTGGTTCTGATCCAAAATTGTTGGCATGTATGTGTGATTCAACAAATGCATCACGTCAAACCAAGCAGGTTACCGAAACCCAGGTTCGCGACACTTTGACTGAAATTATGAAAAATGCCCCTGGGCGCGTTATCGTAACGGGTTATTCCCGCAGCTTGGCACGTATCAAAATGTTTGCAGAGGCTGCACGTGCCGCCGGTCGTATCGCTGCAATCAAAGAGCGTACAAATCCAAATCCGGTGCCTTATGTTGGCTTGCCAGAATTTCGCGAAATTGGTATTGAATTTGGCTATCTGGGCAAAGATGAAGTTTACACCCATGGCGAAATCAAAGATTTACCAGCAGAAAAACAGGCCATTTTCTTAACGGGTTCTCAGGGTGAAAAATTCGCGATGTTAACGCGTCTTTGCCGTGGCCAGGTAAAAGAAATGAAATTAATGCCAACTGATACAGTTGTGTTCAGTTCTATTATCATCCCAGGCCGCGAACAAGATGTATCGTTCTTGTATAATAAATTGGCGCGTATGGGTATCAAAACACATACGATATTTGATACAGACAATGTTCACGCCAGTGGTCATGCCGGTCGTCCAGAATTGGAACGCTTCTATGACATGGTTCATCCCCAGGTTTCAATTCCAATGCATGGGGACTATATCAACGAAATGTTGAACGGCAAAATGGCTATGGAACGCGGTGGTGCAAAACATATGATGGTTGTTCATAATGGCGAAATGGTTGCCCTGCGTGATGGCGAAGAACCATATGTTGCCGAAACAATTGAAACCTCTTATGTCGTAATGGAAGGCGAAACCGAACGCAGCGCCGACGACCAGGTCTATAAAAACCGTCGCAAGATTGCGTCCAACGGCGCTGTGTTTGTGACATTGCCGGTTGATAAACGCGGATTTTTAAAAGGCGTGCCAGAGGTTTCCAGTGCTGGAATCTTTGAAACCGACACTACCGGCTTTATGAAGCGTCAAATTCAAATTGAAATCACCAAGGCGATTGATGGCTTGAGTAAAGCTGAACGCAAAGATCGTGATAATCTTGTCCGTGCGGTTCAAACTGCATCAAACCGTGTTGTTCGTGCGGCATTGGGTGCGGATAAAAAACCACAATACAGTGTGCATTTTATCCAGAAATAAAAAATCCCGCCGGTTGGCGGGTTTTTTATGCGTTTTGACCAGCTACGCGACCCGATGCCCATGCCCATTGCAGGTTAAACCCGCCCAGGTCGCCGGCAATATCCAGCACTTCACCTGCGAAAAATAACCCCGGACATAATTTTGATTCCATTGTTTTAGATGAAATAGCATCGGTTGACACGCCACCACGAACAACTTCTGCGCTTTGCAGATTGTGTAATTTTACATCATGCGCATCAATATGCATGTTGTTGATGTTGTTTGCAATTGCACGAATTTCTGTGTCACGCCAATCGGCAATATTACGTGTGTCATTATTTGAAAAATATTTGGCAATTCGAACTGGTAAATATCCGGATAATATGTTTGAAATGCTGCGCTTTCCGTTTTTCTGTTTTGCATATTTTAGCACTGAAAAAACATCCACCCCCGGACACAGGTTTATTGTTAATCCACCTGATAAATCACGAACGCTTGCGCGATATACGGCTGGCCCGCCAATGCCGAAATGTGTGAATAGCATATCGTCACAGATTTTTTCGCGCCCCACCGATATTTCTACTTTCATTGAAATGCCGGCCATATCTGCGCCAAACATTGGCACTGCCATTGCGCACAGGGCGGGGCGCACCGGTACAATTTTATGACCGAATTGCTTTGCGATTTTATATCCGGTGTCCGATACACCCAACGTACCGAACGAAGTTCCACCCGTTGTAATAATTAACGCATCTGATATAAATTCATTTTTATTTGCATGGACAATAAATTTATTGTCGCGATGTTCAACGGATTCAACCATATGTTCATATTTTATGTCTGCTTTGGCCGCATCGTGTAATAGTGCCGCAACAACAGTATTTGCACCATCTGTACAAAAATATCGTCCTGGTTCTTTCTCGTAAAGTCTTATTTTGTGTTTGTTGCACCACTGTAAAATATCATCTGGCTTAACGCGACTTAGTGCACCACGTACAAAGTTTGGATTTTCGCCAAAGTATCGTGTAACCCCAGCAGCCATATTCGTTATGTTACAGTTTCCGCCACCGGACACGGCAACCTTGCGCGCGGGGGATGAACCCATGTCCAGCACTAAAATCCGCCGTCCACGCACAGATAATTCGCCCGCCGCCGCCAAACCAGCCGCCCCCGCACCAATAATAATCACGTCATAATGTTTCATTGAAATATATTCTATATGACAGTATGATGTTTTGCAAATTTCAAAAAAGATAATTTTTCCCACTTGCAATTAACTTTATGATTCTATATAATACCCAACGCACACCACGGAGCGTTGGCAGAGTGGTAATGCAGCAGATTGCTAATCTGTGACCGGAATTTTCGGTCCATAGGTTCGAGTCCTATACGCTCCGCCATAAAAATTCAACCGACCCTTTGGTCGGTTTAATTTTTATAACAGAAAGTAGGGCGAGAACCGTAAAAGGTTCGATACGGAGTAGATTTGGGAAGCGCAGCGTCCCCAAATCGTTACGAGTGGAGAGGGGTATCCCCACCCACGAAGTGGGAGGGGGAGTCCAGTCCTTTTGCGCCCGCCATAAAAATTCACCCGGTCTTTTGACCGGGTTAATTTTTTATCAGTTGCTATAATTTTACAAAAGGAATATAATCACAATGTTGGTTACATATTCCATATGTAATTTGTATTATTTTTCATAAAAAAAGGAAGAAAATATGAAAAAAGCAGCATTCTTGTTATTACCATTGGCATTGACAGCGTGTGGAACAACATATCATACAGGGCGCATTGGTGCGAATGTTGACGGTGTTGATATGCGATTTGTGCCGAAACAGGCCAAAATTAGCGTTGATACAGATAAAAAAATAACAGGAACTGCAAAATGTTCTTCGAATTTCTGGATTTTTGAATCTGCCCCAGAACGTCAGGCATATGGTCCATCCTTGCAAGAAGGTGCTGGTAATATCGCATCGGGGTCTTGCACCGCGGCGGCAATGTATGATGCAATCAGTAAAACAAACGCAGACGTCTTGGTTGCACCACAATACACAACGGTTCAAAATGGTACTTTGTGCTTTGGCCACAGATGTTTGTACGGTACAACTCAGGTTATCGTAACTGGTTTTTCTGGTAAAATTACATCTATCACAGATATGGAACCAGACGTAGTCAAAGAATTACAAAAAAGTGCCGGTGCCAAGGGTGAAAAATCTGGCTTGACCGCATTGTTCTAAAAATATCCTGGGGGTAATGATGAAAAAGATATACACGTCCGTACTGTGTATGACACTGCTTGCGCCAATTGTGGCGCAGGCAGAGATCTGCACAGATTTTGACGAAAACTTTAACGTTATTGAATTTGACTGTTCCGAAGGGATTGATGCAGCTCGCAAACGCATTGCCTCAGAGCAAAAGAAAGTCGAAGCACAGATAACAAAAGCCACAGAGCAAGAACGCATTGTCGCAGAAAAGAAAGCGGCCGAGGAACGTGCAGAACGTGAAAAACAGAAAGCCATAGAACGCGCAGAACGTGAAGCAAAGGCAAAACAAGAAGCGCTGGAACGCAAACAAAATTCCAAAGATTTCAAATTAAAACAGCTTAAACAAGATTCTTACTGGAATTATGTTGTTGGTTTGGGACTGACTAACTGGATTGGACATCAGGGCACTACAGAAGTATGGAATGGTGTTATGCTTGACGGTTATGGATCTGTGTGGAATGGGGTGGCTTGGATTCAGGTCGCTGATACTGTCAGTGGTGCACGGTATGATGCCCAAGGGGTGTCGATTGTTCCATCGATTGGTGCACGATATTATTTTAAGCATAATCTGGATTGGTTTGCACAGGTTCAATTAAGTTATGCAGATGTTGCAAGTTATGAGTTGGTTTTAGATTTAAATAGTGGAAATTGGACCAGTACATATGTAGATGTTTCATATCTTGGACTTGAATCTATGCTTGGGTACCAGATTTTTGATAATGCGTACCTGTATGGAAAATTGGGACTGGGGTATATGATGTATGAAGCGGATGGAGGCAGCGGGTTTACTGATTCTGGTGCAGAAATAAACAATACCTTAATGCTGATGCTGGGGATAGGTATGGAATATGAATTCTGGAAAGAATTGTCAGCCTATATAGAGGCCGGCATATCTGAGCCATTGTCAGATACGTATGTTGGTTACTATGATTCCGAACGTGAAGATTTTATCACATTTGGTGCAGGTCTGCGTTATCGTTTCTAGTTTATATAACAACCCGCCATTTGGCGGGTTTTTCTTTGCCTTGACTTTTTAATGGTGCATATGGCACAATTATATTGATATGACAATACGTTTTATTAATTTTTATTGTTGTTGTTAATTATTGCTTTTTTTTGCAAACTTATTTTGTTTGCATTTAAATAACCTGTTTACTAAACTCTGGACATAAAAAATCAAAAAAGGAAGAACGCATATGACAATCAGATTATATAACACATTGACGCGCAAGTTAGAAGAATTTAAACCATTGGTTCCGGGTAAAATGGGCTTCTATACCTGTGGGCCAACGGTATATTGGGATGCGCACATTGGTAATATGCGTACTTTTGTTAACAGTGATATTATCAAGCGTGTATTCATTGAAAACGGTTATGACGTCACACATGTCACAAATATTACAGATGTCGGCCATTTGACCAGTGACGAAGACGAAGGCGACGATAAAATGGAAAAGGGGGCCGCCCGTGAAAATATGTCTGTATGGGACGTTGCGCAAAAGTATATAGACGGTTTTTTATATGATACGGATTTGCTAAATATTATCCGTCCAACACATATGCCACGTGCGACCGACCACGTTAACGAACAAATTGCATTGGTTAAGCAACTAGAAGAATTGGGCTATACATATGAAATTCCGGGCAATGGAATCTATTATGATACGTCACGGTTTGCATCATATGGTGCATTGGGGGGACAAAATTTATCGGAATTACGGGGTGGGGCACGTATTGATGATACGGGCAAGCGTAATTCAACAGACTTTGCGTTGTGGAAATTTTCCCCAACGGATACCAAGCGTGCAATGGAATGGGACAGCCCGTGGGGCGTTGGATTCCCAGGCTGGCATATTGAATGCAGTGCAATGAGTATGAAATACCTGGGGCAGCATTTTGATTTGCATGTTGGTGGCAAAGAGCATGCCAAGGTTCATCATTCCAATGAAATTGCACAAAGTGAACCGGTTGTTGGTGCGCCTTGGGTTTCGTATTGGGTGCATTTTGAATGGCTTTTGTTAAAAGACGGTAAAATGTCCAAGTCGGCGGGGACGGCGTATACTGTTCGTAATTTGGTTGAACGTGGATACGACCCGATGGCATATCGCTATTTGTTGTTACAGGGGCACTATCGTCAGCCATTGGAATTTTCGTTTGAATCACTGGATGCTGCAACCACAGGTTATAAAAATATAGTGCGTAAATTAGCAGATTTGATTCAGTCAGAAAATCCCGGGGAAAAAGATCCAGTAGCTTATGACATGTGGCATGATAAAATTTTGGCACCGGCATCTGATAACTTTAAAACCGCAGAGTCATTGGTTGTGGTTCAGGAATTACTAAAAGACAGTTCGGTCAATCCTGCAACTAAAATCGCTTTGTTTGAATTTATAGACCGTTTGCTGGGGTTACAACTTATTGACCGTGCACAAAAATTGATTGCGCTGGAATCAGAGGTGGCACCGGCTGAAATTGTTGCGCTGGCTGAATCCCGTGCGGTTGCCAAGGCGATCAAGGATTGGGCAACCGCTGATGCGTTGCGCGCCGAAATCGATGCAGCGGGCTGGACAGTTTTAGATTCCAAAGACGGTTATAAAATCGTCAAAAAGGCATAAATTGCCAAAATAAAAAAATAATAAAAATCGGTTGAAATTGGGGTAATATTGGTGTATATTACCCCGCGTAATTACAAGAGGAAATTTCCATGAACTATCCATATATGCCAAAATCGACTGCTTTGTGGTTAATTGAAAATACAGCATTAACATTTGAACAAATTGCAGATTTCTGCGGTCTGCACGAGCTTGAGGTTAAAAGCATTGCCGACGCAGAAACATATAAAATTCAACCACTAAATCCGGTTTTAAGTGGCCAGTTGACACGTGAAGATATTGAAAAATGCGAAGCGGATGCATCAGCACGCCTGACTTTGCGCGATGAAATTGTTGCTGCCCAGAATAAACAGAACAAGCGCGGTGTCGGTTATACACCAAAATTACATCGCCAAAATCGTTTGGGCGGTATTTTGTGGATTTTAAAGAATTATCCAGAATTATCCGATGGCCAGGTTGCACGCCTGATGCGCAGTACAAATCCAACGGTTGCATCGGTTCGTAACAAAACACATAACTCGTATTCTTTGATTCAAATTCAAAGTCCAATTGTATTGGGTTTGGTTTCTGAATCCGCAATACACGATGCTGTGGCCAAGGCACAACGTGCGGCCAGCAAACCTGCAAAAAAGAAGAAAAAATAATCTGCACCAACAAACATATAATTCAACATTAACAAACTGCATAAGGTTTTATTAATGGAAAGAAAACTGGATGAAGCAACAAGACTGTTAATCGAGTCTTTGCCAGAAAATTTACAAAAACTAGCGGAATCCTCAATCGAGGTTGGTTATATGTCTCAAATGGACTTTGCTGCAGCCACCGCCGCAGACGAAGTGCCAGATGATGAACAGGACGAAGTTCTGGACTTCTTTCAACAAGACTTGGGGCTAGAAATCTTAGAAACGGATTCGTATCCGCGTGATTTGGGCAAATACTATGACGAAGATGACTCGGACGAGCCACGCGATAAAACACGTAACTTGTTAAATGCAGACGCCGAACAGGTCGATGTCAGTGATGATGATTATGAACATTATGCTAAGCAATTGGAACGCAGCCAGACTGGTTCACTGGTCTTGGGGGTTCAAGATTCTGTTCAGTCGTATTTAAAGCAGATTGGAACGGTTCAATTGTTGACCGCCGCCGGCGAAGTTGCAATCGCACAGCGTATCGAAGCAGCATCTCGTCTGATGGTATACGGTCTGTGTGAAAGCCCAATGACAATCCAGGCAATGCTTGATTGGTATCAACAATTGTTAAACGAAGATATTCGTCTGCGCTATATTGTTAATCTGGAAGTAATGTATTCCAGTGAATCTGAACAAAAATCCTTGGCTGCATTGTCTGAGGCCTTGAAATCCAAGGGTGTTGAACACGTCGACGAATTAGACGATGATGATTTAGACGACTTGGCGGATGCAACCGTTGACGAAGAAGACGAAGAAGAAGACCTAGACGACGAAGAAGACGGTGTTAAAAAAGAAGACACACCACGCAGCACATCGGGTGTTCCAATCCCTGTGATGGAAGAAGCCTTGATGCCAATGGTAACGGAATTATTTGCCAAGATTAAGCGAATCTTTAACAGCATGCAGAAATTACAAGCAAAACGCTTGGAAAATCTGCTGTCGTCGGATACGCCGGATGCCGCCCTGGAAAAGAAATACAACAAAATGCGTCTTGAATTGTTCGAACATGTAAGCAAGATTCGCCTTAATGACGATCGTGTTGCTGAAATTTTGGAACAGTTAACCAAACGCGACCAATTATTGATGGGCCTAGAAGGTAAACTGTTACGTCTGGCTATGGCGAACAAGATTAAACGCGAAGATTTCTTGGTTGAATATGCCGGCAATGAATTAAATCGCAATTGGGTCAAAAAACTGGCTAAACATAAAAACGCAGCATGGTCCAGCTTTGCGAAAAAACATGAAAAGGATATTTTGAAAATCCAAGAAGACATCACAGCTATCGCAACTGAAACCGGCCAGCCAACCACCGAATATAAAAAGGTCGTAGAATTGGTTCGCCGTGGCCAGGCCGAGGCCGCCCGTGCAAAACGCGAAATGATTGAGGCAAACTTACGTCTTGTTATCAAATTTGCTAAAAAATCCAGCAATCGTGGTCTGGGCTTGGACTTCTCGGACTTGGTTCAGGATGGGAATATTGGGCTTATGAAGGCTGTTGATAAATTTGATTATCGTTTGGGAAATAAATTCTCGACATATGCAACAAACTGGATTCAACAGGGAATTTCCCGCAGTATTGCCGACCAAGCGCGTACAATCCGTATACCGGTTCATATGATTGATAATATACACAAGATTCAGCGTGCCACGCGCCAGTTTATGCATAAATATGGCCGCCAGCCAACCGCCGAAGAATTGTCTAAGATTATCTATCTGCCGGTGGACAAGATTCACAAGGCGATGAAGGTTAACTTGAAACCGATTTCACTAGAAGCGCCTGTTGGCACCGAAGATGACAGTTCACGTATTGAAATCATTGCAGACGAAACAGCCAAGAATCCGTTCACATCGGCCGCGCAAAAGAATTTGCGTAAAATTGTTACCCAGATTCTGTCTGAACTTGATCCCAAGGAAGAAACAGTTCTGCGTCAGCGTTTTGGTATGTCAACGAATAAAACCAGCACCCTAGAAGAGGTCGGTGAATACATCGGCGTTACCCGCGAACGTATCCGCCAGATTGAACAAAAGGCGCTGAATAAATTAAAGCATCCAACACGCGCGCGCAAATTACGCAGCTTTTTGGAAGATTAAAACCGGCCCACATTTTGTGGGCTTTTATATACAGAAAAACAGTAAAAGGAAAAATAATATGCCAACTGGAAAACTTATTGCCGTCGAAGGCGCAGACAAAGCTGGTAAACACACCCAGGTTATGAATATTGTAAATTACCTAAAATCACGCGGGATTCCTGTGCAAACGCTGGATTTTCCCCAGTACAAGGCGTTCTTTGGCCGCTTTGTTCGAGATTATCTTAACGGGAAATTTGGCGCAACACGTCATTTGCCGGCTGAATACACCATGTTGCCATATGCACTTGACCGGCAACAGCATATGCCATTAATTAAGCATTGGTTGGATTCTGGCAATTGGGTGATTTTGGACCGATACACATACAGCAACGCATTTTCAATTGCCAAAACCCCGCGTGAACAATGGGATGACAAGATAGATTTTCTGGAAAAACTAGAATTTACAAATATGGGGATTTTGCGCCCAGACTATAATATATATCTGTATCTTGATCCGCGGGTCGCATATGAAATGCGAAACACAGGATTAAAAGAATACCAAAATGGCAAGCCTGACATACATGAATCTGACTTTCGATTGCTGTATGATGTATCCAAAGTATATCGTCATATTGCTGCGCGTGATCCAAAAAAATGGACGGTCATAGACGAAATGCGCGCCGATGGCACTCGTATGGACATAGGGCAGGTCTTTGATGCCATCCGCCCAACGATTGATGGTTTACTACAAAAGGAACGATAAAAAAGTAAAAAAAACTTTATTTAATGCGCGCTTTGCGCGGGTTAAAAGTCTCACTCCTGCCTGTGCAGGAGTGACAATTTGTGTAAACAAAAATTGTAAAAACATTTTTATCTAACTATTTGCACAAATATAAACAATCCGTTATAATAATTGTGTTATGGTGTATTGCCATAATGGGGTGTAGTAACCCGGCTTGAGTATCAGAAAACAAACCTATGTCATATTGTGTCTGTGGTTGTGTATTCTGATAAACAAAACTCCTGATATTAGTGTCAGGAGGGTTGCGAATATATCGAATAAGCACACAATTCTCAAGATTGTTACTAACCTCCTGACCACCTGAATTTTTGGTGGTTTTTTACTAGTAAAAAACAACAGGAGAAAACAACAATGAAAAAACTTTTAACTTTAACCGCGGCGTGCGCGTTGCTGACCACACCCGCCACCGCCGTGCAAAAATGCGTGGCATTGAATGCAGATAGCGATATTCGTTGCCACTCATCAAACAGAAACTTATTCAAAAGACATGTCGATTGGAGTACAACTTGTGGCGACATTGACAATATCTCTGGTGTGCCGATCAAGGGGATTGCGGCATGTAGTTATGTCAATTATTTAAGCAACGACAGTGTGCTGGTTTATCCTATAGAAGACGGTGTGAGCAACAACCAAAGATATTGCTGGTGCAAAGTAATTAGTCCCGCTATATCAGGCTGGGTTCTTTATGACGACGGATCTATAGGCCAAGATTTTGAAGATTCCGAGGACTGCTTAACAAATTGTGCATCAAGTTGCGCAGAAATAAGCTGGCCAATGAATGAAGAGATATTTAAGAACTTAACTGATTAAAAAGGTGGCAACCATGAAACGAACAATATTTTTATTGGTATGTGTACCATTGGTGGCGCACGCCGCCGCGCCTGGCACCAGTTGCCCATTAGGCTATACCCTGGTGGATAGCCCAAACATAACCATCGCGACCAGTTGCCCCAGTGGCTACACAGCCGTCGGCGATGCGGAATCGTGTTTAGTATCCAGTCCGACTGGGGATTGCATAATGTACGCACCGGTTGGTATGTCATTTAGCGACGACAGTGGTACATACGAATACACAGAACCGTGCGTGATGAAATAAGCAAACGCCCAACCGGGCGTTTCTTACAATGGTAAATGAAATTTTATCGAAGTATTTTTTACAATTTTTGTTTACAAAAATTGTCACTCCTGCGCAGGCAGGAGTGGGCCTTAAAACCCGCGCAAAGCGCGCATTAAAATAAATGTAATCCATATTCCTGCCTACGCAGGAATGACAAAAATGTAAAACATTTTTTTAAGATAAACTTTTATTTATCGCAATATCATAAAATCCACATTTGCACTTTGAATAAAAAAACCCGCTGCAGCGGGTTTTTTACACATGGCTCTTTAACGCGATATAAATATGTCCTAAATCTGTTTTCATCAGGCTGGCCGCTAATTTATCGGCATTGTCGGCCTGTTGTGCTGCAGATAATACTTTATCAAAACTGCGCACAAATTGCGTTGCCTGTGATTTAAACACGGTATCAGTTTTTATTAATTCGCGGATTCGTTTTTTATCCGCCGCCCCCAGCATCTTTGCCAACCATTTTGAAAAGATTGTTTTGTCGCCCGAATGATGCTTTTTCCAAACGACATCTGGAATTTCTGCTCCCATCGTCAGGGTTAAATCCTTGGACTGTTCGTGCATTTGATCAAATGCGCGTTCGCTTTGTGTTAAAAAGTCTTGGCTGCTAATACGGCCATAGTTCGCCGCAGATGCCCGTGCGACCATCATCTGTCCGCCCAACGATTGACGGTTTATTACAGAAAACCAGATAGCTTTACTAAATTGTTGACAATGAAATAATTTGTCCTATAATATGCGCGTTATGATTAATCAAAACGCATATTATACAAGGCAAAAAGAATTTTTTAATGGCGGGATTGTTGGTAATTCCCGCCCATTGTCGACATATATGCGTATTTTCCAGATTTCACATCGTGATATTAAAAAATTATTAAATAATAAAAAACTGTTACTGGTTGGTGGCGGGCATTCCCAGATTCAACGCGCCTTTGATTTTGCAAACATTAAATGCGACGTCACAAATGCAGACCCATATATAAATGATGCACGCTCTGCGCGTACAGTTATCAATTGTGACTTTAACGACACGACATTTGAAAACGAATTTGATGAAATTTGGGCTTTGTATTCATTACCGTTGTATTCACCCGATGTTAAGCATGCAGCGCAATTTTATCGTCGTGCGGTTGTTGCATTGAAACCAGGGGGCACATTGCGTGTTGGCGGTTTGCCATGGCACGTAAATGGCATGTTACTAGCACCCGTACACTTTCCCCGTGATTCGATAAATTTTGAAATGCTGGATTTATTTTACAACAGCGATACTTTTACCAGTAAATATACAACAGCCCCCGTTGCAATGTATACAGACGATTTAAAATTAACCCGCGAAGAAGACAGACATTGGGAAAAGTGGACCGCACCAAAAAATGCAGCCATCAAACAAGCTTTAAACGAACATATAAAAAAACTAAGATAAGAAAGGAACTTGATATGCATACAGAGATGATAAAAATTTTTGAAATCCGTGGCGCGCTTTTAAAACGCTGCAATCCAAAATTTTACAAAGCGCATGAACAGATTATAAATCAATCGTCATTAGCCGCCCAGGATTTTTATTTTTCTGGCGATTTAGCTGAATACGAAAACTGTTCTACAAACGAATTATCGCATGATTCTTTTTATGCCAGTCTGCATGCTGCCTATAATGTTCCATACAACACACATGATTCACGGTGTGTAAATTGTGGGTTGGTTATCGATCTGGCTAATGCATTACGTGAAGATATTAAATCTGGGATCTTAGATGCCGCCGGTGGATTGCAAAACCCCACACGTTTACAAGAATCACATATTTTACAGACATATCACAACAGCCCTGAATCTGGCATCCCGATAGAGGCGTTTGCACGTATGTCAAAAAATGCACGTGAAACACTTATAAGATTATATCATAAACAAAAACAACAATAAAAAATCCCAGTTAAACCGGGATTTTTTTTTTCTTACCAAGACATATAACCATCAAAGCATTCGCGTTCACACTTTTTGGTCTTAGGATTCCAACGCATTGTTCCTGTTTCGTCTTCATATGTATTAATCGGACAGATTGGAACGCATTCGTTGTTTTCCAAATTATACAACTCGCCTTGATACATACATGTTGCAATCGTACAGCCACTTGCATAACTGCTTACAGCATCCTGACCCAACACGCTCTTGGCATTGCGGCAACGGCCACATTGTTTATTTGGCTCGTCTGATTCATATGAATCATTTGTGTATCCCGGTGCACACGATGTTGCAACACAATCACCCCATACACCACGACGTTCATCCCACTCGCGTGTGCCTGTACCATGTTCTATATCACACACTTCTGTATTCAGAACACATGCATTTGCTTCAACATGGTATCCGTCTGCGCATTCTGTGATTTTGCATATACCAAACGCGCCCACTTTGCTATCCCATGTCTGGGTTGCTTCTGTCGCATTTGGTGCGCTACATGTTTTGACATCTGTCGCACATTGGTCGCCTTCTGGGTGATAGCCCGTGTGACACTTTGCCACCAAGCAATTCCCATTTGGCTTATATTCCGTAGCTTCTGCGCGATTGCACTTCTGGCAACGACCGTTAATCAATTCATAGTCTGGGTTACATGATACTTCAACACAGGTTTCTACCCCATTGACCTTTTGAATTTCGCACGGATTGTTCGTATCAGATACGCCCTTGTACGTACATACATCGTCATATTGTACTATATCAAAGTCGCGTATCGCCATACCGTATTCGATTTCATAATCCTCACATGTTGCATAGCACTGTTCAACTTTTGTTGACCCAGCATTTGCCAACTTGTGTGTACCACTTGTCAACTCATCGCATGTATGTGGCGTGTTATCTGGTTTTCCGTCCAGGTCCATATCCGCCCCAGATGCCGCATCACAAATACTATTTTCTGGACATAACGTACATTGTGATTTATCGTCTTCCAGATAGTATTTTGTATCACATACTTTGATTTCACATGTGTCTGTCATGTTTGCACCCTGATAGTCACGACCAACAGTTGTGGTTACATTTGCGGATTTATCGCATATGCCAAAGCATTGTGCAACATCAACTGAACCTGCATCAGATTGTGGATAGCGACCATTAAATAGCGCACTACACAATTGTGGTTCTGCATTTGCAACACCTGCAAATCCTGTGCGTGTTTCGATACCACATACACTGCCTGCTGGGCACAGTTCACATTTGTTTCCAGTCAGGTGATATTTTTCATCACACGTATCAACCTGGCATGCGATACAGTCTGCGGAATAATCTTCGGCACTTGTATTATATCCACATGTCTTGATACCTGAACCGTTTGCAACTGTACATGGCATTTCTGTCATATAGCATGCACTTGCGTCGGCACTGGTTTCTGTTTCTGTATAACCCTGTTGGCCATCGAACGTAGCACATCCTTGGCGTGATGTTGGTCGACCTTCGTTCTGTGAATCAGCAACCGGACCAAAGAATCCATATCCAACCTTTGTACAATCCTTGTCGCCAATTGCCGCCCAGTAATATCCTGCATCGCACTTTGTGAACTGTTCTGTATCACATACAGAATATTCACCTGTGTCTGTAGAATAGCTACAATAATAGTAACCTTCACCATGTTCCGACTTGAACGGATTTTCTGATTTAAAGCAGGACTGTGGTGTTGCCGCCTGTTCATTGTTCGTGTCGCCACCATCTGGACATGGTATTCTATCCAGACTGCCTTCTACACTGTATGCGTCAAAACCAACAGGTTTACAGTCAATCGCATCTGCATTTTCACGATAATACCCACCTTGGCATGATGTGATGTACATGTCACGACAGTTTGTAGCATACTTCGCACTGCCATCATCATTGGTTGATGTATAGTTACATACCTGTGTTCCTGCACCATATGTCGCTTTATAGTCAACTGTTTTATAACAGTCATCTATAACACCAGCTGTTTCCAGTGTGCCTGTCAAACCATTTTCTGGGCATGCTTCACGCTTCAAATCGCCATTGCCACTGAAATAGTTCTGGCCAACCTTGGTGCAGTCTATACCAGATACATAATAGTACCCAGCAACGCACGCCTTAACCGACTGGTCGCGACATGCCGCATTATATTCATCTGCATCTGAATCATAGTTACATGTCTGTGTGCCGCTGGCTTTGCCGGTTGCAGATGTATAGCTCAGCCCTTGCTTATAACATACACCCGCATCCTTAGCATTTACGCCGCCCGCTGATATGCCACCGTCTGGACATAATTCATGCCCGCCAACGATGCCCGTGTCGGTTGGGAACGTTCCGCCCGGACACCAGTGGTTTTCTTCGCAAACTGTGCATTCACCACCGTTGCCGCCATAGTAGTATCCTGCTTCGCAGATTGTATTCCCCTTAGACCAGTTCACATTTGCAACCGTATCGACTGTCGTTACGCGCAGTGCCGCGTTAGTAGTTTGCAATGCGCCCATTGCATCAACAATCATTACGTCGCCTGTGCTATAGCCCGCAAAGTTATACCCCGGTTTCCCCGGCAGGGCAGATGTATCAATTGTTGTAATTGCCTTTGTGCCTGCCTCATTTTCGAACCAACCAACTGTATACTTCAAATATACTGGTGACTGGGTCTTGTTTTCTGTGGCATCATTTGCAACTAATTCAATCTTGAACACACCTGGATTCCATGCCGCATACAACGTCACATCTGTACCCGTCGCAGAAATATTCGCCGTTGTTACTGCATCTGCATCATAGCAAACACCTGAACCATTGGCATTTGTGCACCACTTATTAGCGGTTACATAACCTGCACGCGTTAAACCTGTTGACGCTGGCAATTTGCACGCGCCACTATCAAATGTGCATTCTACATATGATGTAGCATTGCCTGTACCCTGGTTCTTGTCCAATGTAATTGTGTATTTGTTTGCAACACACATTGGGGACGTGCCATTTTGTGGTGTGTACCCAGTATCGCACTTAATTGTGTACGAGCATGCAGGATACTGACCATTTGTTGTGCTAAATGATTTTGGATCATCCGGTGTAACCGTTGTGCTGTGTTCAACATCTGCCGGTGTCAATGCGCACAGGCTATAACAATCCGTAATCTTTGCACGTGGCTGATCAGAACCAATACCGTCATCCGATGCGCCTGTTTCGCCTGGACACGCGTGTGCCTTTTTGCTGGCTGGCTCTTCAACGTCACCACCCGATGTCGGGGCAGGGCTATAATATCCGTCTGTCACAGGGATACAAGCATTACCAACACCGTTATAGAAGTAGCCCGCATCGCATGTCAGTGCAACCGACTTACAATCTGTACGATAAACCGCACTGTCGCCCGAGCCATTGGTGTATGCGCAATCCCACATTGCTGTACCAAAATCAAACGTCATATCGCCTGCAATGGCTGTCTTGCGACACTGTGTAATGCTGCTTGCGCCATCTACAATTGTTGCACCGCCCGCTGGACATGTTTCGCTACATCCACTAGAACCCGCTGGGATTTCAGTTCCGCCTGCACAGAACTTGCCCAATTCACAACGTGTTTTTACACCGTCGACATAGTAGTATCCAGGTTCGCATGCGACCATATCTTGGTCCCAAATCGCGTACAGTGTAATTTCGCCACCGTCCGATATCAGGTTCGTTATATCACCATTTGCAGCAACACTCTTGCCTTTGCCATCCTTTTGTGTGTTCCATGCACTAAATGTTTTGTTCAACATTTCGATAACATCGGCTGCTTTACATGCTTTGTCGTATGTACATTCTACGTCTGGAACACTTACATCTGTTGCATCTGTTGAATCAAAGTGAACAGTAAATGTCGTAGGTGTCCAATTTGCTGTAACTGTTGTGTCACCTGTTGTACCTTCGATAATTGCGTTATCTTTAACCTTTGTGCCGGTCCAATTGTCAAAGATATAACCCGTCTTGGTTGGCGCTGCCAGATAAATTGGCGTATCCGAAATCGTATAAGTGTCTGGGTTATCAGGATTGTTTGTGCCACCATTTAAATTATAGGTAATCACATATGAATCTGATGCCCAAACCGCGTTCAGAACAATATCGCCAATTGTATCTGTTGCGATGCTCGTCATTGTTATACCGTTTGCATCAACCCACTTGCTAAACGTAAATCCTGTTTTAGTTGGCTTGCCCAACTGGATTGGTGTATCTGATATGACATATGTCATCGGATTGTCTGGATTATTTGTACCACCATCCAAATTATACGTAATTGTATATTCTATTGGTGTCCACTTTGCCCAGAATTCCTGGTTGCCGGTTGCATTTGCCGGTATTTCTGATACAGCCGCAGTCAAGCCTTCATCACTAAACCAACCTGCAAAATCATAACCACGCTTAGTAGGATTCGCCAATACAATCGGTGTATCTACGATCGTATAAGTTGGCATATTTTCAGCATTATTCATTCCATTGTTCAGGTGATAAACGATGCTATATTCAATAAGCTCCCACACTGCGTATAATACAACTGTTTGACCTGCATCCGTAGTTAGGTTTGATACTTGCTCAGCATCACCAAATACAACAGCCCCATCCTTTGAGCGACTCCATCCGCTGAATTTATAGCCGTTGCGAACAAGTGTGTTTTTAGGCAAAGTATATTCCTGATCATATGTATATGTTTGCTGTGCAATAGCGCCTTCGCCACCATTTGAATTAAACGAGACATAATACAAATTTGGTGTGCAAGTAAAATACTTGTAGTGTTTTGAATAAGTACCGGCCTGATAATGATCTGATTCTGCAGCTTGATCCTTTGTTGTCCAAAGAATGTCTTCATAATACTGATCTGTGTACTCAGATGTGTACCCTGGCGCGCAGTTCAAAGACATTGAACATGAGTAGCCAGAATAAGGTACACAAGCGTTAGATGGATAAATAGTAACTCCCGAAACGTACCCTGGGTAAGCAACCTCGCATTCTGCCCCATCTGGACATGAGCCATCTGTTAACAAGTGGGTACAGTCGCTCTCACAATAATTGGAATAACAACCATAATCCCAAGTTACACCCAGTGCATCTGTATAACCGCTTGGGCCATACCACCCACCTGTGGAGTTTTTCCATGTGCCGTCACCCAAAGATGAACAGGATACGCATTTGTCTCCGTCACGATAATATCCCTGTTTACAGTTTATACCTGAACCGTACATATTATCGTCCAAGTCTAATGGGCACAGCCCAACTCCATCCAAGGGTTCACAGGACTCAGAATTGTAATACTGTTTGCATGCTACCTGTACACCTTCTTCATACAAGCAAGCAATTGCATTTTCATCTGGACAGTCTACAGCATAATAGTCATAAAAGTTAGGCATATAAGTATCTTCTGCTGGTGCATAACAATCCATTGTTGATTCGTAATAGCACTGTGTTTCTGCGTTGCCAGCACCATCGTTGGCGCAAATGTTATACGTTCCCTGATATTCCGCCCCCAGCGTCGAACATGCCGTTGTACAGCTTACACATACACCATTTTCTGGATGGGTGTCGCTATCACAGCCGCATTCACCGTTGATGGTGCTGGTGCACTTGGACCATTCGGCTGTAAATGTTAATTCAGACGTACATGTACCTTTTGCAACCGTGTAATCTGCATCCAACAGATTGCCAGACGCATCTTTCCAGCCCAAGAATTTGTGTCCCTTCAAGAATACATCCTGGGGCAGGGTAAAGTCATCTGTCTGTGCGTTACATGACACAGTATAGCTGCCACGAATTTCACCGCCACCCGTAACATAGTTTATGTCACGTGCGCCTTCTACGGAATATTCTGCGGTCAAAGTTTTGCCAGAAGTATATGTCCATGTGAATTCAACCCCAGCCTTGTGTTGGTTTGTGCCGTCCTTCCAAAAACTAAATTCATATCCGGTTGGCGGTGTACATGTATTTGCAGCTGGTGCAAAGTCATCCCCATACGTTGCTTCGTCATCAGATGGTGCAGTCCCCGAACCATCGCCACAATCATATGTAACCGCGTAGGTTTCTGGTGTACATGAACAGCTCAAACCATCGCAGAGCGGTGTTTTATATCCGTTCGCGCACGTGGATGTTGCTACACAAACATTATTAACAACATTAACAGAACAACTTGAAACCCCTGTGCCCTTGATACATTCGCCACACTTGGTCCATTCGGCTGTAAATGACATCTCATCTACACATGTTCCAGATGTAATAACAGTTGTTTTTACACCTGTTTCATCATTATACCAACCATCAAAGGTATGATTATCACGTGTTATAGCTGGCAATGTAATATCCCCAGATTGTACATTACATTCCGTATCATCAACAGATGTACCACCGTTTTCATTATATGTAACAGTGTTCATGCCACCAACGACCCACTGGGCATATAATGTAGTATCCTTGGCAATGTTCCAACTGCGTGCAGATTTGCCCGCGGCGGTATAATATTGTGTGCCATCTGTCTTTGCATCGAACCAACCTGCGAAGACATAGCCAGACAATGTTGGTGCATTTGTATTGATTTCTGGCATCGCGCTGTCGTATGTCGCTGTTACTGTTGCTGTTTGTCCGCCTGTACCACCATTTGCATCAAATGATACGGTGTATGTGTTGGCTGTCTTACATGCATAATATGTGCTTGCCGATGGGGCCAGGAACGCGGTCGTTGTCGATGCGCAAGATTCACTTGTTCCCCATCCACCTGTAAATGTATATCCCGTCTGTGTCAGACCAGATGCAGAGCCAAAGTCACATGACACACCTTCGCGACAAACAACAGATGTTGTAATGTTGCCACTGCCACCATTTTTATCCAACGTAATCGTGCGTGCACAGTCAGACTTTTCGTCGTGGTCGCTTAATGATGTTCCTGCAATAGAATAGCCAGATGCGCATGTTGCAGAACAGCTTGTCGCATTTGTACCATCGGTTGTTTGATATCTGTTTGCACCACAAACGACACAGGTTGTACCACTGACATAAGCACCCTTCTTGGCGGTAACAGATGTAACAGTATCTGGTACACATGGTGTGTCATCTTTGCCATAGTAGTCCTGGTATGTGCATGCTGCCCATGTTGCACTGTGACAGTTTGTTGGTATAACACCCTGGTTTACAGATACGTTTTTATAACAGTCTTCTATTGCATCTGATTGTTCAGCACTGATTGGATAGTCGTCTGGGCATGTCCCAGTGATACCCTGATCGGCTGTTGTGCTGTATGTGTATGTCCCGCCTTCGCAATAGTGATCCGTAGGACATACGGCGCATTCTGTTTTTGCGCGTGGCAGATAGTGACCCGGATTACACTTGTATCCAATTGCCTTCCACTTCGCAGCCAGCGTTGTATCGCCAACGGTTGTGTATGTATAAGTTTTGTTTGCTTCTGGATACAATGTGCTATCCCAACCATCAAATGTATATCCTGTGCGTGAACATGCATTAGATGGATACGTAGTAAAGTCTTTTTCGAACTCTACGGGTTGTGTCTTGGTCAGAACAGCCAACAGAGTTCCACCATTGCAATCGTATGTGATTGTATACTTGTTCGGTGTCCACTTTGCATAAAGTGTTTGATTGCCGGTTGTACCCTTAGCGATTTGTGTTACCTTTGTGTTAAAGGTGCTTTCTTTGTACCAGCCATCAAATGTATATCCTGTTCTTTCTGGATTTTTTAGCGTGAACGTCGCAGTAGTAACCGTAAACGTTGTTGGGTTTGGATTGCTAATACCACTCATGTTTTCATAGGTTATTGTATACGAAACCGCATCGCCCCACACTGCATATAACTCAAAAATACCGTTATTTTCTGTTGTCAGGTTTGATACAGACGCGGCATCATCATATGCTTTTGCCCCTGTTGCAGATGTTGCCCAACCCTGGAAGTTCAAGCCTTCGTATGTAAACGTATTCTTGGTCAAAGACTGTGTTTTGCCATACGTAAACTCTTGCGAGTTCATTGTGCCTTCGCCACCATTTGGATTAAATACAACAGTGTATTTGTTTGCTGTGGCGGTACATGCACTAACACCATTGCTGGATGCAGAACATTTTGCATTATTATATCCAGCCGTTGCGGTCGCAGTTGCAGTACCACAAACCCCCAAAGGTGCTGTTGCAGTACAAGAAGCTACACCTGTATCCTTGCTACATGTACATGATGTGCCCCAGACCGCATACAATGTAACCACATCACCATCTGTTGCGCTCAGGTTGGTAACGCTTTGTTTGTTTGTATATTGTGCGGTTGTTGCATCTGATGCCTTTGCCCAGCCCAGGAACTGTTTTGTGCCGTTTGCGAATCCATTAGCGGTCAGTGGAGCTGCCTGATTATACGTGTGATTGCTGGCTGTTGTTGTGCCACTGCCACCATTTGCATCATATTTAACTGTATATGACACAGGTTCGCAACTTGGGTTATATTTCCCTGAATTCTGGATGTTTTTATAACCGGTCTGACATGCTGTTGTATATGTACATGCGTTGCCAGATACGCTCAACGAACATGTTGCGCCTGTTCCTGCAGCACATGCTTCGCACTTTGTCCATTGTGCAAACAATTCTGCATTTGCTGTAAACGTAGTGTTCCCAGGTAACGTACCAGCTTTTGTTATACGTTGTGTGCCGTTGCTGGTCGCTGTGTAATATCCATTAAATACATATTCACTGCGTGTTGGGATGGCAACAGTTGTGATAGTTGTGCCAGAAGCATTGGTCCATTTTGTTGAATAAACCTGTTTAACTGTGCCAGAACCACCATTACCACCGTTGTCGTTCAGTGTAATTGTGTATGTTGTACCTGTACATGCGCCCGCAATTTTTGTGCCTGAGCCTGTCCAGTTTGTATTACATGAATACTGTGCGGTCAGTGTTTGCTTGCCTGTCACTGTCCAAGAAGAACTTAACTTGCCATCAGCTGTGATATACTGCGTGCCACCTGTTGCGGCTGTGCCAGTGTAGTGTCCAGCATATGTTGCGTTTGATTTTGTCGGCTTAGTTGGCAGAGTTGTTATCTCTGTGCCTGCGCAACTTGCATCGGTATACCATGCTGTCGAATCTGTTTTCTTGTACAATTCTACTGTACCACCTGTACCGCCATTGGTTGTATTCGCCAATGTGATTTTATTACATACCGGATTCCACGTTGCTGTCAATGTCTTGGATTCTGTGTATTCCCATTTAAATTCCATCGATGCAGACTTAACATCACTTGTTCCACTAACTGCCCAGCCACCAAATGTGTATCCGGTGCGTGTACATGTATTTGCAGCTGGTGCAAAGTCAACCCCATATGTTGAGTTTCCATTGCTTGGGGCTGTGCCTGAACCTTCGCCACAGTCATAGAATACATCATAACCACCGGCGGTACAGGTATAGCTGTATGCGGTCGCACCCGCTGAACCTGAATATGTGCCGCTTGTGCCATATCCAGAATTACATGTGATGGTGCATGTTGGTTTGTTGTCTACGGTGTTTGCCGGTGTTGCTGTACCATTTGTCGCGTAACATGTTGTCTGTGCCCATGCTGCATAAACGGTGTCCGCGCTTCTAAATGTCATAGAATAGCTGCCCGCAACAGAACCTTCAGACGTTGCCCAACCCTGGAACGTCTTTGTGCCGTTTTTCAGGTTGCATGTGGTGCTGTCCCAAGATGGCAATACGCATGTTTGATTAAAGTAACATGTTTTCGTTGTTGCACAGTTGCCCGAACCGCCATTTGCACTTAATGTCACATCAAAGTAACAGTCTGTCATCGATTCGGCGCCGTCATCACTTGTGCCAGCTGGACATGCTGATAGCCCTGCATCTGTGCCATTATTTGTGCCACTGACACCTTCGCAATAATTGCCTGCGGTACATTGTGCGCATTGTGCATTTTCTGCATCCCAGTATGTCCCGACCTCACAATCGTATTCAGCGCCCGTCCACGTAGCATACAACAGGTTGTTATCTGTTGGTATGTATGCACCGGTGTTGCCACTGGTCGCAGAAGATGACGTTGCCCATCCGTTAAAGATATAACCTGCACGTGTTGGGGTTGGCATTGTCACAGAAACCGATGACCACTGGGCATACAGGGTCGCATCGCCTGTTGCTTTCTTTAATTCTTCAATACCTGTGGATGTAATATTACCAGATGCATTAATAATCTGAATTCCACCAGTTGCCGCTGTGTAATATCCATTAAATGTATAATTAGCTGTCTGGCTGGTTGTGTCCACCGAACCACCATTTGCATTATATTCAACGGTATAAGAGCGCTGTGGTACAGTAATTGGATTGGCGGTTGTTGTCATAATGTCGCTGCGATCTGCATCCAAATATGCATCTGTCCCATAGCGAGCATAGATAGTTGTTGTGCCGTTTGTTGTTGCTTTGTCATTATTTAATGTAAACGTTGTTGCGATTGCTGTACATGCAGTTGTTGTGGTTGTTTTTACGCCAGTTGGTGTGCCGCCAACACTGTATCCTGTTGAGCAATCACAGGCCACAGCTGTGTTCCCATCTGTTGTAGAGGAATTATCAGGACATTCGACACATGCGTTGCCAACACCTGTCCCGTTCAGGTAATGGCCCGCGTTACAGGACGTATACTTCTTGTAACTGGCACACGTATAGCCTGCTGCAAACGAATTTGTAGCAAAAATAGTCATGACCAAAAATGCAAAAATGCCCAGGAAACTGCGTTTTTTTCCCATATCTTCCTCTCTTTTGTCTTTTATGGTAGTAAAAAAGCCATATCCCACGCAAGGGGAAATATTAAAAATCAATCATATTTTTTTATTTGACCTATGAAATGGACTTGACTTTTTTTAAAAATACATTTTTTTGATTGCCGTTGATTGCTAAAAGATAAAATTTATGTCATGATAAGGGCATGTCATTGGTCGCCCCGATTTTAAACGATGTTCAAATTTCTGCGTTTAATGCAATTGAGCGCACAAATTCTAATATTTTAATTCTGGGCCAGGCAGGAACAGGAAAGTCTACTTTTATAAATTATTTAAAAAGCGCATCAAAAAAACGCATCATTTGTGCGTGCCCGACGGCGGTTTCTGCATTAAATATTGGTGGGCAAACGATTCATTCACTGTTTCAAATTCAACCCCGCGATTTTATTATGCCTGAATTGTTAAAGTTAAAGGCAAAACCCCGCAACATATTAAATGCCACAGACGTACTAATTATTGATGAAATATCAATGGTTGCCCCAGATTTATTGGATGCAATTGATATATTGGCGCGTATGGCACGACATAATAATGCCCCATTTGGTGGAATCCAGGTCATAGCAATCGGCGATTTGTTCCAATTGCCACCCGTTATAACGCGGGATGCGATGGGTTACTATGAAACAGCGTACGAGCACCCCAACGCGTATTTCTTTGACAGCAATGTTTATAAGCGCGCTAATTTTATGCGTTTTAGTTTTGATATGGTATATCGTCAAAGTGATGGCGCGCTGTTGGAAAGCCTGACCAGATTGCGTAATCGTGATGTGGATGTATTGGATTTCTTTAACAGTTGCAAGATAGAAGATTTAGAACGTCGTGCAAATGCTGTTTTGATTACACCGTTTCGTGATACAGCTGAACGAATAAATGCATCACGTCTGGCCCAGATTAATTCGCCCGAGATAACATATACAGGAACGTTGACTGGTACTTTCTTGGAACGTGATGTGCCGGCCCCGTTAAATTTGACACTAAAAATTGGTGCATTGGTTGTTTTTGTAAAAAATAGTGACAAGTGGCACAATGGTTCAATGGGTATTGTGCGTTCGATGTCTGCACGCGATATAACTGTTCAGTTGCTGTCCGATAATCGTGAAATCGTAACGGTAAAGCCTGAAAAATGGGAAAAAATAGAATATAGCCGTGATGAAAACGATCGGATTGTTGAAAACGAAGTAGGGGGGTATAAACAGTTTCCATTAAACTTGGGATACGCCATGACCATACACAAGGCCCAGGGAAAAACACTGGATGCAGTGGTTGTTGATATGTCGCGTGGTGCGTTTACACACGGACAAACCTATGTCGCGCTATCGCGCACGCGCAGTGCCACAGACATGCATGTTGCATCGCCCCTGCGCCCACGTGATGTTATTTTTGATAATCGTGTTTTGGATTTTGTTTCTTCTGCTGTCTAAGGTCTGCTATCATATTTTTAAAGAACCAGTCGCCGTTTGCCTTCAGCATGTCAAAATTGACCCCGTCTCCGGATACCAGGTCACGAATACTTGATACTGGGCGACCGGCCGTCCGCATGGCATTAACAATTGCATTACGTTCCGCTGCCATTAAAACCAATCCATCTTCTGTTAGGGTCTCGGGGTTTGTTAGTCCTTCGTTATCATGTTCCTTGGCCAGTTTTGTGCTTATTTCGCCAGCTGCGAATAAATTTGCGCCGGCCACCGAAAAATAAGATGGATATAAATCAAATGAATTGTCATACGCATATTCTGAAAAGCGATTGTGTAAGTTCATTTTAGTGTCTGATGCAGACGCGAACGACAGTGTCGTAAAACGTGGATGTTCCAGCGGTGTGATTGGTCCATGCTGAATAACAATAATATTTTTTTGAATTTGTTTAATTTCATCTGGTGTGTATCCCATCTGGGTCATGACATCTGCCATATATTCCCCCAGTATTGTTATCGCAGCCGCCCCGTGCGAGTGTGCATAGAATCGAACATTTGATGCACGTTGCGCCGCTATGCTTGCGGGCACGCGGGTGCTTTCAGCACCCGATACTAGTATCGGGTTTAATATGATATTGCCCAGTTGTTTGATATAATTCGGAACAGGTTCTGTTTCTGACATGTGGGCGATATTTTTATCAATATCTTGGATACTGCGTGTCAGATTTCTAATTTTGTGTCCCGCTGCTCGAAACAGTTGCACGCGTTCAGATTCTGTATCACGTGATCCAAAATCATAATATATTGAATAAATATCAACGTCTGAAATGTTTGCCCCGCCAAGCACGCTTTTCATTTGTTTAATATAATGATTGGCATAGCGCGGAATACCCGTTAATTCGCCGCCGAACACAACAATAAGTGGTCGATTTGGATTAATAGAATCAACCGTTATCACACCGTATTCATTGTCCGGTGTTTTTGGTACAGATTTTATAACATGTGCGCTACTTGGCTTGTATTCCATATTTTTTATATATCCTTTCGCATCATTATGGCATCAACGCCGTCATAGTACCCTGGGCGTGTGCCGATTTCCACGTATCCGTTGCTTTTATACAACGTGCGTGCCGGTGTGTTATCCGCCGCCACCTCTAAGAATATATGTTTTACATCGCGTTTTTTCAAGTCGCCTTCAACAATCCCCAACATTGCCGCTGCAATACCTGTGCGACGTGCATCAGGTGCAACACCAATTGTAATTATTTCTGCTTCGTCGGCAACGGCCCGATATACAATAAAACCATTTTGACTTGCAATAATTTCGCATCCAGATTTTTGCAAATCAGCAAAGTCCGCCACCCCCCACGGTTTGTGCGGAAAACATTTGGCGTGTAATTCGGCCAGGCTACCAAATAAGTTTTCGTTCGGCAATGTGTGCCCCCATGTGCTAGATTAACGTTTGCGTACAAAAGCGCGATTGTTAAAGTTTTTCTTTAATTGCGTCTTTGCGATTTGCGCTTCGTGTTTTGCACACAGTGTGTTATAGACGCTTTGTGCGGTACTGTCGCTAAATTCTAATTTGTTTCCATTTATATTTATTTTCAAAATATATTTTGATATAGCATGTGTGTGCTTGTTTTTAACTGCGTATACTGCGATTCCAATATTCTTGGCATCAATGTAATAGCAGTGCACAACAATATTCTTGCTTGGGCCTGAATTGTTTGTGTACACAACAGGTTTTGTTTTTATCGTTGTTGTGATTAAGTCGTTGTATTCTTTAAAAGCGTCTTGTGTCATATTATTCTTCTTTTTGTTTGTTTTGTTCTGCATAACTAGGGCGCAGGTACATTGGTACAACTGGCTCTGTATTTCCTGCAGTTATTTTCTGTTTTACGATGTTTACACCCAACCTCAAATCAAAAGGTTTGTGACCGACCGTTCGTGGCCAAGCCATTTGTTTTGTCTCTAATTCTTCGATTTCCATTGTGCACGGGGCCAGGCCCGGTGCCGCAACAAAGAAATCGCCACGTCCAGAATCCAGCGCAACAAACGCATCTGGTGTTGCTGCTAAATACAGGTCGAATAAACTAATTCCGACAACTGGAATTTTTAATCCCATTGCCAGCCCTTTGGCATATGCGATGCCTAGGCGGATGCCGGTAAAACTGCCTGGGCCAACCACAATACCAATCGCGGATAAATCAGACCATTTTGCGCCGCACTCAGACATAAATTTTTCACATTCGGTTGGCAACGCAACCGACTGTTTTTCCACCGCAACAGACTTGTATTTATCTTCTAATACAAATTCCAGATTCCCACCCGATGTATTAATAATTAAAATCATTTTTGTTTGTCCTTTAATTCGTGCAACAAATCCCAAAAACAGTGTGAAATCGTTCCGTAATTTATTTTACTTTTAGATGTTTCGTTATCAAAGACATACGATTGATACTGTTTAAAGGGCGGATAAGACTTAGGCATTTTGGTTTCTATAACACGTATTGTATACTTTTTACTGCGTGCTATAACAACGGTTTCTAGCATACCTGGATGTTGCGAGTTCTGTATGCGTGTAAAAAAATGCCATTTATTGGTGTTGGCATAGTCCGCCACAGAATTAAAGAAATCAATCTGTTCTTGCCCGTCGCCAAACACGACGGCTTCAATTGGTCTGCCGTTAAGTACTACTATATCTGTTTTCATATGCGTGCCCCAAATCCAATTTTCTTTGAAAATCCAGCCGTCTGGCGCACAGATAACAATTCATCGATTTTATCGCATGTAAATTCAGTGCGCACATCTTCGGCATTGTTTTCCAATAACGCGCGTCGCAAGATTGCGGTTAATTCGCGCTGTAATTGGCGCACGCCCTGTTCGGATGTATAGTTTTGAATAATATGACGGATTGCATCATCAGATATAACGATGTTTTCCATATTCCATCCGGTGTCACGCGCCGCGCGCTTGATTAAATGTTCACGTGCAATCTGAACTTTTTCTTCGGTCGAGTATCCTGGGATTTCAATGATTTCCATACGGTCTTTTAACGCGTTTGATAGATTCAAACTGTTTGCAGTTGCAATAAACAAAACGTTTGATAAATCAAAGTCAACCTCCAAATAATGGTCACGGAAAGCCTTGTTTTGTTCCGGGTCCAGAATTTCTAGTAACGCAGATTCTGGGTCGCCGCGCCAATCGCGTCCCATTTTATCGATTTCATCTAAAACGATAACTGGATTATTTGATTTACAGCGCTTTAACGCATCCATGATGCGTCCCGTTTGTGCACCGATATAAGTTTTGCGATGACCACGGAAATGCGCTTCATCTGACACCCCGCCCAGGGATATTCGCTGATATTTGCGTCCCAGTGCTGTTGCGATTGATTTCCCCAGTGATGTTTTCCCAACACCTGGCGCACCAACAAAGCATAAAATCGATCCCTGATTAGATTTAGTCTTTTTCATAACCGCAATGTGTTCTAAAATGCGTTCTTTGACACCGCGCATGCCCGAGTGTTCAGAATCCAGAACCCCACGCGCCACGCTTAAATCAATTTGCGATTTATCAGATTTGTTCCATGGCATCGCCAATAATTCATCCAGATAGGTCTTTAATAAACCGCCTTCGTTTGACATTGGTGACATAGATTTCATACGCTTCCACTCTGCCAGTGCTTTTTCTTTAGCATCGCGGGGCAGGTGGGATTTTTCAATCCGTTTGCGAATGTTTTCTGTATCCATTTCCAAGTCGTCTTCACCCATTTCGCGTTGGATAGCGCGCATTTTTTCTTGCAAGATTGCCTCGCGTCGACCTTTTTCCATTTGCTGATGGATACGTTTGTTAATAGATTCTTCTATTTTTGCTGTTTCCACCACCAGGTTTACTTGTTCCAAAAGGATGATTAGCTTTTCCCGCCACGATGTCGCCCCCAATATTTTCAAGGCAGGCTCGACATCCATTTCAATTGCTTGGACAACAAAATCTATAAATGCTGGTAATGGATAGTTTGCAACAACATTGCGCAGCTTTTCAATTTTGAATTTCTTTGTTCCGGCCAAAAATTGCATGTTTTCTGCGATTCTATCACGCAGTGCAATTGTTTGCTCGTGGTTTGTATCATCTTGGATTGCGATTGTTTCAACATCCCCAACAAAGATGCCGTCTTCGGTAACGACGTTGCTAATTTTGACCGCATCTGTTGTATGAACAATTGCATGTACTGCGCCATCTGGCATGCGCAAAATTTGAACAATGTCGCCAATTGTTCCAATATCATAAATGTCCTTTGGGCTGGATGGATAATTCCATGTGCGCTGCGCCACCAATACCAATCGCTGCCCCGTCTTGCCAGCGGATTCAATACACGTGATGGATGTTTTGTTATCGATGAACACCGGTACAGTCAGTCCCGGATGCACCACAAAGTCGCGAAACGGTAAAATATATTCTTTCATAGCTGACTAAATATAATACATTTTGTGAATAATTCAAGAACTATGAAATCCCACTGCATATAAAAAAATCCCCCGTCTGGGGGACTTTTTTTAACGACGACGGTTGTGACCGCCAAAACTGCCATGTTGGGCGCTGTTGCTGGAACGTTTTGATAAATAACGTGCTGCAATTAAAACCAGCCATTCTAACGACAAAGCCGCCAAGCCCATCAATGTATTTTCAATACCGTTCATCCAACCCAATACATAAACCAATTGGGCAACAAAAGAAATGTATAAAACACCGAAAATACCGGTAAAGAATACTTTTTTGATTTTTCCAAACATTTTCTTGTCCTTATGTTCCGTTTTTATAATAAATTAAAAATGCCGGGTTTCTGGTGCCATGTACCCGGCGAACACCGCAATTGCTTAAACGAATACGGTCAACAATCGCCAACCATATTCAACGCCATAATTAGGCAGCCATTGCAAGGCGAACGTTGTCGTTCGCAGCGATTCTATCGCCATTCAGTTTTTAGTTGGCTTTTAACGACACCACGTCGGATTCACCCAGTTTGTCTTTCATCATCTGTCGAATCTATGTCAGCCCCATAACCAAATATGACCATAAATCATATCAGGTAATGGTGGAGCTGTGGGGTACTGCCCCCCAGTCCATAATGACTATTTCACAACGGATTCAGAATCATCATCGTTTGCACGACCCCAAGATTATAGTCTTTTACACTGGAAATTGCAAGTTTTTAGATTATAATGAATTCAAAAGGTATAAAAAATGAAGTTCTTAGACAGAGCCAAGATTTATGTCAAAGCAGGCGACGGTGGCAACGGCAGTGCCAGTTTCCGTCGTGAAAAGTATATTGAATACGGTGGTCCAAATGGTGGTGACGGTGGACGTGGCGGCGACGTAGTTTTTGTTGCTGTACCAAATGTTAATACCCTGATTGATTATCGTTATAAAATGCATTTTGTCGCCCAGCGTGGCGAAAACGGTATGGGTAAAATGCGTACCGGCGCGTCGGGCGAAACATTGTATTTGCCGGTGCCGACCGGTACTGTTATTTTGTCTGAAAACGAAGAAATTGAATATGCCGACCTGAATACAGACGGTATGGAATATCGCGCAGCACGTGGTGGTAATGGCGGATGGGGAAATTTGCACTTCAAAAGTCCGACAAACCGTGCGCCAAAACAGGCTAATGACGGTCTGCCAGGCGAAGAAAGAACGGTTGTGTTGCGTCTAAAATTAATCGCAGATATTGGGTTGGTTGGTTTCCCAAATGCTGGTAAATCTACATTGTTGTCGGCGGTGACGGCGGCGCGTCCAAAGATTGCAAATTATCCATTTACAACCTTGAATCCACAATTGGGTGTTATGTATGCGCACGATCGTGAATTTGTTATGGTTGATTTGCCCGGGCTTATTGAGGGGGCGCATACCGGTGTAGGTCTGGGCGACCGATTCTTGGGACACGCGGAACGCACAAAAATGATTTTACATGTAATTGATGGTACAGAATCTGATTGGGCGGCACGTTATGCGGCAATTCGTCATGAAATGGACTCGTATGGTGGTGGATTGTTGGGCAAGCCTGAAATGGTAATCATAAACAAGATTGATGCGATTTCAGAAGATGAATTAAAAGAAAAATTGACTGAATTTAAAAAATCATTTGGTCGCAAAAAGAAACCTGAAATATTAACAATCAGTGCCGCAGGGAGAGTAGGAATCCAAGAGCTGGTCAGTGCAATTGAAAAGAAATTCCTGGGGCTAGAAAATGACACAGTACAGAAATAAGTTTGCAACACATAAAACAGAAGCAGAAAAAAGATTAGCGTTCAGCCAAGCGGTCCAAAACGATGAATTGGCATATTTTTCGAACGGTAAAAAAGTGCCTTTGTATAACTTTTGCTTGCAATCAGAAAGGGTCGAATTTATCGGTGGCCTGTGGCGTGTTCAAGACAAGTTTCCATATGACGTTCAAAAAGTTCGTGATATAGAAGTTGTTTTGGCGGAAAAACTGTCCCATACCGAACGTATTCCATTTGAATATTGGCGTGCATACAGAATTGGTGAAAACTGTTATGGTCGTTATTTGTCTGCGCAACCAGATACTATTGTTGCAAAATATGAAGCATCCAAGAATTGTGTTTATTGGGGGTATGGTGATACAATAGAACAAGCCCGTGCATTTTTAGGAATTAAATTATTTGACGGACACATGGATTTAATACACGCAACGGCATGTCGTGGTGCGCGAACCGACCAGAAAAAATAATTTTTTTGATTTTTACTGCTTTCTCTGCTAGAATTTTTCTACGAACAAAACCAAAAACAGAAGGAGAAGTACACAATGGTATCATTAAAAGGTACACAAACAGAAAAAAATCTGTTAATTGCATTTGCTGGTGAATCCCAGGCACGTAATCGTTATACATTCTTTGCGTCTGCTGCAAAAAAAGAAGGCTATCAGGCTATTTCTAAAATCTTTCTGGAAACAGCAGACCAAGAAAAAGAACATGCATCACGTTTGTTTAAGTTCCTAGAAGGGGGCGATTTAGAAATCACAGCATCTTTCCCAGCGGGCAAAATTGGCACAACATTGGAAAATTTGCAGGCTGCTGCGTATGGTGAACACGAAGAAAACACCGAAATGTATCCAAAATTTGCACAAATTGCCGCCCAAGAAGGCTTTCCTGCAATTGCTGAAATTTTAAAGAATATCGGCTATGCGGAACGTTATCATGAATCTCGCTTCCGTGCGCTGGTCGAAGCGATTGAAAACGACACATTGTTCAAACAGGATAATATTGTTATGTGGCGTTGTACAAACTGTGGCATGTGGCACATTGGAACAGAAGCACCAAAAGTATGTCCTGCGTGCTTGCATGAACAAGGCTATTTCATCAGCGAAGGCACAACATCACGTTGTGACACGAACGAAGGGTTCTGTGAATACAGCGTTATCGATGACTAATCAAAAAATCCCGCAAACGCGGGATTTTTTATTTTTCTAATCTGTCCAAAATTTTATCTAATTTGCGCAGCGAGCTATTCGCACACCCACGTCCACGCCATGTTAAGATTTCCTCGCCGGACTGCTGATTGACAATGGATACATTGAAATTCCACCACCAAAATCCGTTAAGTGCGCACCAGATTGGACGAAATTTTTCTTCGCGTTCCGATATAGTTAATAAATAATGTGCATTTGCCGGGATTTCAAAGCGTTCATAGTCTGCAATATCTGTTTCAATAATGTTGTTTGTGCTTTTTACTTTGCCGATTTTTATGTTGTATCCACGTTGTTGCAGGCGTTCTTTGGTCGCCTGACGCATATTATATCCCCCGCGTGTAGTATAGATATCTTGTGTTTTATCCAACGTTCCGGGTTTCATATGTACGTGATTGCACGCGCCCAGAATCCCAACCATCATTAATAACATCAAATTACGAAACATATCTTAAAATCCTCTTTTTTTAGAATCTTATGATAAATTATTAATCGGGTGCAAGTAAATTATACATTGTGTAACAAAAAATAAAACCGACCAAATGGTCGGCGGTAATTCTGGCGCACCCGGCGCGATTCGAACGCGCAATCCCCGCCTTCGGAGGGCGATGCTCTATCCAATTAAGCCACGGGTGCATCAAACGGTATTATAAATATTTACAATAAAATTGCAAGTGGGGTGGGTTATTTTGTCTTGCTTCTAAGATTTTTTCTGCAGTTTCGTATCGATGATATAAATGCTTGCTTCTTCTTAATCAATTTTAGACCTGTGCGTATAAATTTCCGGTCCAGTTTGCGGTGTGTAATACTGTCATAGTAATCCATTAGTTCTTCGGACAGGTCGGGTAATGGAAATGATTCCAATATTGATATCATTGCGAACTCTTCGGATGCCAGCGCAATTCCTGTTACATCAATAATCTGGTCCAGACTGCCATCATCTTTGCAAATTATATTAGCAGGTTTCAGATCACAGTGAACCAAATGAATATTGTGCCATTGTGACAGTATCTTTATCATTGTACTATAAATATTTGTCAGGAATTTTGGACGTGCCACGGGTGCGGTAATTTTATATACATCCGAAAAATATTTCCCCACAGATGAATAAGAATATGCATCGTCTAAGCTGCACTCGGCCAATTTTGCTTGAATGTCCAAGGCTTGTTTATATGTCTCAAAAATTCTGTCGTCGCCGATATGGCTTTTTATATGCTGGGCCAATGTTCGATTTGGGTTAAAATCATAGACCTCGTACCATTGTGCAAAATATCCATTGATACTTATTTTTGGAATTGGAATTCCTTTTTGCGTCAGGCGCTCTGACACACTTCTGTCGCGCGCTGCAATACTGGAATCTACAAATTTACAGATTATCGGCCCGCGTTTACGCGTTTCAACAACGAATACAGGCTTTGTCACCGAACAACCGTCAGGTGTACGGATGTTCGTTGCGTATGGAAAACTGTTTTTTATCGCAGTGTGAAAAAAATTAGAGCTACTTTCTGTGTCCATTTTTTGTATCCTGGGGCTGTATATTCTAGACACATTGTGTATAAAGTCAAGTTTTTATGCGCGTTGCAACAGACTTAACATAAAATCATCTAAATCCCCATCCAGAACCGCATCAGAGTCTGTTTTTTCAACACCCGTGCGAACGTCTTTGACTAATTGATATGGGTACAAGACATAGTTTCTAATTTGGCTGCCCCACTCAATCTTCTTTTGTTGTGCAAGTGCGGCATTTTCTTCTTCTGCGCGCTTTTGCATTTCCAAT
The DNA here is from genome assembly GCA_045546155.1 of Candidatus Enterousia sp. Lineage (GTDB taxonomy): Bacteria > Pseudomonadota > Alphaproteobacteria > Rs-D84 > Rs-D84 > Enterousia. The sequence goes on from JAZQCG010000002.1 coordinate 89,801, forward strand.
TCGTACAGTTTGCTGCGCAGCATTTTCATTGCCATTTCCTTGTTTTGAATCTGGCTGCGTTCATTTTGACATGTGACAACCGTATTTGTTGGAATATGTGTAATGCGAACAGCGCTGTCTGTTTTGTTGACGTGTTGCCCGCCAGCGCCCGACGAACGATATGTATCAATGCGCAGGTCTTTGTCGTTTATTTCGATTTCAATTGTGTCATCAACGTCGGGCCATACGTCCACGGATGCAAAGCTGGTTTGGCGTTTGCCGTTTGCGTTAAACGGTGATATGCGCACCAATCGATGAACGCCAATCTCGTTCTTTAGCCAGCCATATGCGCGATCGCCAGATATACGATATGTGATGTTTTTGATGCCGGCTGTGTCGCCTTCATGTTCTTCTATGACTTCGTATGTAAAGCCGTGACGTTCTGCCCATCGTGCGTACATCCGCGACAGCATTTGTGCCCAATCTTGGGCTTCTGTTCCACCTGCGCCGGCCTGAATAAATAAAAAAGCACCATTGTTATCGGCGGGTTCACGGAACAGGGTAATGAATTTTGCGTTATGTGCATCATTGCTTAATGCTTCAATGCCTGCGATTACGTCTGTGTCGTCTGGGGCGATTTGATATAATTCGCTTAAATTTTTATACTCGGATTCCAGATGCTGTAATTCAGCCAAAGACTTTTCCAACCCGGACTTTTTTTGCAAGATTGCACGTGCGGTATCTGGATTGTTCCATAAATCAGGATTGTTTACTTGGATATTCAGCTCATCGATTTGTTTTTGCAACTTTTCAGGGTCAAAGAAACCCCCTTACGGCAGAAATGTCGTCGGAAATTTGTGATAAAACTTCATTAACCATAATCATAGCCCAAATCTTAACACGGATTTTATTTGAATCAATTAAAATTAAAACAATGTTTGCGTTTTTTTACCCAATATGATAAAATCAACACAACGAGAGGGACTCTAATGAACAAATTTCTGATGTTTTTTGGGCTGTTTGGCCTGTGTTTCGGTGCTTTTGATGCAAGTGCGGCTACAATGGGGACGGTAAATTCTGCTAATTCGGCATCAAATTCACGCAGTATTTCTATGTATACCCCAAGCGCGGACGGGGCACGTGGAAACAAAGGGATTGCCAACGCGTACAAGCAAAATCAACGTAATACTTACTATATGGTAACCCAGCCAGACGTTGATACAGCGTGTCGTGAAAAGATTTTTGCATGTTTGTCTGATTATTGTGGCGATTTAACCGTTGTTCCTGGCCAGCGTGCATCAAAATGTCAATATGCAACGGAATCTGAATTATATAACTATACTTTGTTATGCCTGCAGAAGGATAATTCTGTGTTATTGCCGCAATATAACGTTAACACAATCAACAGTCCTGGCGCAATGAATACGGCGGCTCGTTTGTGTCCTGCGTATGTTCAGCAAGAATTGATGTCGTACTTATCAATGGCAAATATGGCGGATAAATTGTCTAAGTCTAATTCGGATTTGTGTTTGCAACGTCGCCAAGAATTAGAGGCTGCAATGGCATGTCATTCTATTGCGCTTGCGTACGGCAATGAAACGGCCAGTATGCTGACAACGCAATTAACTGACTATTGTGGTGCTGGTATCCCAGGGGGCAGTGCTGAAATGGTTTCACGCTTTGCAAATGCTGGAAACGTTGGCGCTAATATCTGGGGGTGGGCTGAAAAAATCGTAAGCTTGAACCTTAATGAAAAAGGTGCAGATTGGCAAGCCGCCGTTGATGCTGTTTTAGCAGGCTATACAAATCGTATGAATTTGGCATGTGGTGACAATTTGCAATTAAATACAGCCGCGCATGCAACCGGTTCGTCCCAGCCAACAACGCTACAAACCGTAGCGGCACTGGCGGTTGGCACGGCGTTTCCAACAACAAATAACGTTGTTCAGAATCCATATGAAACCCAGTCCGTGTTTATGGAAATCGAGTCGCGTTCAGAATTGTGGAACTATGACACCGCATATCAGGTGGTTCAGGCCGGTTTAACCAATAATGCATTAACCCAAAATGCGTTTTTAACCAGTGCGCAAATGGATGATATGCAGACCGCATACAAACGTGGGACAAAAGTATTTATTATTCGTGACAGTGCACGTTGCTATACGATACCGGTGGCACAACTATCTCAGACTGAAACATCGATGGTGGCGCAATCCTTCGCAAATTGTATCAGCAAATAATTTAACCCCCGCCAAAATGGCGGGATATTTTTTATTCCTATCTATGCGCTTGAACGGTGAGCCAAATTTTGGTATAATGTTGCACATGAAAATATCGCGCCGTGGCATTTTAAAAATAACTGGATTTGGTGTGTTGGCTTTGACTGCATTGCCACGCATGGCATTTGCAGCGCGCAATTCGTTGCGCTCTTTACGTACCGGTGTGCAACCGGGCGGTAAAACGCGCTTGGTTATTGAAACGGCAACACGTCCATCGTATTCGCTGTCATATCCAGCAAACCAATTAATTGTTACACTATCAAACACAGCGGCAAACACGGGAATAAGTCCGAAACTTGCATCTGGAACACTTGTGAAATCTTTGGCCCAGGCACAATCGGGCGATACATTGCAAATTATTGTAAACCTTAATAAATCAATTGCTGCGATTCAGAAATCTCAAATCATGGTTCTAGAACCCAATGGTGATAATGATTATCGCTTGGTCTTGGATTTTGTGGCGGGTACAACTGGTGTCACAACGGCGCCCGCTGCCCCAACCGCCAGTGTCAGCACTAAGAAGACATCTGCACCTGCAAAAAAGTATGTCGTTGTTATTGATGCAGGCCACGGTGGCAAAGATCCAGGCTGTATCGGGCGGGGGGGAACGCGTGAAAAAGATGTTGTTTTATCCGTTGCGCGCAAATTAAAGACCCAGTTGGACAATAATGGTTTTAAAACACATTTAACCCGTTCGGGCGATACGTATTTGAAATTGGCGGAACGTGCTGCGATTGCTGAAAAAAAGAAGGCTGATTTATTTATTTCCTTGCATGCAAACGCAAACCCCAGCCGCGCTATGAAGGGTTTTTCAATTTATACCTTGTCTGAAAAGGCATCTGACGAAGAAGCAAAAAAACTGGCTGAGGCTGAAAACGCCGCCGATAAAATCGGGGTAGAGGGCTTTACCGAATTCGAAGAAAATATTCGTATCGCACTGTCTTCGTTACAGCAACACGCCGTCGCAGAAATGAGCGAAGAATACGCCACCGGCGCGGCACGTGCGTTTAAAAACAAATCTATAACGCAACAGCCTGGTCCGGATGTTCGTCATGCGCCGTTTGCGGTATTGCGCTCTACTGTGCCGGGTGCATTATTGGAATTGGGGCATTTGTCGAACTCTGCCGAAGAAAAATTGTTAAAAACATCTGCGCACCAAGATAAATTGGTCGCCGCCATTGTTAAATCAGTGAAAAACTATAATTTTGATGTTTAAAAATCCCGCAAAACGCGGGATTTTTTATTTTACATGCATTTGTGTTTGTTCTTTGATGAATTTGCCCAGGGCGGTTATTGTCCCAGCCCCCAGTCCCACGACAACATTGCCGGGTTTTAATGTGGGGATTATTTGCTTCGCGACTTCGTCTATTTTTCCTGGCATATATTCGAATTTAGCCAGACCGCTCATCCCGATACCACCAATGGCAATAAAATGATATTTCTTTAACATGTTAACCCTTTAAATTATATGGTGCAGTTTATTATATCGTGATGATATGTCAACGTTTTTGTAAAACAAAACCCGCATATTGCGGGTAATTTCTGGCGGAGCAGAAGGGATTTGAACCCTTGATAGAGTTGCCCCTATACACGATTTCGAGTCGTGCGCATTCAACCACTCTGCCACTGCTCCTGTGTGCGCCATTATAACCATGCTGGGATTATTTTGCAAGGGTTATTATTTGACTTTTAAATCCCATTTGCTAGAATTTTTCACATGGAAAAAACATTTAATGAAAAGGTTTATGATACTGTCGCGCGCATACCGTATGGGCGTGTTGCGACGTTTGGTCAAATTGCGCAAATTATTGGTCGTCCGCGCATGGCACGTTTTGTAGGCTATGCATCAAATAATAAGAACAGCTGGCATTTGCCGTGGCATCGTGTCGTGTTCAAGGATGGTTCGCTGTGCTGTGGTATGGCAACAGAACAATACCGCGCTTTGAAGTCTGAGGGGGTAAAATTCGACACTGACAAGCGTGTTGTAATGTCAGAATATCAATGGGACCCCGAACGTGATACTGTGCCATTGGAATTAAAAGATTTACCGCTGATATTTTGATAAAAAAATCGGGTTTAACCCGATTTTTATTTGCGTTTTTTATTAGTGTTGTTTTTCCTGGTTAATCGTTCGTATATTTCTTCGGATTTTAATGGCTTATAAGACAAAAACCACGCACGCGAATCAACGCCGCGTGTTTTTGCGTTTTGTTGGCGATTCATTTCATGTGTTGTTTGTGGGGCGGGCACTAATACATGTTCGCCTGGAACCCAATCGGCTGGGATTGCGACTTTAAATGCGTCTGCGGTTTGTAGCGCAACTACAATTCGCATAATTTCTGTGAAATTACGTCCCAATACCGCCGGATAATATAAAATAGCGCGAATAATACCGTGTGGGTCAATAATGAATACGGCGCGCACCGCGTTTGTGTCTGATTCAGATTCGTGAATCATCCCATACATGCGTGCGATACTGGTGTCCATATCCGCGATAATCGGAAAGGTAATTTTTGCGCCGCCGTCCATTTCGCTGATTGCATGAATCCATGCCAAGTGCGACGGAATCGCACCGATAGACAGGGCGACTAAGCCCGTATTCATTTCGTTGAATTGACTAAGCAGTTCTTGGAATCGTATAAATTCAGATGTGCACACAGGTGTAAAATCAGACGGATGCGAAAAGAAAATTATCCATTTCCCTGCATAATCGTCCGGAAAGTGTATCGGTCCATTGGTGGTCTGGGCGTTAAATTCGGGTGCTTTGTCACCAATAAGTGGCATTGTTATGACGTCTGGTACGTCGTTGCAAATATCAAACATGTGCTCTCTCCTTGTCTTAGTATATGTTAAGGCTAGCATTTAATGCATCGGCGACGGCACAAGAACGTATTCTTAAATAAAAATAATAAAAAACTTTACACTTGCTAAAATGTGCTATGATATGAATAATATAGGGCAAGACAAAAAGGATATATAGTTATGAAACGTTCTGATATTGTTCGGACAATCCAAGTCCAATTTAAACACATGCGCGCAACAGATGCGGCGGCAATGCTGGATACAGTTGCAGATACCATGATTGAATCTGTTGCAAATGGGAATCGTATTGAAATTCGTGGGTTTGGTACATTTCAGCCACGCGCACGTGCAACAAAAATTGGATACAATCCATGCACCGGTATGCCAATGCCATTGCCGGCCAGTACGACTATATTATTCAAGCCCAGTCGTGAATTAACCAAAAAGATGAACGGATAATTAGTTATGTTATTTGGTAAAAAGTCTGGAATTAAAAACCGCAATCGTGAACGTTACGAGCGTATACGCCGCCTGATGTGGATTAAGTGCGCAGCATGCGGCAAGCTGGTTTATTACAAAGACTACAAAGAAAATTTATACATATGCCCACATTGCAAGCGTGCATTTATAATGTCGCCTAAGCAGCGGTTTAATTTACTGTTTGATAATCATGCGTGGGAAAAATTAACGTTGCCAACAACGTCTGATGACCCGCTGGGGTTTGTTGATCGTATGCCGTATACCGAACGCCTTGAAGAAGCGCGCACAGACACTGGGTGCAATGATGCGGTTACAACCGCAGACGGCACAATTGGCGATGTGCCATCGACGGTGTGTGTGCTAAATGGCGATTTTATGATGGGGTCAATGGGGCGTGCCGCCGGCGATGGAATTATTGCTAGTATTGAGCATGCAATTGAAACCAAGCGCCCGTTTATCATGGTCGTGGCCAGTGGTGGCGCACGTATGCAGGAAAACATCTTGTCGCTAATGCAAATGGCGCGTACAACAGCGGCGGTTAATAAATTACATGAAAATAAAATACCATACATTGTTTTATTAACAGATCCAACATATGGCGGTGTGACGGCATCTTTTGCGATGCTGGGCGATATTCATATCGCTGAATCTGGGGCGCGTATCGGTTTTGCTGGACGTCGCGTAATTGAACAGAATATTCGTGAAAAATTACCATCTAATTTCCAGACAGCTGAATATTTGTATGAACATGGTATGGTTGATATGGTTGTTCCGCGTATGGATTTGCATGATGTAATTGCGAAAATCTTGGCGGTGTTGACCAAACAGCCACGCGAACCAAAACAGATTAATGTCGCCACCCCGGATTATGATACGTCTAAAAAGATTCGTGGTATGGGCGAAAACGATGCCTATGACAAAGTATTGCTGGCACGACATGAAAATCGTCCGCATTTCTTGGATTATATAAATGGCATTGTTGATGATTGGACATACTTGGCGGGCGATCGCCTGTATGCCGAAGATCCAGCCATGGCATCTGGGATTGGATTTTGGCGCGGTATCCCATCTGTGATTATTGGGCAAGAGCAGGGGCGCACCATTGAAACCCGTCAAAAGCATCGTTTTGGTATGGCGAACCCAGACGGCTATCGCAAGGCCCAGCGTATGATGCGTCTGGCGGAAAAGTTTGAATTGCCATTGATTTCATTGTTCGATACCGCTGGCGCATTTGCTGGCCGCGAAGGCGAAGAACGTGGTCAATCCCAAGCGGTCGCAGAATCGATGTCTGTTGGATTGTCGATTAAAACGCCATACGTCGCCGTTAACGTGGGTCAGGGCGGTTCTGGTGGTGCAATTGCGATTGGGACGGCTGATCGCGTCCTGATGCTGGAAAATGCGATTTATTCGGTAATTGCACCGGAATCTTGTGCGTCGATTTTATGGAAAGATAACAAGTTCAAGGCCACAGCTGCCGCCGCAATGAAATTGACTGCGCGCGATATGGCAGATTTGAACGTTATTGATGAAATTATCCCAGAACCTGCCAAGGGGGCACATACCAATTGGCAAACGACAATGGAATTGTTGGCGTCTGCGGTTACAAAGCATATCCTTGAATTACAGGAAGTGCCTGCAAATGAATTACCAAACCGTCGTGCGGATAAATTCTTTGCAATGACACGCGATGTTGAGATTTTTCAACCAACCCGCGATGCCGAAGATAACTAAATAAAAATCCCGCAATTTGCGGGATTTTTTATTATTCGCCCAACGGGCACGCATCTGAAAATACATAAGTGCCCAGTGTGTCAAATTGTTCTACCCCAGAAGGGAAAAATAGCGCACATCCAGAAACCTGATTCGTCAAACACGACACCACATCACGTCCAACGTATATTTTATTCTTATTTGTACAAGAATCATTAATCGTAAGTTCTGGTCTGTCTATTTCAACAAACCCAGATGGGCAATCACCTTGGGTTGGGGGTGTCCCAATATCTATTTCTGCCTCTGTTCTTACTGAGCATGCACTACTACTGGTGCTGCCGGATGATGTTGTTGTGTATCCATCTGGACAAGGTGTACAGGCAGATTGACCAGTTTTGTTGTTATAAGTGCCAATTGGGCAACTGTAACATTGTCCCGCCTTTCCATATGTTCCTGCAGCGCAAGATGTACTGCAGCTTGTATTGTTTGTCGCTGTATTTGTTGTGCCATCTGCGCATGTGTTGCACTGCAGTTGTGTGTTTGTGGTATTTGTATAGCTTCCTTGTGGACAGCTAACACATGTTTTTTTAGAAGTGTCAAAGTACTGCCCTGCGTTACACCGGCCACACATACTAGGGTATTTTGCCACCTCAGCTGCGCCAGCTGCAAAACCATTCGACCATGCGACACTGCATATATTTGCGCACATTGTATCATAATTGCTGAATCCTCCGGTAAAGCTGTCACATGTAGAAGTAATCTGAGTCCCAGATGGTAGTTTTGAACATGTTTCAGCCAATTCAACGCATTCATAAGCCATATAGTTAGCCTGGGCAACATTTGTTAATAAAAATACACAAAATATAAATAAAAAGCGTTTCATATTTACTCTCCTCTCCCTTCTTATCTAAGGTGTCCAAACATTATAGAACGAAATGTTTCGTCATAAGTAAAATCGCTCATGCAGCTGTATGCGCAGTTTTGACTACACAAAGCTGGGCTGGCAAATGTGGTTGTTGCAACCCACTTGCTGCTTACAGCCGGCTCTAGCATCCTGCACCAGCACCCTGTGCTACCCACAGAAGAAGAGGGGTTTTCTTCGATTGAATATTTAGGCTGTGGGCTTCCACAAACTGCAACGCCAGAGCACATAGGTGGCGTCAGATCCACCTCCCAATAGTTGCTATAATCATCCCCAGCAATATCTATACCATCTATCCCCAGGTCAAGTTGTATACACTGTTTTGCCGCAAATGCGGTATGTGTGATTATCGATATTGTAATTAAAATAAACAAAGACGATTTTATATGTTTCATTTTGTGCTCTTTCTTAAATTTAATTAAACCATTGGTTGGCTGGGGCGCTGTCATTATCATAAAAATGCCATCCGCAATAATCTGCGCAATCCATATGGCATTCCGATCCACTAGAAAATGTTCTTGCCAGTTTCCATCCAGATACCGCCGGAAAAACAATTTTACACCAACATTGACGATTGGTTTGCGAGGAAGTATTGCTCATCGGGTTGGTTGCAAAAGTCAGTTCTTTAGCGTTTCCAGAGTGTGCGCATGTTGCAATACCTTCGATGGCGGTTATATATTCTCCGATGCTAAGATCTTCGGTATCAACCCAAAACCTATTGTCCGTGCCGCCTGCCATGTCCCACTGATATGAGTCTTCATCGCTAAAATTGGGCATACAAAGCTGTGCGGTGGTTGCAGGGGTGGCAAATAACATGCCTGCCATGGTTAGAATTAAAAAGATTTTTTTCATTGTTCTCTCCCTTAGGAAAACGGTGGTTTAGATTCGGCACAAAATCGGGTTGACATGCCTCAGTTTTTTGGGATAAAATAAGTTCAAGAAATGCTGAAAACAAACCACCGTTTGGATTCGGCATATTTTTTTAGGATTTTTTATACTGATTTCAATCGATTATATATAAAATGCAAGTTTAAGAATTTTTTAGTTCGTATGTGATCTGAATAAATAAAAATCCCGCAATTTGCGGGATTTTTTTACATATTATTCTTAAGCGCTAAATATATTTGTCCTAAATCGGTTTTTAACAGGGTTGCAGCCAATTTGTCTGCGTTGTCGGCTTCGCGTGCGCCGTTCATAATTTTATCAAAGCTGCGGACAAATTGCGTTGCCTGGGAACGAAATACTGCATCTGATTTCAACATATTGCGAACTTGTTTCTTGTCGGCGGCACTCATCATTTTCGCCAGCCACTTGGAAAAGATTGTTTTGTCGCCGGCATGATACTTCTTTAATACGACATCTGGTATATCTGCGCCGGTTGCGCGTGTTAAGTCTTGGGACTGTTCATGCAGCTTTTCAAACATCTTTTCGCTTTGTGCCAAGAAGTCCGAAGAACTTATTTTTCCAAACGATTCCATCGGTGCGGTTTTTATTGCGTCCATTGGGGCGCTTGCACGCGCAACCATCATTTGTTTGTTTAATGTCTGCATAGTGTTTACCGCTTTGGCATAATCTGACATTAAATCAATCATCTGCTGGCGTGATGTGCCGGCCAAATCTTCCAGTTTGATTGCAGATTGTGACACCGCATCGGTTGATTCATCAACCGCGGCTTTCATAAGATTAACTTTCTCGGTCAATGATGCGACAATTTTTTCCAGTCTTTCACTGGTTTCGACTGAGTCCTTGCTTAAATCGGGCAGGGCCGCATAATACTTTTCAATTAATTCAGATAATGGCTGTAACTGTGCTGTTGTGTCATTAGACATTTTAATCAGGTTTTCCGATTGTCCCGACAGCTGTGTGTGTGCCGTATTCATTTCAATCAGTGTTTCGCGTACACCTGTTGCCATTGCCTTGACCGAGTCTGAAAATGCGTTTGCGGCCCCGCGCGTGTTTTCCAATGTAATGTTCGCAACCCCAGACACTGTTTTTAGTTCAGATACAACACCCGTGGCAAATTCTTTGATTTCGCCATCGAAATGCTTGGTCAGTGTGGCGATTTCGGTTGAAATCCCGCGAACTGCGCCTTCGGTTGCACTGGCTGATGCCATCAGTTTTTCAACTGCATCGGTTAATTTGCGGATTTGTTTATCTATTGATGATTCAGCCAGGCGTACTTGGCCACCGACAACATTGGCGGTATTGGTAAGTGTGTTCATTTGGCTGGTTAATTGCTTTTTTGATTGTTTGCTAAATGTATCCATTTTATCCAAGTATCCATCCAACAATCTGTCGTTGCGTATCATTATTTCTTCATAATTTGCAGCCGAACTTTTTACATTGCTAAAACCGTCTGCAGTCGATTGGGCCAGTTCTGAAATTTTGCCAATCATTGTTTCTGATTCTGTGGTCAGATTTTTCATCTGTTCGCTATTTTTGTTGAATTCACCCCCCAGATGTTCCGACAGGTTTTCACTGGTCGCGACCCATGAATCGATTTGTGATTGTATCTGGCTGGTACGGTTTGTGGTTTCTTGTGTTGTGTTGTTAATTTCTGATAATAACTGATTGACAGTATTGCTAAATTTATCGGTTGCATTTTCTACATCGTGCCACGTTTCAGACTCTACTACATTGTTCAAGCCACTGACAGTATTGTCCAAACGGCCAGACATATTGGCTATCTTTTTTGTTGCTTCATCCGCCAATGAAATCAGTTTTTCGTTCTGTTCATTTAATATGTTTTTCAATTCGTCTGCAGATGCAATTTGTGCGTTTAATGTGTCGCGCATTGTGGCAAAGCTGGATTCTATTTTGGAAATTTCATCATTTAAAATCGTGCTTAACACGCGACTGGCGTCGGCAATTTTAGCACGTTCTGGTCGTGTCATAATGGTCAGCAACGATTGCATAACCTTTTGCGATTTGCGTGACACAAAAAACAGTACGACTAATGTGATAAATAATAACGCGCCCAGGATGCCCGCACCCCAGACAAACAATTGATTGATTTCCATTTCCTTTTCTCCCTAAAACAAATGCAGACTTTATATGTCTTGCAGTCTATTTGGATTTATACTAGAATCTAAACAATAAAGCAAGGGCATAAATGGCAAAAAAACGCACTTTATCATACGAGCAAGACTTGGCTGCGAATCCACGTGAAAACGTATGGGTTCAGGCAAATGCCGGTACTGGTAAAACCAGTGTGCTGGTACAGCGCTTGTTGCGTATTTTGTTCCGTTCATCCAACGATTTAAACAGTGGTATTTTATGTTTAACGTACACAAATGCGGGGGCGGGCGAAATGCGCAATCGTATATTGGCGTCATTGCGGGAATGGGCGTGTGCATCGGATGATGAACTGCGTGATTTGTTGGATGGTGTGGCGGAAAATCGACCGGCAACAAATGATGATATTTTGCGTGCCCGTGAAATATTCTTTTATTACATCGACAATCCTGATATTTTGAAAATAAAAACAATTCACGGTTTTTGTGAAGAGGTATTACACAGATTCCCATCAGAGGCCGGTCTATCCCCAGCCTGGACATTAATATCAGATGATGCGCAGCGCATTTTATTGCAAGATGCGTTTGATAAATTGATTAATTCGCCATCTGAAAACGAGCGGGTTGGGGCTGCGTTTGCTCATATCGTTAATCGTATATCTGAATATTCAATGCCAGATTTGCTGGCCGAACTCAGCAATCAGTACAAGCACTTTTTTGGTATTGAAAATATTGTTAAGTATAGAAAATACTTTATTGAAACGACGTATAATTTTTTAGAATTAAATACGCCGATTGCTGTCAAAGCGGTTGCTCAAAAATTGCAAAAAATCATCGATTTGGCTAATTTAGAACAAAATAATCGAAAAACACCGGCAAAATACATCGATAAACTTATTAAGTTAACCAAACAATATATTGAAAATACGATTGATTTTGAAGAATACAAAAGCGCATATTTAACCGCGACAGGCACACCCATTTCAAACGTTGCGAAGCTGGGCTTTGTGTCGGAAGAATTAGCGCGCGTTAATGCGGTAAATCAGTATAATATAAACAAGTTGATTTTTGAAGATACACTTGCGATGTTTGATTTGTCTGCGGCGTTTGCAACAATTTATCGTGATATGAAATTGTCGCGCAATGTATTGGATTTCGAAGATATGATTTTATATACACGCAAGTTGTTCTCGAATCCAATAACAATGGGGTGGGTGTTGTCGCAGCTGGATTTGTCTTTGTCGCACATTTTGGTGGACGAAGCCCAAGACACATCTCCGGCCCAGTGGGATATTTTGCGGATGCTGTCGGGCGAATTTTTTGTGGATGGTGACACTGAAAAAAATCCGCACTCATTATTCGTTGTTGGCGACAGCAAGCAGTCCATATATGGTTTCCAAGGGGCAGATCCGCGGGCGTTTGCGCTAAGTCGTGACATGATTGCGCAACAGATAAAACAAAATTTACGTGATATTCGCGAAGTGCCCTTGGCGCAAAGCTTTCGTTCCAGTCCCCAGGTTTTGTCGGCCGTAGATACGTTTTTTGCGGACAGCGCGGTGCGCGAAATGACTGGATTTATAAATAATCCGCACAAATGTTTCCGGCAAAACGCAGATGGTCTTGTGGTGTTGCAAAAGCTGATTTCTAAGAAGCAAGACAGCATTGATGTTGATGGGTATGTGAATAGTATTGCGGGGCGCATAAAGATGTTGATTGATAGTGGTAAATTCAGGGCATCTGATATTATGGTTCTGGTTCAAAATCGTCATCCGCTTGCACCAAAGTTGGTTCGTGAATTAAAGCGATTGTCAATTGATGTTGCGGGCAGTGATCGTATCGTTTTGCCAAATTTTCCGGCGGTTCGCGACCTGTTAAATCTGGTGCGTTTTTGCATAAATCCAATGGATGATTATAGTTTGTGTTGTGTGTTAAGTAGTCCGTTTTATCGTATGAATTCACGCGATATTTTTAATTTATGTAAAATCAAAAACGACGAAAATAAAGCACGCAAATCGGCCGCCTTGGACTTCGTGCCAATGACGGTTTTTGATGCGTTAAAAGATGTTTTCCCAGATATTTATTCTGATCTAGAAACGGTATTAGAAAACTCAAAAACTATGTCACCTTATTCCTTCTTTGATGCGTTTTTGAATCATGATAATATGCGCGCAAAAATGATTTCTGCATTGGGCAACCAGGTCATAGATCCATTGGAAGAATTTATGACAATATGCCTTGCGTATGAACGCACCATGCCGGGTACATTAAAACATTTTTTAAAATATTTTATTACAGGTAACAGTCAGATTAAACGCGATATGGATGCGTCCAGTGGTGTGCGTGTTGTGACGGTTCATGGCAGCAAAGGTCTGGAAGCGCCGGCTGTGTTTTTGATTGATACTGTGAATATGCCGAATTCAGAAAAAATATTGCCTGTACCGGGGGCGGGCGATGTAAATATGCCGGTATGGCTGTGGGTGCCACGTTCGAACAATTCTGTGCGTTGCCAGGTTGCATCCGAAGCGTTAAAAAAAGTGCGGATTGCAGAATATTATCGTTTGTTGTATGTGGCGATGACACGTGCGCGTGATGATTTGTATATTTATGGCTTTACCAACAATGCAACCGTGCCAGAGATGTCGTGGCACAACCAACTGTGGCGCGTATTTGACGCGTTGCCAAACGTAGATAAAACGGACGATGAAATCAGGATAAAAAATGTCGAATAACATCAAAGAAATCATTGCAGCGCGCGATGCGGTTGGGTTTGCAACTGCCGCTGGGACTGATATGCATAATCGTCTGGGGCGAATTATGATTGGTGATGAAGTTGAGTGTGGAGATGTGGATTTAATTGCGAAAATCAAGGCGAATCCACAATTGGCAAAAATGTTCTGTCCAAAATCTATGACAGAAGTGCCAGTTGCGGGCATTGTCAGCAATCGGTTTATTAGTCGCCGCATAGACAGATTGTATGTTGATGACGAAGCTAAAACTGTATATATACTGGATTATAAAACAGACGTAAGTCGCGATTTGTTTCACGATAAATACGTTGCGCAATTGCGTGAATATTCCATATTGTTGCGCCAGGTTTACCCAAAACATACATGTAAATGTTTTATTTTGTGGACACATGATTGGGTGTTGGAAAGTCTATAAAAACGCTTGAAATATATCACGCTAAGTGGGTATAATTCGCGTATGTTAATTGGTTTAAATATTTCAAATATCGTATTAATAGAACGTCTGAATCTGGAATTTGGGCGTGGCTTGAACGTGCTGACCGGCGAAACGGGTGCAGGTAAAAGTATTTTAATGGATGCGCTGTCGCTGGCGTTGGGGGCACGGTCTGATGTTGGGTTGATACGTCACGGGTGTGATATGGCGTCTGTGTCGGCTGAATTTGATTTTGCGCCCGATGCGATACGCGACATTTTAAGTGAATTTGATATTGATTGTACCGATGGTGTTATCTTGCGCCGTACGCTTAGCATTGATGGCAAAAGTCGCGCATGGATTAACGATGTGCCAGTATCCGTTAAAACACTAAAGAGTGTAGGCGACGCGTTGGTTGAAATTCATGGCCAGTTCGCAAATCATACATTGTTAAATCAGTCTGCGCACCGGCCGACATTGGATGCGTTTGCAGCGGGCAATATTGATGGGTTTGGCGACATGTTGTTGTCTGTGCGTAATGCATATCGTGAATATCACGATAGCGACAAGCGTTTGAACGAATTGTCCGATATGCTGTCACGTGCAGAAAGCGAGCGCGAATTTTTAGCACATAACGTAGCAGAACTTGAAAAACTAAATCCGCAGCTGGGCGAAGAAGAAGAATTGTCTGCACGTCGTGCGGCAATGATGAACGCAGAAAAAAATGCAGCGATATTGGGTGAGGCTATGGAAGCTCTAAATGCGCGTGGTAATTCTTTGGATGCGCAAATATTTAATGCCGCACATATATTGCAACGTATCAAGTCTGAGCCGAATCCATATTCAGAACAGATTGATAAATTGTACACTGCGGCGGAAATGGTTTCTGATGTTATGGGCGCGCTAGAACCGGAAACGATGGACGTGGATGACATGGATGCAATCGAAGAACGATTGTTTGCTATTCGTGCGGCTGCGCGCAAGCATCGTGTGCCTGCGGATGAATTGCCACAAAAACTATCCGAAATGTCGGCGCAGTTAGCGGTGATTGATAATTCTGATGCGGAATTAAAGCGTGTTAAAAATCTTCGTGATGTCGCGTTTAATAACTTTAAAACGTACGCTTCCGAATTGTCTAAAATGCGTAAATTGGCGGCGGAAAAAATGCGCGAAAGTATTTTAAAAGAATTGCCTGATTTGAAATTGGCCTCGGCTGACTTTGTGGTAGATTGCACAGAATCTGCAGCGTCGTCGTTGGGCACGGACGAAATAACATTTATGATAAAAACAAATCCGGGTTCGCCATTTGCGCCATTGCATCGGGCGGCATCTGGTGGCGAATTGGCGCGATTAATGTTGGCGCTGCGCGTAGTGTTGGCGGGTGACGGGGATGCGCACTCATTTGTGTTTGATGAAATAGATACTGGTATTTCGGGCGCGACTGCATCCGCGGTTGGTGCGCGTTTGAATCGTTTGGCTTCTAAATCCCAGGCATTGGTTATTACTCATTCTGCCCAGGTTGCGGGTTTTGCAGATCGTCATTTCAAGATTTCTAAAACTGTTGCCGACGATAAAACAACAACCAGTGTTTCTGAAATTGTTGACACAGACAGGGTTAATGAAATTGCGCGCATTATCAGTGGTGCGGAAATAACACCCGAGTCCATAACGATGGCAAAAACGTTGATAAAGAATACTTAAAATAAAAACCCGCATTTGCGGGTTTTGTTTATTTTTGTTTTTCTGGTTCGTTTGTGTGTTGTTGTAACATGTTTAACAAAGCTTTGTCTTCTTCGGACATATTTGCCATCAGTCTTTTTGTTTTTTCTTGTTCTTCGTATTTTTTGCTGATTATATCAAAAATATCAAAGACGGCCTTTTGTTCGGGTGTGGTTTTGTTGGCATTTTCAAACCACTGGATCAATGCGACGGTTTGCCCCATGGCTTCGATTGAGTATAAACCATAGTCCCAACCATTTACGTAAGATATTAATTTTTTACCCATTGGGTCAATTACTGTGTACGTGTCAACACCTGGTTCGCGTTTTAATTCAACACGAATATCATTGCGCTTCAGTATTAATTTTAACTGTGCAGCAATCATAGGATTCAAGTTTTTAATATTCATTTAAGTGTCCTTTTGGTTATTTCTTGTTATTAAGTATAGTACTAAAATTTATATTATCAAGACAAAACAACGACTCCGTCTGTAAATTCAATTGTGGCTGGCGTGCCTGCGTCCGTGCGACTAATTATATTATTGTTCATATCACGCACAATGGCATAACCGCGACTTAATACGTTTTTATAACTAAGTGATTGCAACATTTGCCCCATATGTGCAATATTTTGCCCCAAGACATTCATGCGATTTGCCAAGATTGTAGGGAAACCGGCTACGACATCCATCCGTTGGCGGGCAGAATTAATTTTGTTTGTGATTAAAATATTCATTGTGCGCCCAATGTCGTCCATGCGTTGTGTATGCTCCATAAGAACCTGGTGCGGGCTTTTAATGTTTATGGCCTCAACACGTTGCTTTGCGTTTGATAAACGTGTCAAAAAGCTTGAAGATAATCGTACCCATAGATTATCTAACTCTTGAAACAGCGCCAGTTTAGTCGGTACAACCATTTCAGCTGCGCCCGTTGGTGTTGGCGCACGTACGTCGGCGGCAAAGTCAATCAGCATCCAATCTGGCTCATGTCCCACGCCGGATATTAATGGAATATGGCTGGCGGCGGCTGCGCGCACAACGATTTCTTCGGAAAAAGGCAACAGATCTTCCAAGCTTCCACCACCACGCGCAACAATGATAACATCAACATTATTCATTTTGTTGAAATATTCAATGCCAGCTGCAACTTCGGCTGCAGCGGTTGCGCCCTGAACCGTTGCGGGGTATAGTAAAACTTGTACAGGAAAACGCTCGCGCAGGCGGTTCTGAATATCTTGAAATGCCGCGCCGGTCGGACTGGTGACAACACCAATGCGTTGTGGTAAATACGGCAAGGGCTTTTTCCGTGACACATCAAACAACCCTTCGGCGGCCAATTTTTGTTTGCGCTCTTCCAGCATTTTAAGGATTGCACCCACGCCCGCCATTTCAATTTCATTGATAATAATCTGATAATTGCTGCGTGCTGGATATGTTGTAAAGCGACCGGTAACAACTACTTCCATCCCTTCTTCAAGCTTGAATGCAATGGGCGTTCCGCGCCAAATGATTGCAGAAATTGCCGCACCTGCATCTTTGACGGTCATATAAATATGCCCCGATGAAGCGCGTGTAATTTGTGATAATTCGCCACGAATTTTTATGCGCGGAAATGCAGTCTCGACAACACCTTTAAGCAGGCTTGCCGCATCGGTTACACTAAATATAGTATCTGGTTTTACAAATGGTTCTGGCTTTTGCATATCTTTACCGTTTTTCTAGTTCTGCGATTATACGTCTAACAAATTCTGCCTTGTTTGGTGTGGTCATTTTATGCATAGGGCGGTTAATTGGCTTGCCCAATTCATACGGTACGCGCAACGGCGCAAATTGATCGCCGGTTGTATCAAATGGCGTATCTGTAAATCGATTGTGCATATATACCACCGGTGCATGTTCCCACGCGCCCATTTTTATTGCAGATGGTTTCCACACTGTGTCACCGCCATACAGCTCATATACACAAATACTAGACAGGGCACAGAACCCCTTGGTCCATGGCACAAATCCATTAAACCGCAGGTTGCCTACAAACTTACGTCGAAATGCCGGATCTTTGTACATTTTACGCAGGGTATATGTAATATCATAAAGGCTGTATTGTACATCAGCATATGGCATAACCGCCGCATCAATTTGTGCGGCCTGGGCTAGCAATTTTTGTGTCGCAGCATCATATTGTTTTACATAATCTTTCATAAGAAAAATAATACCATAAACCGTATAAAAATTCAATTTATAATTCGGTTAATGGCCAACGTGGACGTGGCGCAATTGGCGATTTTACAGTGCGTCCCACACGATAGTTTTCAATACCTGCCCATGCAATCATTGCGCCGTTGTCTGTGCACAGGTTCATTGGCGGTGCAGCAAACGTCATTTTGTTTTTAGTTGCTAATTTTTCCAGTGCAGCTCTGATTGCGCTGTTTTTTGCAACGCCCCCCGCCACAACCAATGTCTTGGGTGCTGCGTTGCGTACGCGTTCGTCGTCCATGGCATTACTTAATCTGTTAACAATACAGTCAACAACCGATGCCTGGAACGAAGCACAGAAGTCGTTTATAAAACTATCGCTGTGTGGTGCAGGATTTTTATCTAAAAATGTCCGTGCCGCTGTTTTTATGCCGCTAAATGAAAAATCGCACCCGGGTTTATCGCAAAGTGGTCGTGGGAATTTAAATGCCTTTGGGTTGCCATCGCGTGCACGTGTGTCCACGATTGGACCGCCTGGATACCCCAGGCCCAGCATTTTTGCAACCTTATCAAAAGCTTCGCCGGCACTGTCATCCAGTGTTTGTCCGATTAATTCATATTGGCCCACGCCGCGCACTAATAAAATCTGACAATGTCCGCCCGATGCTAACATTAGTAAATATGGAAAATCGACCTGGGGTGCATCACTGTCACCACTTGCGCCCGCTGCACACAGACGTGGAACTAATGCGTGTCCTTCCAGATGGTTAACTGCAACCAATGGCTTGCCGGTTGATTGTGCGATTCCTGTTGCTGTCATCCATCCAACCAGTACGCCACCAATTAATCCCGGTCCCGCTGTTGCGGCGATAATATCAATATCATCAATTGTTTTGTTGGCGCGCGCCAGTGTTTGATTAATAACCTCATCAATTGCTAATATATGTGCACGTGCGGCTAATTCTGGTACAACACCACCAAATTTTTGATGTTCTGGAATCTGAGAGTATATTATGTGAGATAAAATATTGCGATTTGAATCAACAATGGCAGCCGAAGTCTCGTCACATGATGACTCAATCCCCAAACACAGGGTGGGGCGCGCATCGCTCGCTGTATCCCCGGTCAACGTTCCCATGTCCATATGAATAATTTTTTCATCACTCATTTTATTTAATCGCAATAAACGCGACCCCCATTTCGCCCATCTGGCGACGGCGTTTTGAATAATTCATAAAATCTGCATCAACAACATGTCCGGCGGCCGATGATGCATGGCGCAGCGTTTGTCCCCCTGGTAATAACAATCCCATATGTGTTACTGCTAATTCTGTGCCGATTGTGTCAATGCTGTTTGAATTTGCGCTTATGAAAAGCACTATAAGCATTTCTGAATTATCGGGCTGGCTCAAATTTTTATATGGGACATATTCCAGCGACGTAAATTCAGGCGCTATATCTGTATCGATTTTATGAACTTTTTTAAGCCAGTTTGCTTTATCAATTGTTAACCGACGTGTTGTTGTTTTGCCATATTGTGCGCTTACATTTTCAACGCGATTTGCGTTGTTTTTTAGCCAATCTGTTTCAATAAAATGATTGCGGTTCAGAAAGTCGATTTCGCCATCTTTGTATCTGATACGGTTCAGGTTATTAACGTCACCGCCCGCCATCACAGTTTCAACGAACGTTGTACAATCAAATGCGTCCGTCCGGATAAGTGGGTCTGTGTCGGGTGCGCGTTCTTCGCCTAATGGATCGCGAATATATTTTGCCCCTAAATAGTTTTCACCATTTGGAAATCCGGGCGCAATTGCGCACCCAGACAACAACAATAATGACACGATTGATATTTTAAACATGTGACTACAGACTTTCTTTTAATTGCATGCCCATATTGCACAGGCGCGCTGCATCCGCAATTGTCATTTCGCCAGAATCGGGCAGGGTGGCAATTTTACTAACGCATGCAACAACAATGTCGATATTTTCATCGCTGCCAATTAATGTTCGTACGGTTGCTATGCGTTCTTCGTTATTTGCCGACAGCCAATTTTTCAATGAACCGCCACTTAAATCTTTGGATCGCAAAGATGCAGTAAAAACAAATAATGCAACAATCAATACGGCTGCACCAATTAAGATTTTAGAATATTTTTTTATAAAATTCATCTTATGTTCCCCTCTTTATTCATTTGATTCATCAGATGTGAATATTGTGGCAAAATGCGCTGTGCATTTTTCAACAATTCGCCTTCTGACATTTTGTTTGGCGCGCGGTAATACACCGGGCCTTCGACAATAATTTTTGTTGGTTGGTTTGTCCACATCAATCCATCGCCAAATTTCTGACAATCGATATCCTGGGCGCTTACACGATAAATTGTAGTCCATACAGTGCCGTGCTTTAATGGTTCTTTGTGCGACATTGACATTAATTCCTTGGCCTTTTCCAGGCTCAGACACACATAAACAGTTGTATTATACGGCCACCAGTTTTCTCCAGACCTGTGAGCGCCACCGCCACTTAGCATATAGCCAGTCATTTCTTTGATAATCATAATTACTATTCCTTGTTCTTACAGTTAACCAACCATACGTCATAGTCTGCGTTTTGCAGTGGTCGCACCCCTGGCTCGTTACGTGACATCCAATTGCTGAATATTGTGCCGTCTGTCGCTGTTGATATTTCCAAGAAAGCAAAATAATCTTCGGCATCAAATGGATCTGTCTGCTTGCAACTGCGCGCAACGATATTAAGTTTTTCAAACTGCGCAGTCTGTCCCACTGGTATATCAAGTGAATACGTTTTCCCAGCTGCCTTGTTCATGATACGTAGTGCCACGACTTCGCGGTCGATATACGCGTTTGCCACCCCCGGCAGGGCACAAGCAAACAATAAAAATGTGACTATTTTTTTCATGTCAAATATATTATCCCGATTAGTGTCCAAAGTCAAATCTATATTCAAATACATATTGACAAATGTGAATTGTGTGCAATAATTTTATTATGGTAAAAATAAAAGCAGATACATATTTAGCGTTTCAACGTGCGACCAATCCAAAGATGGCTGAAAAAGACTATTTGGAATGTCTTGTGCTGGAAAAATTATTCCAAGATGAATATGTTTCTAAAAACCTTGTGTTTGCTGGTGGTGCATCTGTGACCAAGGCGTATAATATAAGCAACCGTATCGGCCAAGATATTGATTTGGCATGTTCTGATTTCAAGGATATTCCCGATAATCGTTCCAAGAAAAAATTAAATACATTTCGCAGAGATTTCAAAGCCTATGTTTTCGAAGTAATTAGACCCGCCATCAACAATATTATTAACCAAGACTCGCAATTCATGATATTGACTGATCGTGGATTGGCATGCACTTGAAAACAAAGAACACTTTATGTCATCGCCCACTTTGCATTTGCTATACAATTCTAAATGCGGCCCAGAAATGGGGCATTTATGTATTGAAATAATCCCACGCAAATACATGCCAGATACAATTCAATATCGTTCTGTTGTGCCATATTCGGTGGGTAAACCGATGGGCAATATTCCAACGGTTGCGTATGAGCAAACTTTTTGGGACAAGGTCTATGCCTTGCACTCAAATGCTTTGTCGTCCGCACCACATTTCGACGAAGGGTTTTCGCGCCATTATTATGATGTCGCGACATTGGCGCAATATGTCGATTTAGACAAAACATATCACATGTTCAGTGACATAGAAGCGCACCAGAAAAAGTACACTACCAAAGATTTACCAGACGTAAAAAGTCCATCAGACATTATCCTACTGCCCGATGGCAAAACATTGCATGGGTTGGACACGGATTATCAATCAATCGGCAACGCATTTAATGCGCCACGTGAAAGCTGGGCTGAAATTGTTCAAATGCTAATCGCGCTGTCGCACAGATTAAAAAATATACAAGGGGGACGTTAAATATGGCTATATACGTATTCTCAGATCCGCATTTTGATTCAGAAAAAATTATCGCAAATGGCGAACGTCCGTTTCGCAATGTTGCGCACATGAATAAAACACTGATTGAAAATTATAATTCAGTGGTTCAAAAGCAAGATATTTGTTATTGGCTGGGGGATGTTATGTATGATGCATCCAAAGAAAAAGTTGCAGCAATATTGCGCCAATTACGCGGTCGCAAATATTTAATCCTTGGGAATCACGATCGTGGACATTCTGAAAAATGGTGGCTAGATGCAGGGTTTGACAAGGTGTTTTCGCATCCTGTTTATATCGCAACGCAATATATAATGCTATCGCACGAACCACTGGAAGAATTTGGCAAATCATATCCAATTGCAAATATTCATGGCCATATTCATATCCAAGACTATGACTTTAAAAATCATGACCAGTGCATAAATGTATCGGTGGAAAAGACAGGGTACAAGCCTGTTTTAATGCAAAATCCATTTATTAAAAAACTTCGCGAATTTAGCAAATAATTAAAAAAAATCCCCCAATCGGGGGAATTTTTTTTATTTGTTTGTGTTCTTTTCTGCAGATGTTGCTGCCAAGTCTTCGACGATACGCGCCTTTTTACCTGACAACCCACGCAAGAAGAACAACTTAGCACGACGTACTTTACCGATACGAACCTTTTCGATTTTTTCAATCGATGGGCTGTACAGTGGGAACTTGCGTTCTACACCAACACCGTATGATTCACGACGTACTGTAAAGGATGCATTATTGCCCATGCCGCCATCGCGTGCGATAACAACACCTTCGAAAACCTGGATACGGAATTTGTCGCCGTCTTTAATTTTAACGTGAACCTTTAATGTATCCCCAGCTTTGAAGTTTGGGATTTTTTTGTCGCCCTTTAATTTTTCAATCTGGGCTGCTTCGATTTTTTTAATAATGCTCATTTTTAGTTTTCCTTTATTAAGTCCGGTCGACGTTCTTTGGTTATGTCGACCGATTGTTGTTTCCGCCACCGTTCGATATTGCCGTGGTGACCGGACAGCAGGACTTCTGGGACACTTTGTCCACGCCATACTGACGGGCGGGTGTATAACGGCCATTCAAGCCCCCCGATTTCGAAACTTTCATTTTCTGTGGTGTCTGTTCCACCGTGAACTACATTATCCATCACGCGAACGCAACTGTCAACAAAAACTTGGGCTGCAATTTCGCCGCCGGACAATATATAATCACCAATGGATAATTCCATTATACCATATTGTTCAATAACGCGTTCATCAATTCCTTCGTACCGACCACACAGCAGGGTGTATGTTGCATCTTGGTCTGCGATAAATTCGCGTACAATTTTCTGGTTCAGTGTTTTGCCACGTGGTGAAAAATATATAATTTTCCCTGGGTTTTTAATAGAATCCAATGCGTCGCCTAAAACATCTGGGCGCATAACCATGCCTGCGCCGCCGCCGAACTGGGTGTCATCAACGCTGCCGTAATTATTGATGGCAAAATCCCGAATGTTAATCACATCATACGACCAAATTCCACGCTCCAATGCGCGACCAACCACGCCACCCGACAGTGTGCCTGGAAACATTTCTGGAAAAATAGTCAGTATATTAAAGTGCATTTTAATGAACTTTCCCTTTTTCAGCATTAAATCGACAGTTTGTACACATACATTTTCCAATGTCGAACATAATGTTAACTGTTTCAACTGATGCTGCTTCTGCTAAACGAACAGCGATTTTATCTGGTTCGTTGGCCGGGGTAATAACCTTGGTGTCAATCCCAGCACGATATACCCGCACAACAGGACAGCCTGCATCGTATTCCTTTTCTGGCATATTGCATTTTACAACAAACTTTTTACTAATTGCATCAAATTGAAATGTCTTGTTTGGCATAATTAATCCTTAGTTTACGTATATAATTTTTGCATCCATATCAACGTTTGCGCCAACAAATGATACCATGTCGCCATTTTCCAGCTCTAAAATATCACCTGCGCCATAGTTTTGTATGCATGCCACGCGCCCAATAATATTGCCACGCTGATTCACGGTCATTCCGATTAAATCAGTCTGGTAATATTCTTGTTCGTCCAGTTTTGGTAAATCTTCGCGCCCAATAAACAATTCCGTTCCACGCAGTGTTTCTGCAGCATTTCGGTCATCAAAGCCGTTTACCTTGGCGATAATGATGGTTGAGTTTGGAATAACGCGTACAAACCTAAAATCTTTGGATGTAAAACGATCGGAAATCACGTTAAATTTTTTAAAGTCCGATGGTGTATCAGAATATGTCTGAATACGAACTTCGCCCCGAATTCCCTGGGGGGCAACAATTTTTCCAACCAAGATTTTTTCGTTATTTTTCATTTTGTTTTAATTGTTTGATTATATTTTCATAACGTATTTTTCGAATACACTGTACCTCAGACGTCAGTGGGCATTCGTTACCACTGTCCGATGTAACCATAATACAGTTCATCTTATGTGTGGCCATATAGTCAACCGCATCACGCCAAGAAGTAAAACGCCAGTCTTTTTGTCTGCAATATGTACCGTCGTACGGACAATCAAATGCCGAACTTGCGCGTCCGTCTTTGTGCAAAGTGGGTCTCATTATAAACTTTCGTTCATCTGCAAGGCTGCCACCACTAAGCATCATATCTGGAT
Organism: Candidatus Enterousia sp.; assembly: GCA_045546155.1. GTDB lineage: Bacteria > Pseudomonadota > Alphaproteobacteria > Rs-D84 > Rs-D84 > Enterousia. The sequence continues at coordinate 114,695 of JAZQCG010000002.1, forward strand.
TAACTAATTTATATTCTGACATAATCTTATTCCAGTCTGATTACAGATTATCTTTGTTTTTGCAGTTGTTTTTCTTTGTGTTCGCGTAATTTTATGCAATCGCTTGCATATGCAGGGCACAATCCACCGGTTAAAAATACAACTGGTCTGTTTTCATGCATCGCTTCATACATCTGTCGATAAAACTCTTCGCTACGCTCTGTCTGGGTACATTCCAAATCATTTGCGCTTGGGCATCTGTCACCAATACACCAACTCTTTACCATGATGCTACCTTTGTCGCTCGTATGTATGCGGTATTTTTAATAATTCCTGCTTTATTTGCATAAAGTAATCATGCAAATTAATACCGTTTTCCATGGCAAAGGACATCATGTCATCAATATTGTCCAAATAACAATCGTGCATAAGGGTTTTAAGTTCTTTGTCTTGAAACCATACCTCATGAAAAGCCCTGTGAATAAAGGCCTTGCACATATTAAGACGACTTATTGCTTTTGGTGCCTTTGCCATTGGATAAACGTTTCGGAATAAATTATTCTGCAACCGCTTCGGTTGTTTCTTCGGCTGCTGGTGCAGCTGCTTCCGCTTCTGCAGCTGCCTTAGCGGCGGCTTCTGCTGCGGCTTTTTCTTCGGCGATTTTTGCCAGCTTTTCAGCTTTGTCTTTAATCTTCATCTGTGTTTTTTCAGATTGCAGATGTTTCTTTGTCTGAACTGGAATCGCCTTTGCTTTTACCAAGCCAGCTTTGGCCAAGAATTTATGTACACGATCAGATGGCTGTGCACCTTTTGCCAACCATGCTTTTACTTCGTCAATTTTCAATGTAACGCGTTTGTCGCTGTCTTTGGCCTGCATTGGGTCATATTTACCAACAACTTCCAGAACATTACCGGAATTACGTGCATTGCGTGAATCTGTCACAACAATGTGATAGTATGGGCGTTTTTTTGCACCAAAACGAGCCAAACGAATAACAGTTGCCATAATTTACTCCTTTTTATTTATAACTGTTTTAACCACAAAGAAAACCGCCATCAAGGACGAAACTCGTCGGATGATGTACCACACGCATACTGCGAACTGGTGTTATAAAAATGGCAATCTTTGGGATTTGCGCGCCTATTATGAACCAAAAAATCAAAAAAGTCAAATGGTTATTAAAAAAAACGCCACAATCCGAAAATAAATCCGACCACAAGGGTCGGCTATATTCTTGGTGCGGGCGAAGGGAATCGAACCCTCGCCTAAAGCTTGGGAAGCTTTCGTTCTACCATTATACTACGCCCGCGACGTATGGCGAAATATTATCTTATTTTGTCATCGATGTCCAGACTTTATTTCTGGCGTCCACGCAACATATCTGCCAATGGTTCTACGATATAAGAATTACGCTGTTTATCAACATTGGCTAATTTCGTCCCCAGTATTTCCAATTGTGGCGACCATACTGCATATTTTTCAATATACTGACGTGCCATTTCTGGATTTTTTGACAACTGAATATCAATCACATCGCGCAACATTTTTTTACCACGTGCGACAACTGCATCAAAATCTATGACTAAACGATTTGATGAATCCAGACGAATTGCACCACACTCAAATAACATATTATGTTGCATAATATTGCGTTTTGCATGGGCGCGACTAAAATTTGCACCCGGATATAAATAAGCAATCAACCATGATGTAATCAGCTCTTGTTTTTGATTTGGTGTAAAGAATCCAGCACGCACCAATTCGTCTAGCATCGCAATCGAGCCTGCATCTGCCTTGTGTTCTTCGATAATATTTTTATATTCGCCCAGTGCTTCCAGATCATCTTTTGGGCCTAACGTATGCATGTTTTCGTGCAAAATTGTAAAGTCGTGCAGGGCACGCACCGAAAAATATTTATGAAATTCCGGTGCCAGCAATGCATTAATCTTTTCATCCATCCCATTGCCATATTTGCACTGGCGCATTTGTTTTAAATAGACTGTCCGATGACCACCGCCTGTTTGAACCGCTAATTTATCTGCATTAGGCAGGTTAAACGCCAATGTTATCTGGCTACGATATGCCGCATTGTGTCCGCTAACCGATACGACATCAACGTCGACCATTGTTTGTTTTGTGTTTGTCCCCAGGACCTGTTTGTATTCATCTGCGCGTGGCATTTTGGATGCCAGCATGGGCAGATATTGTTTTATTTTTAACAAATAATCCGTGCCGGCCGTATCGACAATACCAACCGTCGCCCCCAAGTTGTCTTTTGCATATGGTGTAATTCCGCGCGCATCCAACATAGATTTTAATTTTGGATTTTGTAATACTGTCGGCGTCATCGCATCGTCATAGCATTCGCGCCCCAGTGTAAATTCCAATGGCCCCGATTGAAGGGTTGCCCATTTTTTGTCGGCTTCACAATCAGCCCATGGCCAGTAATTCATCAATGCTGCGGATTGCAGTGTCAGATATTCTTTGAAATCGAAATTTTCCGTGCTTACAGCGGCGGCCTGTAATGCATGTGCTGCCGAACGAAAATCAAATTTGAACGCATTTGTATAATCAACAGCTTTCAATTCATCGCCAAAACGCTTTACAATGGTGCGTTGATTTAATATTTCACGTACTTCTTCATCCTTATAGCCGCTTTCCAACATACGAATTAAAATGTCATGAAATTCATCAACTGATAAATTATATGGATACAAACCGCGTCCCAAACGAGGCTCAACATCATTGGTTAATGCAACCGGTGCGCCTGATTTTTCATGTGCAAATATTCCGCGTTGCCCACGAAATAATTTCTGCGTTAATTTTATATCTTTAAAGGATTGGCGCGATTCTAGAAACAGTTCAAAATCTAAATTATAAGGATGGTCCAGTTGTAACGCCACACGATCGATAATATCAGACGCGCGCACCAACCATTTTAATGCAGTTTTTTCCCGTTCGGGCAGGGCATTGTATTGTTCCGCATCAACACCCAACATAGTGTATGGTGTAAAGGCTTCGGGCGATGTACGCTGAACCAATTCATTATGATCATATGCAATTTTATACAAACGTCTTATCATTGACATTTTTACGTTCCTTTATTTCTGATTTGCCTTTACAATGTCTGCGACATATTCTGTAATCCGGTCAACCGCACCACGAAAATCAAATGCCATCGACAAAGGGCATTTGTCTGACACGTTTCCCGTACTGCAAATCACGCATTGTGCCCAATCCCCACTTTGCAATGCCGTACATTGTTTCTTTGCCTTGGTTGCAATAAATTCTTGTTTTTTAAAACACGTTAAAAACGCTTCAATATCATTATATTTTAAATCCATCAAGAATTTAAACACAGGACAAATTCGCGCCGCCAATTCTTTGTCTTGCATATATTCTTGATGTTTTTTTGCCTGACGCTGGGCAATACGTTCTTTGTTTGCCTGATAGTATAATCGTTGTTGCGCCAGTCTCGCATCTTTGTTTGCATAATAGTTTGCACGGGTTCGCGCATTATACATATCTTTCTTTTTTTGATACGATTGCTTTTTGCGTTCTGCGACAACATTGGCGTTATTTTTGCGATATGCTGTATGATATGCTTTCTGTTCTGCCAAATGTTCTGAACGCCATTTTTTATAATACAAGCGTATTGTATCACGATGTTCTAAATAATAGTCCTTCATTTGTTCGGCCAGCCTGGCTTTATTTTCAACATAGTATTTATGGCGATATGTTTTGCGTTTGTTTCGTTTTGCATCTGCAACAGTCTTTAATTTTGTATGCATCGCGTCAATATTATACGGCATACAAGGCGTAGTGCTTTTAATCAAATTATTCATCGCCAACAGACGATGGCTTGTTATCTTAAAGGGTAGTATTTCTGGCAACACCCGACACAGTCTGTCATCAATATGCACTGCACCCGACATAACATCCATAAATTGTTGGGATGTAAAAATATTTTGCATTGATTCTGCGACTAGAAAATCATCAAGTGTTTTTTGTTCACCAGAATCAAACAAAAACCATTCTACAAAAACATCAGCTAGTGTATACACTGTATTAGGAACAGAACCACCCATATGCCACGACAGTGTCAATCCATCATCATATCGCAACGATGTATAACTTGTGTCTGAAAAAATTTGCGCCAATCCGTCCATTTATTCACCAGTTATTTTTGATTTGCCATTACAATATCGGCGGCATGTTCACGGATTGTTGCGGCTGCATTTTCAAATTCAAACACGTGTGGCATCGGACATTTGCAAGCCATTTGTTTGCCCGACATTGAACAATCTTTGCAAATCGGACACATACTGTAATCCCCTGCAATAATCGCGGGACATTTTGCACGATGTGCCAGATTAGCATTTGGTTTGTATTTAGTCGTATATAATTCAATATTTTTCAGACGAATTTTATCAACAAATTTAAAAGCAGGGCACATAACACGTGCGTTTTTTCTTTCTTGTTTTGCCTGGATGCTTTGTGCACGCAATTCATCGCGATGTTCGGTGTAATATTGTTTAAAGGATTCTTTGTGCTCGTGATAATAAGCACGACATCTTGCGTTGATTCTGTCTTTGTTTTTTAAACAGTATTCCTGGATTCTGTCCTTGTACTTTTCGCGACTTTCACGTGCGTGCATGCGATTTTTTTCGCGCAGGGTATCCACATTGCGTGCATAATATTCACGCGCGGCTTGTTGTCGTGCTTCGCGGTTTTTTGCGTATCTTTCGCGGGCACGTTGACGACGTAAATCCAAGTTTTTATACGCCATAATTTTTATCTCTTTTTTTGTAATAATTCATCATATGCTTGCGCAACGGTTTTATTATCCATTGCAGTTTTGTATTTGTAATTAAGTATAGCTTGGTTGGTGTTTGTGATTTCAAGGCAATCGCTGTCGCCAATATTTGGGTGCCCACTTGGGATATGCTGGGTTAAATTATTATCTGCCGCACGTCCCAAACGTGACAACGCACCAATTTCATAAAACATAACGTTCAAATTATCGCCTTTAGACATAACAATAGTGCCATCTGTATCCATCTGACCGACATGTATTCCGCGCTGTCTAAGAATGTTTGCAAACTCTTGGTACTTATATTGTGATGCGGGTGTATTTAATCCAACAAAAGACACCGGAATCGCCGCAGATAAATATTGACTGTTCATAATTTGATTAACAATGTTGGCCGCTGCGTTCAAGTTATCGTGATATTCATCAATAGATATATCAAGTGATATTTGGCGGTCGTGTTTGTGCGCAACATCAGCCAGCGATTTTAGAATACTGCCCGCCAGTATTAATTTGTTGCCCCACAGCGCATTAGTCTTAAAGCAGGCCGACATGTCATTGTTAGCGCAGATATCCGCGACCATTGGGATGTATTTATGTTGCCCAATATAGTACGGTGCCATTGATTCGCCACCTGTAAACACAACGTAATCCCAAACCGGAATGCCCATATCTTTGTACTGACTGATATATTTTTCAATCGTATCAATGGGCATCAGGTTAAAGGCTTCTTTTGCGTGACTACGTTCGCAACAATGTGCACAACACAAATTACACCAATTTGTAATCTTAAGTGCCAAATTTACCCGTGGTATAACGTCTTGCCAAATCATTATTTTTCTACCGGTATTTGCAACAACTGCTTTGGATAAATCAAGTCTGGGTTTTCAATATTATTGCGTTCTGCAATAATGCTGAACAAAATACCACGGCGCAGGAAATTACGCGCAATAATCCACAAGCAATCACCACGACGAACGGTATAGAAAGTATCGTCGTCGCCGGTCATCTCTGGCATCACAAAATCATGATTCACAGTTGCGACCGTGCGACCATCACCATCATGCAAGCGAACCGATAATTTGTATTCTTTGCCACTTTCCAGCTCGCCAATATCCGCACCCAAACCAAAGTGATGATGATCAGATACGCGTGCAAAGCCCATATATTTATCGTTCAATGACAAAGACACACGCAGACGTGGCAATGCATCACCGGTCACAACGATGCGACCATTATCCAGATAATCAATCTTGGATACTGATAAATCACCATCGCGCAACATTGATGGCGATTGCAACAATGTACTGCCATCACGTGTCATCAACAATGACACAGAATTTTCTGCGCCGGCTTCGGACACATAAACAAAAACCTTGTCTTCGGATTTGATTGCAGGATCTGCACCCAACAAAGAAATTGTATAATTGCCGGCTTCAAATGCCTTGACCGGTGCATATACGAATTCCCCAGCAGAATCAGTGCGTTCTGTTGCGACAATTTTACCGTTCACAACAATAGATATATTCTGGTGTGGTAACCAACGTCCCGCAATAATAATATGACCTTCTTTTTCAATGCGAACAATGTCAAACGATGGCGCGGTTGATGTATCAATGGCCTTAACCACTGGTTCTGGGATATTTGGCACAATCAACACACGTTGCGGGGCAGGTGTTCTAATAAACGCCACCCAAATTGCGATAAATATGACAACCAACGCGCACAGAATCGGAAACCAATATGCGCCAATTGTGCTGCGACGTTCGCGGGCGCGTTCGACATTTTTCTTTGCATTGGATGTTTTATCAGAATTCTTGCATGCAAACTTATCAATCTTTTTTAGAAAGTCGCGCGTAAAATTACGACGGTTTTTTAACCACGCATTTTGCTTTGCGATTGCATCATCAATCATAGAATCTGTAGACTGTTTTTTCTTTGAATTTTTATCGTTTTTTGACATAGTTGCGCCCTTATATTTTTATTCTAGACAAAATGTAGCAAATTATATTTCTTTGTCAACTTATTTATGGTATAATTTACCCCAGAAATGTAAAGGATACAGATATGAAAAAGAAAAAAATTGGTATAATGACAACTGGTGGCGATTGCAGTGGACTGAACACCGTAATTCATCGTGTTATTCGCGGTGCAAAATTACGTAATTGGCGTGTAATTGGTATACTTGATGGCACAGACGGATTGTGTGACACACCACGCACAATTGAATTAACCGAAGACGTTTTGCCAATCGAAAACGCCAGACTTTCGGGCAGTTTTCTGCACAATGGTCACGCAGGCGCATTGAATTTTGAAACCGCCGTTGAACGTAACAAGGTTGCACAATTCAATAAACAACTGCGAAAATCATTGGCAGAATTAAAATTAGATGCGCTGATATTAGTTGGTGGCAATGGCAGTACTTCGCTTGCCTGGGCAAATCGTGAAATTTATCAAGACCTGCAATTTATCTGTATTCCAAAAACAATTGATATGGACATGCCGTTAACTGACCGCACAATTGGATTTGATACCGCAGTTCAGCAACTGACATCCTTCTGTGATCAATTAATGCTTACCGCGCGCAGTCATCATCGCTGGTTCGTGGTCCAGGCAATGGGACGCGATTGTGGCAATCTGGCATTAAACGCCGGGGTTGCGACCGGCGCGACCGCGATATTGATTCCAGAAATCAAATTTAATATCGATGACTTAGTCGCACATATTAAAAACGCACCAACAGATTATGGTATCATCATGGTGTCTGAGGGGATAACACTGCGCGGGCATTCTGGAAAACCCGCCGATATGATTTCGCGCAAGCTAACCGCGGCCGGAATCACAAACCGCACCGCATTCCCAGAACACACCCAACGAGCAGGGGACACAACCGCCTGTGACAGGATTCTAGCAACCCGGTTCGCAGATTGTGCATTACAGGCAATTGAAAACGGCGAAACATACGTTATTACAACATTGGATTGTGGCGACGTAAAAACCGTTTCTTTGTCAGAATTTGTTGCCGCCGGCGACAGTACATCTGATCCAAAAATACCAGGACTGTGCACCGCCAATGCATACGTAGACCCCGACGACCCATTACTGTCTGTTGCGCATGACATGGGTATCTATATTGGAAATTATAAATAAGAAAATCCCCCAAATTGGGGGATTTTAATAACAATCCAAAGAATTGATTATTTCTTTGCTGCTGCGATTGCTGCGGCTTTTTTATCATCTTCTTCGGCTGGCATTTTACCGCCAATTGTTGCAAATGCCAATTCAGCCTGATGCAGACCTAATTCAACACCTGCTGGCAAAACCAAGTCTGTACCGTGAACCACGTCACCAATTGTCAGTTCTGCCAAATCAATTGTGATTTTTTCTGGGATAACATCAACCAAACCACGCAGTGCAACTTTACGTACCGCAAAGTTCAATGTACCGCCCAATTTCAAGCCCTTGGATGTTTCAACATTGATAACTTCAACTGGAACAACCACGTTAACAGGCTTTTTAACGTCGATACGTTTAAAGTCCGCATGAATAACCGCATCAGACACTGGATGATATTGAATATCCATCAACATTGCATCTTCTGTGCCGTTTGAAGTTGCGATTTGGAACAATTTTGTCCGCAAGCCTGGCTTTTTAACCAGCATTTCGAATTCACGACCGTTTAATTCGATTGCAACTGGAGCTTTCTTTTCACCATAGATAACAGCCGGAATATTTTTGTTATTGCGGATGCTACGTGCGGCCCCCTTGCCAGCAACATTGCGAATTTCTGCATTAATATTAATTGCCATTTTTATATCCTTTTTATAGCATTTGTTTAACTTTGCCCAGCCTCCAAGGGTGCTGTGCGACGCGTATTATTACTTAAAATCTTTGAAAAATCAAGTGTTTTATTATTTTTTACACAGAATCAAGAATCTTGCCCGGCCATATGTTTTGTCACGCAGTATTTCCCATGCCGTTTCATCTGGGGCAATGGCGTTTTTTGTTTCTTGTTCCCAAATCAAAACAGTACCCGACCGCGCCACACGTCCAATGCGACTCACCAATGCGCCCCCCAGTTCATATTCATCATATGGGGCATCTATAAATATTAAATCTGCATTGTGTGCAAATTTTTGCGCATTGCCAACTGCATCGGCTTGAAATATTGATGCGCGCGCATCCACACCCAACATCGCCAAATTATCACGCACCGTCCGCACAGATGTCGGCGCAACGTCTGTGAACACAACGCGCGCATTAGAATACCGTGACAAGCACTCTAATCCAAATGCCCCAGACCCCGCAAACGCATCCCAGACTGTAAATTCTGCGGATTTATCGATAATTCCTGATTCCAGCATATTAAACAGCGCAATTCGCGCGCGATTCTGGGTCGGGCGCGCATCCGGCGGCAGGCGCAACTTGCGCCCTTTGTATTGTCCTGAAATAATTTGCAATTTTGAATCCATACGTTAAAGTATATCGTATGAAGTTTATGAAGCAAGCATTACTTTGCGCCCAGCGCGCATACAATCACGACGATGTTCCAATCGGCGCGGTTGTTGTTCGTGATGGCAAAATTATCGCCCGCGGTGAAAACCAGGTTCAATTAAAACAGAATCCAACCCTGCATGCGGAAATTGTCGCAATAAACCGCGCGTGCAAAAAACTGGGGCAAAAGTTTCTAGATGATTGCGATATTTACGTATCACTTGAACCATGTGCAATGTGCGCAACCGCAATTTCATTTGCGCGTATAAAAAATGTATATTTTGCCGCAACCGATGAAAAGGGCGGTGGCATCACATCAAATGCACGAATCTATGAAACGGACAAACACTTATGGAAGCCAACCGTACACCACATGCCCGAATATGCCGACGAATCCGCAAAAATGTTACGCGAATTCTTTGCACTACGTCGAAAAAAATAATCCCGCGCATGCGGGATTTCTTTATATCAACGATTTGCCAGTCATATCTTCTGGCTGTTTAATCCCCAGGATTTTCAGCATGGTTGGTGCAACATCTGCCAAACCGCCATCACGCACATTTACAGGCGGATTATTCGACACAACAATTAAATTCACTGGATTCGTTGTATGTGCCGTCCATGGAGCATTGTTTTGATCATCCCACATTTGTTCTGCATTACCATGGTCTGCTGTAATCAACAATGTTCCATCCAACTTTAACACCGCCGACACCAGTCGCGCCAATTGCGCATCCAGCACTTCCATTGCACGCACTGTGGCATCAATATTACCCGTATGCCCAACCATATCCCCATTGGCCCAGTTTAATATTACAACGTCATAGTCCCCTAATACCGGCAACAGTGCATCTGTGATTTCAACCGCGGACATTTCAGGCTTCAAATCAAATGTCGCGACATCTGGCGACGGGACCAGAATCTTTTTCCCGCCCACATAGTCAATATTGCGTTCTGCATCCATAAAGTATGTTACATGATTATACTTTTCTGTTTCTGCAATTCGCAATTGCGCCAAACCATTGGCGGCCAAAACATCCCCCAGTGTATTTTCAACCACCATATCGTTAATCAGTGCAGGGCAAACTTCGTTTAAACCTTCGCCATATTGTGAAAAGCACAACACACGAACACCTGTTTTAACTATCTCGCGCATAATTTGGCGGGCGCGATCACTGCGATAATTGCCGAATATAAAACCATCTTTGTCTGTAATCGGCACATCGCCCTTTATGATGGTCGGTTTAATAAATTCATCTGTTTCGCCACGCGCATACGCATCCTGTAGCGCGGCATCAATTGTTGTCGCAAAATATTCAGACCGTCCACACGCAATCGCATCAATCGCCAATGCGGTGCGGTCCATATTATTGTTCCTGTCCATGGCATAGTACCGTCCCGACAAAGTCCCCCAAATCGCACGGCCATCCATGAAATAGGGCGCCAAAGCATCCTTAATCAAATCGATATACTTCTTGGCGGACTGTGGCGGTGTGTCACGTCCGTCGGCGATAAAGTGAATACATACACGCAAGCCTGCATCAATAACATGTTTTGCAATAACCAGAACATCATTTACATCGGAATGAACGCGCCCGTCACTCATTAACCCTGCGATATGAACGATGCCACCTGTGGAACGTACATCGGCAACAAACGCGTTCAGGGCTATATTTTTATCCCAATTTTCAATCTGAAACCGGCGCAGGAATTGATTAACAACGCGTCCCGCACCGATTGTGATATGCCCAACCTCTGAATTTCCCATTGTGCCAGCGGGCAGTCCAACGGCAACACCACTGGCATCCAGTTTACTGTGCGGATATTCCTGTAATAATTCGTTAAAAAATGGCATGTTTGCCATCGCCACAGCATTATTTTCTGGGCTTGTATTAATACCCACACCATCCATTATACATAAAACTAACGGTTTTTTCATAACAGCTCCATATTTCACCAACATTATACACGTTTTTTAATTGCAAAATAATAGAAAATTTATACAATTACATGGTAGATAAGAAATATATCATATAATCGCAGGAGAAAAAAACATGCCAGGAAAACCATATGTACCAACATTTGTAGACGAACACATTGGTCGTCGTATTCAATTGCGTCGCAATATGCTGGGGCTGTCACAAAAAGATTTGGCCGATGCATGTGGTGTTACGTTTCAACAGGTTCAAAAATACGAAACTGCGGGCAATCGTGTATCTGCATCCCGCCTGTTTGATATTGGCCGCGTAATGGACACACCGGTATCATTTTTCTTTATGGGACTGCCGGGCAATTTGCCAGACGAAACAAAAACAACGCGTTCCCAGCCCGTCATGCGTGTTTCATCCCAGGCCGCCGAAGACCCAATGGGTAAGAACGAAACACTGGAAATTATCCGGTTGTATTGGAAATTATCTGATGATAGCAAACGCGAAGCTGTCTTAAAATTGCTAAAATCTATGAACGGTTTAGAATAAAAAAATCCGGCAAAGCCGGTTTTTTTATACTTGGTGGGTTAGGTAGGACTTGAACCCACGACCAAAGCGTTATGAGCGCTCCGCTCTAACCACTGAGCTACTAACCCACGGCGCATATTATATATCATTTAAAATTTCACGCAAGGGAAAAATACAGCAAATAAAACCCATAGTATAAAAAACAAAAAATCCCCCAACGGGGGATATATTTTAAAGCCTTTTGATATCTTTTATTTTTGTACGTTCAATATGCATTTCTCGTAATCTTCTGGGTCAGATACCTTGGTCCAACATTGATTCACAACCGCAGAGGATTTTGTACGCATATCTTGCCCATATTGCATATCGCTTTTAGAAAGCGCTAACGCATCTTCACATTGATTTTCTTTAACATCAAAAATCTTTCCGGTTGGGCATTTCACACACACGCCATATGCAACACCATTATCTGGACGCGCCACCCCAGATTTTTTGCTGTTTTCTGAAATACACTCAATGCACTCCAAAGAGTCTGGTGACACAAACCCATATAAATGATTTTTACATGCAATGACTAATGTAGTACCCGTGTCAATAATTTGATGGACTTTTTCGTCATAGCCCGGTTTTGCCTTCAGTGTGTCATATAAACTCATTTGTTTTTCATCTGTTTTTTTTGTATACGCCCCACTTTCGTTTTGAACAACAACCCCAGCAACCTGATCCGAGTTATATTCTACACAATCTGTCTTGTCCTGATTTGGAACATAACCGTTTGTACACAACAATACTTCACCCGATGAATTGGATTTTATTTTTACAAAGATATGATCATCTTTGTTTTTACGTCTAGAACCACATACAACAGTTACCGGCGCGACCTTCACGCCATTTTGTGTAAATTTAGTCACACCTAATAAAATATCGGCTTCCTGGTTCTTGTACCATTTATGAGCATAGGCATACATTGCGCCCTTCAATTTGGCTTCCTCATAATCCTCATCCCCTTCGTGACCAGAAAAGGAATAAGCATTACTGCGCCAGTCGGATGCAGGAGATTTTGTAGAACCATCGGACGTTGCATCTGTGGTCTTGGTACTACAGTCGGGACCAGTAAAACCATCTGCACAATAAACCTGACAATCCGTCACACCACCATTAGCTTTATAACGTGTGTGCGACATATTATCCTTATAACCAGAGCTTGCCCAACATGAAATCTGAACTGGACGTAAACACGCACCATTTTTAAATCGTTTTTCTGCTACAATTGAATAAATTTTATCATATTCATAAGACCCGTTCCCCAGTCCCGCCAATGCAGATTTCATAACAAAATCACCCGCATCAAACGTTGGCCGTGTTTTATTTCTAGAATCCGTATCAGCTCCACTACCGATCGACTGTGACAATGTTTTAAATGCAGCCGACCAGGTGTCGCCAGCAGATGCCATAGCATACGACGGCATTAACAAAAAAAACGCAAACCCAATATATAATGCTTTTTTCATATTATTCACCACTGTTTGTTTTCGCCACATAGCACATATTGTTTTCAAAATACCCTCCCAACATAGAACACTGTTGCTTATACCAAGTATCCGAAAGTGTGCATGTCTGGCTACTGTCGTTCCATGTTGCGATTGGTGTTTCACCTTCTGTATTGCTGGTTAAGCATTGAACATAGGCCGTGTTTTCTACACAAATACCGCCAAAATCGTCTTTATTGGGTGTTTCACCCCCAAAAGCGACCTTTGTAAACGCAGGTAACCAATTTGTCATTTCTTCAAAACCCTTTGCCTCAGCGGAATACCAAATTCCTTCAAGATCTTCGCACATGGTTGACATTTGACCTTCCAAATCGTCAACCACATCTTCCACAGAAACTTGTAATTTTTGCCGTACTGTTGTTGCCAAATTACCATATGTTTTTTCCGTTTTTGTTGGATCTGAACAATTTGTTATGGCGTACGCTACAAGTGTTTTGGCTAAATTTTTACCAGGATTCGAACCATCATAACTATCCACAAAGACACCATTTGTATTCAATCCCAATTTACGACATTTCCACGGATACCCCATCTCACCTGACTCGGGCGTACATAATTCTTCTACATACGCATCAATTGCATCTTCGCAACCTTCGGCTACACGCGTATTATCAACATTATCAACAAAACTTAACAAGGCTGTCAAACCACACGTTGCGCCATTGCTTATACGACCACTACCATCAAATTCGCAGGCTGAATTTTCCGTCTCATTACCATACAGTGCTGCACACGCAACAACCTTATCTTTACACATTGCTTTTGCAGCATACGCACTTATTGCCCCCGCCGCTTTTGATGTTGTGTCATCAAAGTCCTTTAAGGCCCCAGATTGAGTATCATAACACTCCTTCATCGTAGAAACACAAGACATACGAACAGATTCCAATTTTTCTTCTTGGGCCTGGGAAATTTCAATCAATGCTGCGCGTTTAAATTCTGTCCAAACCAAATCAGAAATATCACGACATGAATCCAAGGCTGTTGTCGCAAACATTTTGCGTTCATCTAAAAATTTTGCGAACGTATCGTTTTGTCCCAGAACATCAGCGCTTTGACCATCTAAATTTATCAAATCTGCCAACTGGAACAAACGCGCGGTATAAATGGGCTCACCCGTTGTCTGATTGATAAACGCCCCCGTAGGATCTAAACAACGCTTATAGTTTGCGCCACAGGCGGTATCCGCCAACATTGCAGAACGCACCTTGTCTAAACACTCGTTTACGTCCTGGGAATTATGGGCACGATATTCTTCCAATCGCGCTTCACGCAAGATTTTTTCAGCCTGGCGAACTGTATTTTGAACCTGTTGACGCTTGGCATCAATGCTTCTTTCATATGCATTACAATCCTGGGTAATCATGATGCCATATGCACTTTTTGCCATGTTTGCAACCGCACCACTGGGGCAATTATCTGCAACCATTTCTGCGCACTGTTTGTGTACCTGGGTAAATAAATCACCACCTTCCAGGCTTGCAAAGTCAACTTCGTTTGCGCCGCCAAATATAGATGATGACGAACCACCCCAAACGTCCCCAATATCAGCCGAAAAATCCAACGACATTACACCCAGCGACGTAGAACTAGATGAATTTGATGCTTTCTTCTTGCCAGAAATCAAATCACCGATTTCCGCCAACAGTTTTGCCGCACCACTGGTATCATTTTTAATTGCCGCTTCACCAACCGTGGCGGAATACATTGCGTCAACTTCTGCTGCGGTCTTGTCAACCGCGTTCAGGTTGTTATCTTCAAATTGTTGCAATAAAACCTTTGCCTGGTCCAGGGCATCTTCGGTATCACGAAAACCTGTAAAACGGTCACTACAGAAACAGCGCCGATATGTATCATTGGCCTTGGCACAGAATTGATCCATACATGTCGCATATGCTTCACGACATTGAGCATAACCACCACCAATCTTGGACACATCATCAAAAACAGCCGTCGCACGTGACATTTGTGCACGGGACACACCCGTACGCGCAACATTTACCGCGCTGCGCACTGGGGCAACTGCGGAACGTGCACTGCGCGCCATTGTGGTCGCACTGCGTGAAATAGTTTTTGCGTTGCGCGCGTTACGCGATGCGGTTACCGTCCCCGCACGTGATGCAACCGTCGGGGTTGCCGCCGCACGCGAGGTTGTTGTTGTGCGTGCCGCCATTGCACGTGGTGTGCCAGACACATCGCCACGCTTTACGTCGCGCCCCGCCGCGCGTGCCGGCGCGATATTACCCGCCACCGCCGCACGTGAATTTTGTGGACCAACTGCATCCGCCGAACCAGCCACCAAAAAAGCCGCCATCAGCGCAGAAAACCGGAAAATTTTATTCATTGAATCTTTCACTTTGCTTCTCTCTTAGGTCTATTCTACCATTTTTTTGGTATTTGAATCAACACCTTATTTTTTTAATGTCACTTAAATCGATAAAGCCCATATTTAGTCCCCAAAACATTGCGTACGCTTCATACGCAGAATCAAAACACTCGTACGCACGCTTTTTATTTGGAAATGCGCGCACACCATCCGACATTAGTGACATTGCCGTGCCCAACAATTCCTGAGACTTTTTAATATATTCAGCCCGTTTTACAACCCGCGACATTAAATTTTTACGCGTGTCCGCCACCATTTGCGCAATTTGACTGTCTGGGGCAATATTTTCAATCGCAATCAAATTCATCAGACCAATTGTTAAATCCTGGTCACTGGACAGGTCGCGTGGATTAACCTTTTTTGCCGCATCCGCGCGGGCAATCATTTCTTTTATAGATTTTTTCATTTATTATCCCCTTGGGTCAATTTAATCACGCCACGCATGTGTGCCGAACGCGCACGCGAATTGTTTTCTAGTTCCTTGGCATCGGGCAGGGCCGTTTTTATTGCCGCAAATGGCGCGCTTTCAACCAATGGCATGCGTGGGTCGCCTGGCGCGGTTGTCCATGTTCGAAACGTATTCTTAACAATTCTGTCTTCTATCGAGTGAAATGTTACACAAATACATTTTCCACCAACCTTTAACAGCCCCGGCACAGCCGCCAACGCGCGCTCAACTTCACCCATTTCATCATTAACCGCAATGCGCAGCGCTTGAAAGATTGGTGCAATGTCTTTTGGATTATGTATCAAGTCGCGCAACTGAAACGTAGTCTTAGGCGTTGCGTTTTTGATTGCGCGTGCAATATTCATAGCGTTTCGAACATCCCCATAATTTCGCAGGATGCTGGCCAGTTCTTCAACCCCCAATTGTTCTATTAGTTGCGCTGCCGGAACAAGGTTTACTGTATCCATCCGCATATCCAGGGGCGCATCCATACGAAACGAAAATCCACGTTCGCCATTATCAATCTGCATTGATGAAATCCCCAGGTCAAACACAATCGCATCATATTCGCCTTCTAGCATTGAAATAGATGAAAACGCATGTGGAATAAAATTAAATCGATTGCCATATTCACTACGTACTAATTCAGCATCCGCCGACACATTTGGGTCACGATCAAACGCCGTCACGGTTGCGCCACGTTCTAAGAACGCACGCGTGTAACCACCTGCACCAAATGTACAATCAATAATATGCTTGTTTTGAATATCACCCAAAGCATCTAAAACAGCATCCAACAAAACCGGTATATGTTTCATGGCTATTCTACCTCTACCTTAACCCCAAGTGCGGCAATATCCGCAGCGGTCGTCGCCCCAAGCTCAACCCCGCCCGGCAACATCATTGTCGCAATCTTGTCTGCACCATGCAGATTCAGTTCCACCCGCGTATGCCCCGGCACCAATGCCACCAATGCTTTTTTGACGTCTGCCAATGCTGTGGCGTCCCAAATGTCTAAGCTAATCTTGCGCGCTATTTTTGCCACCCATTGTGACAAAGGAATAATAGAATCAACAAATATAGACACCCGATCATCACGCGCCGATGTCTTGCCAGACAATATTACAACTGTTTCTGTGCTTAAAATCTGGGCAAATTCAATTGCTGAATCCCCAAATGCAACCGCATCAATATTACCATAACTGTCTGATGCATTAATGGTTATCATTTCTTTGCCGGTCTTGGTACGACGACGACCAAATGAATTAACCGTTACTGCAATCTGAACTGCTTTTCGGTCGCCTAATGCTTCTAATGTCGCACTGGTTGCCAATCCTGCACGCGCAATCAACCCTTTGTATTGATCCAATGGGTGTGCCGAAATATAAAATCCCAACGCAGACAATTCATTTTCCAATTTTTGATTAAACGTCCACGGTGTAGTTTTTGGCAAATTTTTGTGCAACCTATCTTCGGCAACATCGTCTTCGACTGTATTTGCAAACAAAGACAACGCGCTGGCACTTTCTTTTGATTTTGCAGCATACAACAATATCGCATCTGCGTTCATATATATGGCTGCACGATTTGGTTCAAGAGAATCTAAAACCCCAACCTTGGCAAAAGCTTCCAGAATTCGTTTGTTCATAATATGCGCACAACGCTTTGCAAAGTCGGTAAGGTTTTTGAATTTTCCATTTGCATTACGTTCTGCAACAATCAAATCTGTCGCCGCTGTCCCAACACCTTTTAGGGCGGCTAAGCCATAAATAATTTTGCCGTCACGAACCGTAAACAAAGATTCACTTTGGTTAATATCTGGCGGAACAATTTGAATATTAAAATTAGTTTTGGCGTCATCAACAAATATTGCCAACTGATCTGTATCGTTCAGATTACTGGACATAGATGCCGCTAAAAATTCTGGGGTATAGTTTGCCTTTAAATACGCGCATTGATTGGCAACGATTGAATACGCAATCGCGTGTGACTTATTAAATGCATACTTGGCAAATTCCTTAAACTTTTCCCACAAATCTTTTGCCGTTGCACGATCCAGTGTGCCTTCTTTTTCACACCCTTCATAGAATTTACCTTCCAGTTCGTCCAACATGGCAATAATTTTTTTACCCATCGCCTTACGCACGTTGTCCGATTGACCGCGTGTGAAGCCTGCCAATGCGCGCGTTAGCTGCATAACCTGTTCTTGATAAACAATAATACCATATGTTTCTTTTAAGATTGGCTCTGCCTTTGGATGAACATATTCGATTGGCTCTTCACCATGCATACGCGCAATGAACTGGGGAATAAATGCGATTGGGCCCGGACGGTTCAACGCATTTAATGCAGAAATTTCCAAGAAACTTGTTGGGTGCATTTTACGCAACGTCTGCTGAACAAACGGGGCATCAAACTGGAATATACCTTCGGTTAATCCCTGTTGCCACAAACGCATTGTTTTTTCATCATCGGTTGGAATTTGATCCAAATCTATATTTATTCCACGTGTTTGCTGAATCAATCGCGTTGCATATTTTAACACAACCAATGTTTCCAACCCCAAAAAGTCAAACTTAATCAGCCCTGATTTTTCCAGATACTTTCCATCATATTGACATGACGGCAACGGGTTCGCAGGATCACGATAAACCGGTGCGATTTTAGTTGTAGGTCTGTCACCAATAACAACGCCACACGCATGTTGCCCCAGGTTGCGCAAACTGCCTTCTAATTCTTCGGCAACTGTAACGACCTTGTTCATATCTTCATCTTGATTCAAAATATCCTGAATTTCAGTTGAAACACTAACCGCATCTTTTAATGTTTTTGCATCCTGTGGAATTAACTTTGATAAACGGTCGGACTTAGAATAGGGCAATCCGTACACACGTCCAATATCACGAATTGCACCACGCGCCTGAAGTGAACCAAATGTAATAATACGACATACTGAATCATGACCATACTTATCGCAAACGTATGCTAATACCCGTTCAATCCCAGTTGGTTCAAAGTCAACGTCAAAGTCCGGCATTGAAATACGATCCGGGTTCAAGAAACGCTCAAACAGCAAACCATATTTCAACGGATCAACATTTGTAATCCCCAATGCCCACGCAACAATCGAGCCCGCACCCGAACCACGTCCTGGGCCTGTTAAAACATCATTGTTTCTGCACCACTCAATATAGTCCGCAACGATTAAAAAATACCCCGGGAATCCCATCCCGATAATAACCCCCAGTTCAAATTCTGCCTGTTCATAATATGGGGCGGTATCTGTGATATTATGTTGTTCCAGTCGACGTTTAAGACCGTTCATGGTATTGTCGCGCAACATCTGACACTCGGTTTCCAAATCGTCACCGAAACGGGGCAACAAAGGTTTTTCATGAACATTCACCATAAAACCACAGCGTTGCGCAATTTTATATGTGTTTTCACACGCTTCTGGCAAATCAGAAAAAATTTCCCACATTTGCTCGCTTGATTTAAAATATTGTTCAGATGATTTACGTGGACGTTCTGGATCTATTACCTTGGTCTGACCCAACACGCACCCCAACGCATCAGCCGGTTCATAGTCTGAATCCGAACCAAAACACACATCGTTTGTTGCAACAATTGGTATATTTAATTCTTGTGCAATTTCCAAGAACATTGGTTCGGTCTTAATTTCATTTTCCAAACCATGTCGTTGAATTTCCATATAAAAACGATTTCCAAAGATTTCTAATAATTGCTTTGCATAAATCTTGGCCTGGGCATCTTGGCCATTTAAAATCGCCATGCCGATTGGCCCCAAATGTGCCCCAGACAAACAAATCAAACCGTCGCTGTGCGTTTGCAATTCATCTGTTGAAACATATGGCCCCAAATGATGATTGTCGCCACGCATGTACATAATACGGTTCAATTCGCACAGATTTAAATACCCAGCATGATTTTGCGCCAACAAAACAATCTTTGACAACGATGTCGCGCGCAAGATTTTTGGTTCTGCATTATGATGATTTAGCGATATTTCAACACCAATAATTGGTTGTACTTTATTTTTCGGCATAACATCGGAAAATTCTGCACACCCAGACATTAAATTAGTATCTGTTAATGCGCACGCAGACATCCCCGCAGCAATACACAACGCCGGAATATCCTTAACTTTCAAGGTACTTGCGCCAACTGAAAATCGCGAATGTGTTCTAAGATGAATAAATTGATTTTGCATATCGCAACAATAGCAAAAATCCCACCCCAGGGCAACCGATATTTCCTATTTATTTTCACTAATTTTATCCAGCCCATACTTTCTTTTGTATCGATTCCAATATTTCAAAAATATTGTTGTATCTGTGGTTGGATTATTAGCAATCGAAAGTGTATCCCAATCTATGACCGCACAAACATTTAATTCATCATCAAACAACAAATTCAGGATATTTAAATCAAAATGCGCCAGCACCTGTTTTGGATGTTTACACGGTTGTTCAACCGTTCGTTCTTGCATACTGTTCATAAAGCGTTCTTTGTTTGGTATCTCATCAACTTTTATTCGTTGCAATTGACGAATTATACCATGTACCTGTTTTAAGATTTTTCGTTGATTTTCATGAATAAATTCAGAATCAAAATCTGTGATATGTCGTCCTGCAACACGTTCACAAACATACATTGGTATTTTTTTATCAACCACAACCATCGGTACATTTGCTTTTATGTGCGGTCTAATGTAATTAACCAAGAAAGCATAATCACGCAACTGCTTTACTGTAACGTTTCTAAAAATTTTTATAAAATATTTATCGTTAACACAGCACACCATACGATTAAGTGTAATTTGGCGTATAAATTCAATTTTTTCAACACGTTCCGCATAAACACGTTTTACAAAACGCTTTATAGACGGTCTAAATAAAAACATATTTATCCGACCACGCCATACATGTCGACGATTATGTCCCGGCACAAAATACACAACCAAATTACTAATCAAGAACACAATTTTATACATAGCGCACACCAAATTACCTTGGTTGCATACTATCAAAACTCTTATAATGAATTCAAGGATAATATTCTTAATAAAATCCCCACAGTTTTGTGGGGATGTACATTGTTTAGTGTAATTTGCCACAGCAATGCTTATATTTTTGTCCCGAACCACACGGGCAGGGCGCATTGCGACGACTGTCACCGGTCGCCTGATTCAATGCTGCATCGCGTTCTGCGCGCTGTTTTTCTGTGGCATTAACATCTTCGCGTGTTAATTCCATACGACTAATATAAGACACTGACATAATCTTGAAATTATTAATCGTATTTTTGAACAAATCCAATGCTTCGTTTTTGTATTCATAAAGTGGATTCTTCTGGGCATATCCACGCAATCCAATCGCGCTTTGCAAATAATCCATCTGTTGCAAATGTTTTTTCCATACTGCATCCAATGCGCCCAACATCATCTGGCGGGATGCCATTTGCATTAATTCTGGACCATACTTGGTTGCTTGGTGCTGATAACGACGCATTGCCAAATTAACCAATGTTTCATATGCTTTGCGTTCAGTGATATTTTCATCAGTTTTCCATTTTTCAATGTCAGTAATATCCAACGCGAACACACGCATCATCGCATCATGAATACCCGTCACGTTCCAGTCCATCTGATGTGCTTTTTCTGGGATATTATTTTCACAAATCATTTCAACAACATCCCCAATCATTTCATGAGCCAACGATGTCAAATCCTCTGACGTCATTAAATCATCACGTTGTTTATAGATAACAGTACGTTGTTCATTTGCAACGTCATCATATTTTAACAATTCTTTACGTGCTTCGAAATAACGTGCTTCAACGCGTTTTTGCGCTTTTTCCAAGGCTTTTGTAATCCATGGATGCGTAATTGCTTCGCCTGTTTTCAAGCCCAACGTTGTTAACATGCCTTGCAAACGCGCTGCACCAAATATACGCATCAAATCGTCGTCCAACGCCAAAAAGAATTTAGAATCCCCCGGGTCACCCTGGCGACCAGAACGACCGCGCAACTGGTTATCAATACGACGCGATTCGTGACGTTCTGTGCCAATTACATACAAACCACCCGCATCCAAGACCTGTTTTTTATTGGCTTCGATTGTCGCATAGATTTCCTTCTTTTTGTCTTCGTAATCTTCTGCTGTGGAATCCAGGTTTGCAATTAATTCTTCGGCATTACCACCCAATTTAATATCTGTACCACGTCCTGCCATATTTGTTGCAATTGTAACCGCACCGGGCGCACCCGCCTGGGCAACAATTTTTGCTTCGGATTCGTGATGTTTAGCATTTAAAACAGCCGGTTCAATTCCCAATTTTTTGCGCACAATTTGTGCCAGCTCTTCGGACTTTTCAATTGAAACCGTACCAACCAGAACAGGCTGTTTACGTTTCAAACAATCTTCGATTTGCTTAATAATCGCATCGTATTTTTCATCTTTGTTGCGATAAATTTCATCGTGATGATCAACACGTGCCACCGGACGATTTGTTGGAATAGATACCACGCGCAACTTATAAATTTCTTCGAATTCAGCTGCTTCGGTCATTGCAGTTCCCGTCATACCAGACAATGTTGGATATAAACGGAACAGATTTTGATATGAAATACTGGACACTGTCTGATTTTCAGGCTGAACCGCGACATGTTCTTTGGCTTCGATTGCCTGGTGCAGCCCTTTGCCAAAGCGGCGACCGGTCATAACACGTCCTGTAAATTCATCAACGATTAATATTTCGCCATCACGCACAACATAGTTAACATTTTTCTGATATAAATGATGCGCTAATAACGATTGTTGAATATGCATAACCAATGCAGCATTTTCAGATGCATACAAATTATCCCCAACCAACAGGCCTGCATCTTTTAATAAACGTGTTGCATTATCTGCGCCACTTTCTGTTAATGTAACATGTCTGTCTTTTTCATCTTTGACAAAGTCTGTGTCACCCAATTGTACAACAACATCGTCAACACGCGCATACAGTTCACTGGTGTCTTCGGCCGGCCCTGAAATAATCAACGGGGTGCGGGCTTCGTCAATCAAAATACTGTCAACTTCGTCGACAATCGCATAAAAGAACGGGCGCAACACCTGTTGTGCCTTAGAAAACTTCATATTATCACGCAGATAATCAAAGCCCAGTTCCGAATTAGTTACATATGTAATATCGCAATTATATGCTTCGCGTCGTTCTTCATCGGTCATATCGTGTTGAATAATCCCAACTGACAACCCCAAGAAACGATAAATTTGTCCCATCCACTCTGCGTCACGCGATGCCAAATAATCATTTACTGTAATCAGATGCGCACCCTTGCCATGCAGTGCTTTCAAGAACATTGCCAACGTTGCCACCAGTGTTTTACCTTCACCAGTTTTCATTTCTGCAATTTGCCCATTGGTCAAAACCATACCACCAATCATTTGAACATTAAAATGGCGCAGACCGATGGTACGAACCGATGCTTCACGCACTAATGCAAACGCATCTGGCAAAACGTCTTTTTCGCGTTCGCCTTTTTGCAACCGTTCACGCAAAGCAACTGTTTGTGCGCGCAGTTCATCGTCGCTCATCGCGTGATATTTTGGTTCTAAATCATTGATTAAAGATACTGTTTTATCATAGTTTTTAATGATTCTGTCATTTGCAGAACCCAATAATTTACCAATTACATTTTTTAACATACTTCTTTCCTTATTTTATCACGAAATATATAGCAATTTCGCACCTTTCAGTCAAGTTACTTTATGATATAGTGACGGATTTTAAAATAAGCAAGGATAAAATTAAGAAAATTTTTAAATTTTTGACTGAAACGGGGTACATTTTATGATAAATTATGTGCGAATAGGGGGAATTACTATGCGTGAACCAGTCCAAGATTTAAACATAAATGACATAACCAGCGAAGTTTACACAATCGCACCAACACAATTGGACTATATCGCAACCCTGTTTGGGAACACTGTCGCAGATACTATGAATATGCGAACATTTGCACCAAAAATTCGCCAAATTGCCCGCGCGGCGCTAAATCATGCGTTAAAATCCGCCCGCAGCCAGGGCGCTAAGAAATAAATTGCCATTTTGTAAATTCATGCTATCATAACACCCTGTACGACACACAGGGTATGGCGCTTGGCGACTTAGCCAGGTAGAGGAAAGTCCGGACTGCTTGGGACAGCACACCGGCTAATATACCGGGCGGGGCGACCCGACGATTAGAGCAACAGTGACGTAAACGATTAAATTCGAGTGAAACGGGCAATCTCTGTGCGCAGCAACTTCAAATAGGCCCCCTATATGTGTCCCACATTGGGGGCGGGTAGAAGGCTTGACAATTGTGGCAACACAAATTGCAGATTAATCATACCCACTACCATTACTTGGTTTTCGAAAGAAACTGGGTTTTCGGCAGAACAGAATCCGGCTTATCGTGTGTCTGCACCACGTCCCTGCGGGGACGTGTTTTTTATCTTGTATTTGTAACAATCCCTTGGAATAACAACCAAGCTTGGTGCAATGCATCGCCGCGCCACCGAACATCCGATGGATACCAACTTTCTGTTAAATTTTGCAATGTTTGCGAACTTATTTTACCGTAATTCAACAAATCATATCGCGCATCCCCCATATCCATACGCTTATAAATCGGGGACATAATCGGGAATTCCCCCGTTCCAATTTCAAAGTCTGCCGTATACACAGGCATATCTTCTGTGCCATATCGCATTTCCAGACAATCGACCAAATCCCCCAGTAACACTGGCCCATCTACAGCGCGCTCGTCTGAAACAACGTCTGAAAAAATATTTTTAAAATACTGTGAATTTTTATGCTGGGTTGGATGCGACACCAATAACTGACCGGTAACACGTCCACGTTTTCTATCAAAACGTCCCAACCCTGTATGTAGACCAATTGATGTTAACGATTTTGCATCACGCATAATTTCATCATAAATATGTAACGCCATTTTATTTTCAAGCATCGGCGCCGCCCCACCATAAAACAAACCGTACGGATGTTTGTACTGACCAAAACTTATTGCATCCCACGCGCCATCATGCAAATGTTCTGAACGAAAAGATTTCAGTGCATTTTTCTTTTGAACCGCATCGGGCTTAGAAAGCAATAAATCATGCGCCAATTCATACTTTGGATTCTGGGGCAGGGTTTCTGGTGAAGAAAAATCCACACCAAAATTACGATTTAAATCCACTAAACCACCACGTGTTGTATCTGCAACCTCGCGCATACGATTTTGCATCCCCCAACCATTAATAACATGAATCAAACATATGGTATATTTTCTAAGAAAATCTTTATTCAATGCTGGCGCAAACTTATCTAAAAACATATTTTGCGCAGCACTGCCGAAATAGCCTTCTATGCCATGAACCCCAGAATTTATAACAATCTTATTCGGCCCATGTCCAATCAAAGCATATGGAATATCAAATTCATGTTTATCTGCAACACACCATTTGACATCTGAAACCCCAGATGCATTTTTAACAAACTTGTCAGTTGCTTGATACCAGTTCTCGGAATAATATTTTTTCATTGTGCGTGCCTTTGGTTTTCTCTCTCCCTCGGGCTTTATGCTACATAACCTTACCACTGGTTGGATAAAAAGTTAATTGAATTTTTTCCCACTTAGCATATTCATTTTTCGGCAGCATATTTAATGGCTGACACGTATTAATCGCATCGCGAATTGTTTCCAAAACGTATGCAAATGCAGGATCGGTTTCCGCGCGCGCCTCAGATTCAAACCAAACGTCACGCACTGTACCATTTCTGCGCATTGTTAAATGTGCCACCGCACGAATATCGCCAATATCGGCACGCGTTGTATCGACGACCCAGCAACGCGTCATCGCCACCCGCAGTGCATCAACAACCGACACTGTCATTGTTCTATCTAAACTAAGCACTTCTCGATTAACGCGAACAACACGCTTTTTCTTTGGGGCAGGGGTCGGTTCAACTTTTTTATCTTCGACCGGCTTTGGCTTTTCTTCTTTTTTTTCTGGCTCTGGTTCTTTTTCAGGCTCTTCCACCAACGTCGGTTCTTCTATTGGCTTTTCTTCTATTTTTTCCGGTTCTGGCTGTGATTTTGGTTCTGGTTTTTCTTCTTTTACTTTCTCTGGGGCGACATCTGCATTTGCATTTTGCAGTCTCGTTTCATCGCCAGAAATTTTAACACTATCCAAATCAATTTCTATTATTTCAATCCTGTCGGGGGTTACCAACTGGGCGCGTTCCAGAATAATCGCAGCCGACGTCACCAGCACCGCCAACACGACCAAGTGCCCCGCCACAGACACCAATATGTTTTCAAGATTAAAATGTTTATCCACAATCATAATAACTTATTCTGGCTGTGTTCGCAGTCCGACCTTTTGAAATCCTGCATCTTTTAATTTGCCCATCATCGACATAACCGCACCATAGTCAGCGGCGGCATCACCACTTATCATAATCGTCAATTGTGGATTTTCGCCACGCATCGCAATGGCGCGCTTTACAATTTCATCGCGTGACAGTTTTGTTTCAGACAAGTAATAATTTCCACCCTTGTCGACACTGATTTGAATTGCGTGATCGTTACCCGTCATCGCAGATGCGCCTGCACGTGGCAAATTCAAATCAATCCCCGTTGTCATCATAGGCGTCGTCACCATAAACACCGCCAACAGCACCGTCATAACATCAATCATGGGTGTTAATTGAATTGATGCATCTGAATTTCTGCGTCTTAGTCTGGACATCTATTTCACCATTATTTTTTTAATTCTTTGCACGCACATTCCAGACGTTCGTATAAATCGTCGGCTTTTTTAGTATAAATCTGATGCGCAATTGCTGCTGGAATTGCTGCAATTAAGCCCAACGCCGTTGTACCCAACGCAACCGCCAGCCCTGGCGCAATAACACCAATACTAACCGATTGATTAATACCAATGGACGCGAACGAATCCATAACCCCCCAAACCGTTCCAAACAAACCAATAAACGGTGAAATGTATGCAACCATCGACAAAAACCACAAATTTTTATCAAACGGGCGAATAAATACATCCAAATTTTCATTTGGCTTCATTTTTACCGGATTTCTTTTTTGCCCATGCCACAGACGAACCTTTTCCACAATCACCGCCCATGACAAAACACTGAATACCACCAAAACCAATGACACAAAAACAGTCATCCAATCGCCTGTAAATAAACTTAACAGCGAAAAATTATTTTCCATATTTTCCCTTCCTTTTCTTTTGTTTTTTACTCTAATCCACGAATAAAATCTTCGGGTATCTTCTTGGGACGCATGTTTGCCCCCAAATACGCAACCTTAATATTTATTATAGCAGAAATTATTCCATCTTTCACAAACTTTTGTTCAACTTTAACCGATGCCGGGCCAATATCCGTCATTGTTGTTTCAACAACAAATTCATCACCAACCTTTAAAGGTTGTAAATACTTAATATTTAATTCGCGCACAACAAATCCAATATCCCCATCGGCGACCACGCGACCCCGCAACCAATTCATACGCGCACGTTCTGCAATCTCCAGATAACGCGCATGGTAAACAATCCCTTCGGCATCGGTATCAGCATATGCAATTGTAAATGGGAAAATATGAGCTGTCATTTACTTACTTCTCCAGCCCCAGGTGTTTATAACCGGCATCTGTGATAATACGCCCACGTGGTGTACGCTGAACAAACCCCAGCTGCATCAAATACGGCTCTATAACATCTTCAATTGTGTCACTTGGCTCAGACAATGCTGCCGCCAGATTTTCAATCCCCACCGGTCCACCGGCATAATGCTTAATAATCGTATTCATATATTCGCGATCAATTTCGTCCAAGCCGCATTCATCAATATGCAACTGGAACAGGGTGGTTTTGATAATATCAGATGTAATCTGGCTCTTAGACAAAGCACCTGCGAAATCACGCGCGCGCTTTAACAATCGATTTGCGATACGTGGTGTTCCACGCGCCGACCGCGCCAGCATCAATGCCCCATCGCTATCAATCGGTGTACCCAATATATTTGCGCTGCGCTGGATGATTTTTGCTAAATCATCTGGCGAATAAAATGTTAAACGTAAATCAATACCAAAACGATCCCGCAATGGATTAGACAACAGTCCCGTACGGGTTGTCGCACCCACCAACGTAAACGGGGGCAGGTCGATTCTAACACTTTTTGCACTGGGTCCTTCACCCAGCATAATATCCAATTTAAAGTCTTCCATCGCAGAATACAAGACTTCTTCAATCGCCGTTGGCAAACGATGAATTTCATCAATAAACAACACATCCATCGGTTCAAGTGACGTTAAAATAGCCGCCAAATCGCCTTGTTTGGTAAGCATGGGCGCTGCTGTTGCACGGAAATTAGTCCCCAATTCGTTTGCAACAATATGCGCCAGCGTTGTTTTCCCCAATCCCGGCGGCCCATATAACAATACATGATCCATCGCCTCGGCCCGCGAACGCGCCCCCGACACAAACACCGACAGGTTTTGTTTCAAACTTTCATGACCAATAAAATCCGCCAACGAACGCGGACGAATAGTCGCCGCCATTTCGTCTGGGATATTAGCATCCAAGAATCTTTCTTTGTTCATCATAATTTATAACAACTTATCTTCTTCGCTTTCACGTCCAACATACGCCTTTAAATCATTATACATTTGGCGTAAATCAGCAGGCTGACTATAATTAGCGTCTGAATTTTTAACACGAATTGTTTCCAAATCTATTTGGGCTTGTTTTTTCAAGACCTGGGTCAAATGTGTCGCAAATGCGCGCGCATCATCTGACTCGTTCGCACCCTGTAACAACAATCCACGGTTCGGACGTGGCGATAAAAACGCAAAATCAGACACCGAAGAATCCGGCGAAACCAATGCAAAACCTGAAATTTCAGGACGACGCATCATTGCCTGTAATACATACCATGCCCCCAATTGATGTCCCGCCAACCAAATCTGATCACTGTCTTCATTGTGATTTTGAATCCAATCAATTACCGTCGCAATATCTAACATATTTTCGGCAGTTGTGCCAATTGCCCCTTCGGAATCATTGACACCGCGATAATTAAATCGCACAACCGAAAATCCAATATCCATAAACGCACGAAACATCGCATAGGACACACGATCGTTCATGTGATATTTCTGACGCGGATTACCAGACAAGACCACCGCCAACGGCGCGCCCGGTGTTACAGATTTGTGATAAACCGCATGTAATTTCCCAGATTCCCCACCAATAATAAGATCAACCATTGATTCCACCTTTCATAAAAAATACTCTTTTCGCATTTAACTTAGAACAAACGACAATCAATTTTCAATAAAAATATTTTTGTTTTGACACAATTATATAAAATGTTCTAAAATCCGTCATAAGAGAAAAAGGGCAGCACAAATGAAAAGATTCTTTTTAACCGGTTTTATATTGGCTTTGATTGCACCAAACGCGCACGCAAACACTGATATTGTAATGGATAATTTTCAAACAATATATACCGAAACACCGGTTCAGTCGTACTATGCATACCCAGACGACCCTAATTTTATCCCAGAAACTGAATTCATGGACCGCGCAGATAGCCTGGACTATGACCAGAATATCATAGATGCCCGCGCTGCCGAAGAAATGGCTCATCCTGGGGTTATGTTCGCTAATCGTCCAATGGTAATTTGTCGTAATTTTGGCTGCACACGCTTAAATGACCGTATAACCCGCGCATTTTTGTTCAACAGCCTGGCAAACATGTTTATGATGAACGCACATTCGCGCCTTTATATTTGCGAAGCTGACCCGTTCTCGCGCGATTGCTTGCAATCTGGAATTTCGTTCCCTGTACGCAGTGGTATTGCAAATGCAATGGTAAAAATCCCAAAGGCCACTATTTCCCAGGTTAGTGTTTCAACCGGCCTGTCCAAGGCAACCGTTGGCATGACATATGATTTCTTGGTAAATGGAATTGACCGCGTTTGCGAACCAACCGTTATGGATTTAATGGTACCCGTTAATTCCGAAGCGGTATTATCAAACCGCGAATTTGCCTGCAACATGACCAGTGACGGCATCAGCAGCGTTTCATTAATCGTTAGCTTGGACTACATCGATTTGGATTACGGGATTTTAGGCGGCTATTATTCACTTGGGATGCAAGGGCCAACCACCGGTGGCGGCACAGGTTACGCACTATTTAAAACAGAATTCACAACCGGTGGCATGCAATTCCGCGCATCTATTTTGGGCGAAGACGGCAACAACGGCGCAAACAGCCCATATATGATGATTCAGCCGGGCGAATATGCGGTTGAACCGCTGGACAAATAATCGTGGTATGTGTAAGGGCTTTACACGTACCACCAACACTTACACACAGACCACACATGAAAAACAAAACTGTTCTTGTTATTGATGATGACGATATCCTGCGCGGGGCGCTGGGGCGGGGGCTGCGCAACGAAGGATTTAACGTTATAACCGCCAATTCCGCAGAAAATGCAATCGATATTTTAAAGCGTATCTCGGTTGATGCACTTGTCCTGGATCGGATGATGACCGGGATGGATGGCCTAACATTATTAAAACAAATCCGCAGCAATGGCGACACAACACCTGTGCTAATGCTAACCGCAATGACCGGCGCGGAAAACACCATTGACGGCCTTAGTTGCGGGGCAAATGATTATCTTGCCAAACCATTTCAAATGCGGGAATTAGTCTTGCGACTGAACAACATAATCAAACGCAATGACACGCACGCCGCCCAAATGCCAAACGGCTTGACCTTTGCCAATGACGAATTTTTCATCACCACAAACGGCACATCCCAGTTGTTGGCATTGTCTGGTGAAGAAAAGAAATTACTATATGCGTTAACGCATCCCGTTGGCAATATAACAGCCGCCGCCCCAATGGTTGCAAAACGCTTGCGCGGGAAATTAAATATAGTATTATCAAATCTAGACATAATAACAATTCGCGGTCGTGGTTATAAACTGATTAACACCGCCGCTAACAATGGGGATATGTAATATGAGATTAATGCCACGCAGTTTTTTGGCCCGTACTATTTTAATGATACTTGTTCCACTGGTCATCGCCCAGGTTATTGTTGCGAACGCATTTTTTGGAAATCATTGGTCCCGCGTTCATAGCACATTGGCACGAACACTGGCAGGTGAAGTAACAACCATGATGAATTTTATGGATTCTGGAAACATGGATGCCGTCCATCACATGGCACGTGACATCGGGATAAACGTATCCATAAATCCAACACTTAACCGACCAAAACACAACGACAATGATGCCACTGAAACAGGTCAATTGGCATCCGAATTATCCAAGCGCCTAAAACGTCCCGCCAGCATTTATATGGACAAAGACAAACGCTTGGTCTATATAGATATTCCAACCCGCGACAACCAGATTGCCACATTTGGCACATCGCTTTATCGCATTTATTCCACCAGTACCGAAGTATTTATAATCTGGCTGATTGGTGCAATGTTAATTGTATCAATATTGGTAACACCATTTATTATAATCCACACACGCAGTATCCGTCGCATTGCGCGTGCCGCCGGTCGTTTTGGACGTGGTCTGGATGCACCTGGCTTTGAACCAACCGGTTCAAAAGAAATCCGTGAAGCCGCCACCGCGATGATAACGATGAAGGAACGCCTGAACCGCTATAATCGCACACGTACAGACATGCTAAATGCGGTCAGTCATGACTTAAAAGCGCCACTGACCCGTATGCGCTTGAACATTGAAACAGGCGGCGCAACAGATGCAGACTTAATCCGTGACATTGATCGCATGACAGAAATGGTAAACGGATACCTGGCGTTTGCACGTGGCGAAATGCCAGAGATAGAGCAGGCGACAGAATTACCGCCAATACTTATTCGCACTGTGCGTGATGCCGCCCCAGACAAGAAAATCATAACAGATTTTCCAGAAACCCCTGTACAGTTTTATGCCCGTCCGATGGCATTGGCGCGCGCATTTGCCAACGTTATTGAAAACGCGGCCCGATATGCAAAAACAACGGTAAAAATCAGTGAACACGACTTTGAAGATCACCTAGAAGTCATCATCGAAGACGATGGTCCAGGCATCCCAGACGACAAAAAGAAAGATGCAATGCGCCCATTTGTCCGCCTGGACGAAGCCCGTGGTGTTGACACCGGCGGCACAGGACTAGGATTATCTATTGCACAAACCGCATTTGAAAATCATGGCGGACAAATATTCCTAGAAGACAGTGATTTGGGCGGTCTGCGTGTCCGAATTGTATTACCAATCTAAACAAACGCCCGCACGGGCGTTTTGTTTTACCACACTTAACCGCGGTACAATAATACCGTATTAATTTTTCTTGACATTTCTGCAGGTTTCAGTCATAATACCCACGCTTTAATTAAAAAACTTAAGGAAAAACAAAAATGGCAGCGACAAAATCGTTAAAAAAGTGCGAATTAGAAGCCAAATGGTATCTGATTGACGCAACTAATTGCACACTGGGTCGTTTGGCAGCATATACTGCAAACATCCTGCGTGGCAAGAACAAGCCAACATGGACACCAAACATGGATTGTGGTGACCACGTTATCATTATCAACGCTGACAAGGTTGCTTTGTCTGGCCACAAAGCCGACAAAGATCGTTTCTTCTGGCACTCATTGTGGACTGGTTCATTGAAATCACGCACCTTGGGCCAGATGCGCGACGAAAAACCTGAAAAACTGGTTACAAATGCTGTTAAACGTATGATGGGTCGTCGTACTGCGGTTGCATTGGCAAACAAACGTTTGAACAAATTGCACGTATACGCAGGCGCAGAACACAAACACGCAGCACAAAACCCAGTCGTTATTGATTTCGCATCATTAAATCGTAAAAACAAAAGGGGCGAATAATGGCAGAAGCAAAAAAGACAGCCACAAAAACAACAACTAAAAAGGCTGCAACAACAAAAACAACTGCTAAAAAAGCACCTGTTGTTGCACCAAAATTAAACGACGCAACATACGCAACTGGCAA
This sequence comes from Candidatus Enterousia sp., assembly GCA_045546155.1. Taxonomy (GTDB): domain Bacteria; phylum Pseudomonadota; class Alphaproteobacteria; order Rs-D84; family Rs-D84; genus Enterousia. The sequence continues at coordinate 147,975 of JAZQCG010000002.1, forward strand.
ACGTAAAGATTCTGTTGCACGCGTATATCTGATGCCGGGCAAAGGCAACATCATCGTTAATGGCAAAGCATCTGCGGAATATTTCCGTCGCGCTGTATTACAGATGATTATCGCCCAGCCATTTGGCGTTACAAAACGCGAAACTGCATACGACATCGTTGCATTTGTAGACGGTGGTGGTTTATCCGGCCAGGCTGGCGCTGTTAAACACGGTATTTCCAAAGCATTGGAAAAGAAAGAACCAGAATTACGTGCCACATTAAAGGCTGCTGGATTCTTGACCCGCGACAGCCGTGTCGTTGAACGTAAGCACTACGGTTTCCGCAAGGCTCGTCGTTCTACACAGTTCAGCAAACGTTAATATTTTCGTTTGTGGAATTCAATCCCCCATTTGGGGGATTTTTATTATTGCTTTCATTAAAAAACAGTGTATAATCACACGGCAATCTTACAAGATAAGCTTTAGGGGAAACATATGTTTAAAAAAGAAAAAATCAAAGATTTACACTATTCTGTAAACGGCCTGATTTCTGCTGATGAATTGCAGACAGCCGCCGACGAAATTTTATTAGAATACGGCAAAAAGGTTAAAATGCCTGGTTTCCGCACAGGTAAAGTTCCATTAAACATCCTGCGCCAGAAATACAATGCATCCGCATACGGCGAAGCGATTGATAAATTAATGAACCGCGACCTGGAAGCCTATGTAGCAGACAAAAAAATCCGTCTTGCCGGCGCACCAAAGGTTGACTTGTCCGGCTGGACAGTTGGTCAAGATGCAGAATATTCCATGGAATTTGACATTTTGCCAACATTACCTGCGATTGATTTAGAAAAAATCACAGTAACTAAAAAAATTGCAAAACTGGACGAAAAAGAAGTTGAAACAGCATTGGAAAACATCCGCAAATCACGCAGCACCGCTGAAAAACAGGATGAAAAATACAAGGCTGCCAACGGCGACACAGCGGTTATTGATTTCAAGGGCTTTATTGGCGACACTGCATTTGACGGTGGCGAAGCATCCAAACATCACCTGATTTTAGGCTCTGGCGCATTTATCCCAGGCTTCGAAGACCAAATTATCGGTCACAAAATCGGCGATGAATTTGATGTAAACGTTAAATTCCCTGCGGACTATCATGCAGAAAACCTGGCGGGCAAAGACGCACGTTTCGCGGTAAAAATCCATGAAATTCGCAAACATATCTTGCCTGAATTAAATGACGAATTGGCAAAACAGGTTGGTCAAGAATCCGTCGAAGCATTACGCGAACACATCCGCAAAATCATCAACGAACAATATGACGAAGCGGCAAAACGCGACATGCGCAACGAATTGCTGGACACATTGGCAGACAAAGTTAAATTGGATCTGCCGGAAACATTGGTTGACCAAGAATACAACATGGCAAAATCAGAATTTGAACATCAGCATTCACATTGCCATGACGAAAAATGCGACCACAAATGGGACGAAAAGCAAGAACGCAAAGATGCCGAACGTCGCGTTAAATTGGGCTTAATCTTGGCAGAATGGGGCACTTTGAACAAGGTCGAAGTAACCCGTGACGACCTGCAACAGGCAATCTGGGCCGAAGCGGCACGTTATCCAGATCCAAAACAGGTATTTGAATTCTATAACAAGAATCAAAATGCCTTGGCAATGTTGCGTGGCATGATTTTCGAACGCAAGGCATTGGATGCCATGTTGACACATGTCAAAACCAAAGAAAAAACAGTTCCAGCCGACGAATTGTTTAAACAGGCGTCCGTACGCTAAGCACAACATTGAAACGCGCCACAACGGCGCGTTTTCTTTAAAGTAAAAGAGAGGGACAAAATGAAAGCATACTTGGATATTCTGGGCGATATTTACAAGAATTGCACAGACGTGCGCCAAAACCGCACCGGCACACCCGACATCGGCATTGGTCATGGTGCGACATTTATACACGACATGGCGGACGGATTCCCATTAATCACAACCAAAAAGATGGGATTAAAGAACATCGCCACCGAACTAGAATTTTTCATCCGTGGCATTACCGACAAAAAATGGCTAACCGACCGCAAATGCAAAATCTGGAACGAGTGGGCAAACCCCATCAAGGTCGAACAAAGCTACAATCTAAAAATTGGCATGCTAGAAGAGGGCGGCCCCTTAACCCCATCCCAGAAACAAATTGTCCGCAATTCCGTTATGGATTATGAACGCGATTTGGGGCCAATTTATGGTTTCCAGTGGCGACATTTCGGTGGCGAATACCAATGGGACCCAAAACGCATTGAAATTAATCCGTCGGATAATTTCAACCCCGAAAAACCCGGTATCGACCAAGTTGCCAACGCAATCGACAAACTAAAGAACAACCCGAACGACCGTCGCATACTGGTATCCGCATGGAATCCAGTGGATTTTCCACAAATGGCATTACCGCCATGCCACGTCATGCATCAATTAATTGCCCGTAACGGCAAACTGAACCTTATCTGGACCCAGCGTTCATGCGACATGTTCCTGGGGATTCCGTATAATATCGCCAGTTACGCGTTATTATTACTGCTTTACGCCAAAGAAGCGGGCATGACCCCCGGCATATTAAAGGGCGAATTCCACGACGCACACATTTATACAAACCACCTGGACCAGGTTCGCGAACAATTAACCCGTACGCCCCACAAACTGCCTAGGGTTGAAATCCCAGACGAAAATTGGCACGGCATGTTAAATTGGTCGGCGGACGGCGGATTCAAGTTACACGACTATATATGTCATGAAAAATTAACCGGCGCTGTTGCCCGATAATTACAATCCCCGACACGGGGATTTTTTTCATTTTGAAAAAAATCAACCACAAAAATCCCTGTCAAAAAATTTTTTTATTGAATTGGGGATTTTTTACTTGTGCAAATATATTGATTTTTTCTATGATATGCGTATAAAGAGAAAGAAAGTGAGAAGAATGTCTAGATTTCTGCGCGTTTTCGCGGTTATTTTCAGTTTATTTTTTGTTGGCAATGCGTTCGCCGCGGGCTATACCTGTGCCAGTTACAAGAAGTATACGTCCTGTAACGCGGGCTATTATTTGACCGGCACGGCCGTTGGAAACTCTTGTGCGGCGTGTTCTGACTTGGGGACCGGTTGGACCTCGGCCGGTGGTACAACCGTTGGTGCTGCCGCATCTTGCTTCAAAGACATTACATTAAATAAAAACGGATTCAGCACAACAATCGCGGCTGGCGCCGGCACTGGCTGTACGGTCCAGGCCAATGCAACCGGCACGAATCCCGCCACATTGCGTGTTTACTATAACACCGCGTGTACATTACCCACAATCAGCTCTACTACATCTGGGGCATACATATATTACAACTGGTCTAAAAACAGCGCCAATATTGCGGCATCATCTGTGACGACAATCGCGGCAACCACGACCGCCCCAACCGACACATACTATATCCGCAAACAATCATGTGCCGCAAATTACTATAAAAATAACAGCACAACTTGCACCGCATGTCCATCCACATATCCAACATCCTCTGCTGGCACGAATGGCGCTGACAGATGTTTTGCAGCATGTGCGGCCGGCACACGTAAAACAACCGTATCCCAGGTTGGATGTTCAACAACCGCGGGCGGGTGGATGACGGCGGCACACCGTGTATACAACGGTAATGTTTCGCCAGAAATCCTAGCGCCATATCCATATAACACCAACACATCGACTGTTCAGACGTATCACAACGCCTTGCTTACCACCACTGGTGGAACAGCACGCAGCACCTTTACGGGGACAATGCCTGCGGGACACAGTGTCATGGGCGTATCCGGTTATATCACCGCATACGGGGCACGTATAATCAACATTGACACCGGCAGTTTCGCTGAGATGGAGTTGATTGAATTTAACGTTATTCCACAGGGCAGCACATTAACCGGCAACACATCCACCGCCCCATATTCTGGTGCATACAACCCCGAACTTAGCGTTATCCATGGTGCCGAAGATCTGAACTTTTTCGCAACAGACGCAACCGACGGCAATTATAGCACCGCATCCGCGATCCCATCGATGGATTCACTTGAATACGAATTTGGCGGCGCCGCAAATATCGCATTTGTCCAGGTTACATTCGCCCATAACTACAGCAGCAACGCCTATGAAATTCAATTGGACACAACCGGCAATGGCAACTGGGTTTCAATAACGGGCAATCAAACGACCCCAACCAGCACATATACGGTAAACTTTGACTCTAATTCTGGTGCTTGGCAAACCCGAATCCTGCCGGCAATCGCATGGGTACCATGCGCCGCGGGTAAATATCGTGGCGGCCTTAGCAGCAACTGGTATGCCATCGCCAACCAAACTGCATGCAGCAACGTAACCGCAGGATATTGGAATAACGGTGGCGGTACAAATGCAACCGGCGCGGTCATATCCGGTAAAAGCGGTGGTACAATCGCGGCGGGTCGCTGGGGCGCGGCGGGTGCAACAACCGCCCAGGGCTCTGGCGCGGTTAACGCAGGATATTATTCGACCGGTGGCGGAACATCCGCAACACCAACCGCGGCTGGCGATGGATGTATAAGTTCCAAGGCCTGTGGCCCAGTCACAGCAGGATGCTATACAACATCAACCGGTTCGACAACGGCATGTCCAAACACATGTCCGGGCTTGTATGTCAACAGTGCGGCGGGCTCTGATTCGATAAACGATTGTTACATCACAACAACCGCGGGTAAGTATATGGCTGCGGCAACGGATACCGCCCAGTCCGACTGTCCGGTAAAGCAATACTGTGAATCCGAAACACTGTATTATCCAAACGTCAGTGTATTGAACAACGGCGGTTGGAACGATTGTCCAGTGGCGGACAGCACAACACAAATAGCTGCATCTTCGTATCCAGAAACATACAAGGTTTATAACGAAGCCGGCACCGCACAGAACACAACAATTAACGTTGCTGCGTTTAAAATACAGAACTACTCAACCGGTCTTACCGCAAAGAATCAGTGTCGTGCGACATACACCTATACCAATGAAGCAGGTACATTTGTGGACGAAAATGTTCTATTTGATACCACGTCTGGGAAATATGACAAGACCGGCGCATCTAATATTTATTACACCAAGACAAATGCGGGCTATTATGTGGCAGAACGTTATTCAACAACGTATTGCGATAATGTGGGGTCTACATCTACACGCAGTCAATTGTTTAAGAAGGCAATCATATGTCCAGCTGGTTCATATTGCCCGAAAATAGACAGCATGCCAAAATGTTACGGCAACACATACACAGACGCCGGCGTTGGTAAAAACAGCTGTACGACGGACACCACATACTATACCAGCTCTGCAGAAAAGTCAGGCAGTATCAACAGCTGCTATCTGACACTGGGCACGGGTAAATTCGTTGAAACCGCCAAAGCAGATCAAAAGACCTGTACCGCGGGCGGATACTGTGCACAGGCCGGAACCAAGATTTACTATGATTCAACCGGCGGGCGCACAGCGTGTTCAGCAGGGACATATAACAGCAACTCTGGCTCAACCGCATCCAGCGCGTGTCAAAGCTGTCCGGCGGGATACTATGGTTCATCCACTGGGTTAACAACCTCGACCTGCTCAGGCTTGATTGCTGCGGGTTACTGGGGCACGGCTGGGGCCACGTCCAACACTGGTTCTGGAACTGTTAACGGCGGATACTATTCAACCGCTGGTGGTACGTCTGCAACACCAACTGCAAACGGCAACGGCTGTGTTGGCACTGGAAATACGTGTGGTAAACTGTCTGCGGAATATTACAGTAACGGTGGCAGCACCACGAACGGCGCAACCTGTATCAGTGGCAAAGTATGTGGCACGTGTAATACAAATTATCGTGCAAACACATCAACGGGCAAAACCGCCGCAACACAATGCCAGACCTCTTGCGCACCTGGCACCGCGGTATTAAGCGCGAACGCAGCATGTGCGACCGTAACTGGCAATCGCTACAAGACTGGCACTGAACTGGTAAATTACGGATCGACATCACCAACCGCAACCGACGTAACATCCAATTGGAATGCGGGAACGGTATACAGCTGTCTAAGCAACTATACAATCAGTGGCACCGCAGCCAGCAACCACGATGCACGTACAGATTGTACAATCAGCTGTGCCCCGGGTACTCAGATTGCATCTGCAAACGCAACATCCTGTACAACCCCAACTGGCACAACTTGGTACACGGATACAACGCACTCTGTGCCGGCGGGCTCATCATCTGGGTCAAATGTAAAAACATGTAACACCAGTTACGCGACCGCGAACACTGCGACTGCAACCGATCACGACAACGCGAACGATTGCAAGACGACCTGTGCGGCGGGCACATGGGTTGCCAGTGCTGGCGCAGCATGTGGGGATGTTGGTAATGGTTATTACACAACCGCATCCCAGACCATATCCCAGGGCAGCATCGGTTCACGCAACCAATGCAGTGCACTGAACGCGTTCTATACCAATTCCGACAATGGGCGCAATGCAGCGGCAGACTGCTATGGATATGCAACCGCAACCAAATACGTCGCAGAAACAGGCAAGGGCGCAGTAACCTGTTCGGGTGGATATTGCCCCGGCGACAACACGACCAAAATCTATTATGCATCTGGCAACGGTGCGACAACTGGCGGTCGTTCTACACTGTCTAACTGGACATGCCCAAGTGGCGCAGATGCGGCATCCGATTGCTATCGTGGTGTAACGTTGAACAAAAATAGTATGAGTGGCACATTGACCTTGCCCAGCAGTTCCGGTTGTCGTTCAATCGGCGGTGCGACTGGCACAACGTCTGATACAGTGTACGTATACTATAACACAGCGTGTAAATTACCAACAACGACACTAAGCGCGACCGCCACTGGTACAACATACACCGGCACCGGCACATGGGCAACCAGCTCAACCGCGTCATCTGGCTTTGTCAACAGCATTACACTGACCGACACGTCCAGTACGACACCGGTACGCTATGCGGGTAAAATGTACACATGCTCGGCCGGGTATCACCTGCCAGCAAATGGCACAGCCTGCAGCGCATGTGTCGCAGGCAACTGGTGCGCCGGCATCAGCAACAAGTATTACAGCACCAGTGCCCAGGGTCTGTCATCGTGCAGTGGTAATCTGGGCACGGGTTATACGTCGGCGGGCGGTACGGCTGACACGGCAAACACCAAATGCTATCTGCCGGTCTCTGCGGGATATATCCGCAGTGGCACCAGTGGCACAACCACCGCTGCCTGTGACGCGGGTAAGTACAAAACCGCACACGATGCATATTATGGCTCGTCATATTCCTGCACTAATGTAAACGCAGGATATTGGAATAACGGTGGTGGAACAAACGCAACCGGCGGCGTCATATCCGGTAAAAGCGGCGGCACAATCGCGGCGGGTCGCTGGGGCGCGGCGGGTGCAACAACCGCCCAGGGCTCTGGCGCGGTTAACGCGGGATACTATTCAACCGGCGGCGGAACATCTGCAACACCAACCAAGGCTGGCACTGGATGTCTAAGCTCCAAAGCCTGTGGCAAGGTCACAGCAGGCTGCTATACAACATCAACTGGTTCAACAGTGGCGTGTCCAAACACATGTCCGGGTGACATGACGTCTGATGCGGGCTCTGATGCCAAGACCGACTGTAAAATAACATGTGAAGCAGGTAACTATCTGGCGAAAAGTGGCGACACCTGTGCAACATGTACCACGGGCCATTATTGTGCAAACGACGGCACATATTACTTTAACACCAGTAACGACCAAGGTATCACCGCGGCCGCAGACGGTAAATATGTCGCTGACACAGGTGCAACCACCGATGTTGCATGCGCCCAGGGTTCGTACAGTGAAAAGTCAAGCGCATCGACCAAGTGTATCGAATGTCCGGCGGGTCGCACGACATCTGGCACGGGGACAAAATATAATGCGACGGCGAATAATGCGTGTTCTGTGACATGTTCGAACGCGACAGGTGCGTATGCGTGGGCAAATCCGTCGTGGAGTGCGAACAGCGTAACCAACCTGTGTACAGTCAGCACATGTTCATCGTCATATTACAAAAACGGCAATGCATGTACATTGTGCAGCACACTTGCAGATGGGTTCTATCCGAACAGTTCCAACGGCAACGCTTCTGGCACAAGCGCATGCTACACAAACAGCATAATCGGTAAATACGTGGCCAGCAAAAATGCAACCAGTGCAACCAATTGCCCAAACTGGACATACAAGAGCAGCCATGCTGTAAACTATGGCTCAACATCCAGCTGTACAGACTGTGCAGCCACACCAAGCGCGCTTAGTGGTGTATCTTGGACCAAGGCCAGTGGTACAGGTTGGGATTCATACAGTGACTGTGTGGTTACCCAAACACCTGCAAACTGCGCCAGTGGTACAACCAGCCGCACCCAGACCAACGCGACAACATGGGGTGACGTAACATTGGTCAGCACACTGAAATCCAAAGACGGATATTTTGCCAGCACCACTGCCAAGGTATGTAGTGCGGCGGGCGATGGATATTATGCCAAAGCGGGCGCAACCGGACAAACCGCCTGTGCAACTGGTTCATACAGTACCAAGAGCAGCGCTTCGTCCACATGTACCGCATGTCCAAAGGGTCGCACGACATCTGGCACGGGGACAAAGTATAATGCGACGGCGAATACAGCGTGTTCTGTGACATGTTCGAACGCAGGTGGCGTATACAGTTGGGCCGACCCATCATGGTCTGCGAACAGTGTTGCAAACCTGTGTACAGTATCGGCATGTAATGCAGACACATATTATACCGAGAAAACCGCAACCGGGTACAAGAACACATGTACGGCATGTGGCGCGAATTCTGGCAACGAAGCAAACCACACAATGTCAAAGTGTATATGCGATTTGGGACACACGATTGATGGTAAACTTGGTTCGTCAAACACAAGCACCTCGGGCTGTACACGTATCAGTGGAATCCCATGTGCTGTGGGTCAGTACCTGCCGGCCCAGGCAACAACATGCGAAGACTGTGATGCAGGATATTATTGCCCCGCAGAAGCAACTTCCTATTCGTTCCAAGATTATATCCAGGGACGTGTAGAATGTGCTTTGGGTACGTATCAGCCAAGCAAAAAGCAAACGTCTTGCTTAGTTGCGAATGCTGGATACTATGTACCAGAAACCGCTCAAACACAACAGACCGCATGTACCGGCGCAACGTACCAGCCAGACACTGGTCAGTCCTCGTGCCTCACGTGTCCAACATATGAAGCATATTCAAGCAAAGTCTTGGGTCAACAATACTGGACATCTAGTGGAGTTCACGACACCAAAGAAGGCTGTCAGGTACGAATGAACGAACCTGTTGCGGACGATACTGGTGACTATGACGGGAAAGTTTATTGTAGTTATTCAAACACGGCTGGTGATTATAGCTCTTGCTGGGTATATCAACAGGCAAATAGTTGTATAGATGGCTACTATTATGCGGCTGGTGTCGGAAAAAACACACAGGGAACCGCAACAACGTTAAAAGGCAATGTCTGCAAACCTGTTGAAAGCGGTTATTGGTCTGGGGCGGATACCTTAACCCGCACAGCGTGCGCGACTGGTCTGGTAACATGTGGCGCGGGCAAGTGTGCGAACGAAGCCGCCGACTGTGGACGCAAACTGCACGCGGGTGACCAAACAATCTATCTGCGCAGCGCGGCACGTACAAGTCCGGCACTGAACGTCAAGATTGGTAACCAAACGTTCTTTGGCGCGTTAAGTACAGCATACAGCAGCAAACTGAAAGTCAAGAAAGACAATACGACATATTCGGTTGTTAATGACTATCAGTAAAATTAATCAAGGAAGGGGAAATCCCGCCACCCGGCGGGATTTTTTATTGAAAAAACTTGCATTTTGTCAAAAAAGTCTGTATAATCCGTTCGATTTTGCGGGTGGGCGCATAATCAGTCCGATTAACCCCACAAGTCCCCCAGAGAGATTTTAGGTGGCTTGCCACCCAAAGCCTCGGCGAAGGGTGGCAAACTTTGATTAAATTTTTCATGAAAGATTTATCCAAAGACTTATTTAATCCACTGTCCGGCGAAGATTTCGTCCAGATGTTCGACGCGAACTATGGCGCACAAGAAACTTTGCAGGGCTATGCAACCAAAGGTACAGTCAAAGACATCCGCGGTGATTTCGCGATGGTTGACGTTGGCCTGAAATCCGAAGGTCGTGTTCCATTAAAAGAATTCGGCGCATCTGTTCCATCAATCGGTGACATCATTGACGTTTTTGTTGAACGCTATGAATCCCGCGAAGGTACAGCCGTTCTGTCTTATGCTAAGGCACGTGCTGAAAAAGCATGGAAGGAACTGGAAAAGACTGTTGCCGAAGGCATCGACCCAGAAGGTACAATTATCGACGTTGTTCGTGGTGGCTTTACCGTTGACATCAACGGCGTATTTGCGTTTATGCCATCATCCCAGGTCGATCATAAACCAATCCGTGATGCAAAATCTTTGATTGGTTTGAAAGACAAATTCCGCGTATTGAAAATGGACGCATTGCGCACAAACGCAATCGTATCTCGTCGCGCAATTCAGTCTGATACAATCGCCGCCGCCCAGAAAGAAGCAATGAAAAACATTTCATTGGGTGCGGTTGTCGAAGGTATCGTTAAAAACATCACAGATTACGGTGTATTCGTAGATTTGGGCGGTATCGATGGTTTGTTACACGTAACAGACTTGTCTTGGAAACGCGTAAATCACCCACGCGAACTGGTTCACGTTGGCGAAAAGATTCAGGTCAAAGTTATCCAATTCGACCCAGAATCACATCGTATTTCATTGGGTATGAAACAGTTAGAAGAAGACCCATGGGAAACAGCATCCCGCGCGTTCAACGTTGGTGACACTGTATCCGGTAAAGTTTCTTCGCTGACAGATTACGGTGCATTTATTGATCTGGGCAACAATATCGAAGGCCTGGTTCATATGTCCGAATTGTCATGGACAAACAAAAATATCCACCCAAGCAAAGTTTTGCAAAATGGCGCGGATATCAACGTTGTTGTTTTGGGTATTGACCAAGACAAACGTCGTATTTCATTGGGTTACAAACAACTGCAACCAAATCCATGGAAACAGTTTGCAGAAACACACAATGTTGGCGATGTTGTAACAGGTCCAATCAAGAACACAACTGAATTCGGTTTGTTCGTGGCCCTGACACCAGAATTGGACGGTATGGTTCACATTTCCGACCTGTCTTGGAACAAACTGGACGAAGAAGAATTGAAAAAATTCGTTCGCGGCCAGGAAGTAACAGCCAAGATTCTGGACATCAACCCAGAAAAAGAACGTGTCACATTGGGTATTAAACAATTGACAGAAAGCGCAGAAAACAACGCTGTATCGTTAAAGAAAGGCGCAGTTGTATGCGGTACTGTTTCCGAAGTAACACCTGATGAACTGATTTTGGCATTACAGGGCGACGTACGCGGCGTTATCCGTCGTACAGACCTGTCACGTGAAAAATCAGAACAGGATACAAGCAAATACAATGTTGGCGATTCCGTCGAAGCATCTGTTGTTTCGATTGAAGACAACACTGTTAAATTGTCTATCCGTGCATTACAGGTGACATTGGAAAAGCAAGCGGTCAAAGAATTCGCAAACGAAGCCGATTCCGGCTCTGTATTGGGCGACATCTTGGGCGCTGCAATCGAAAACAGCAAAAAATAATTTGTGAATTCACAAATCGTTTCACCGTCCGCTTTGCGGGCGGGGTTTTTTATGATATAATTATGGACATGAATAACAAAAATAAAATGATTGTCATGATGGGTGGCCCCGGCACAGGCAAGGGGACTTTTTCCCGCATGTTGCGCGAAATCCACCCCGAATATACCCACATTGAAACTGGCGCAATTCTGCGCGCACAACCAGATGGCTCGCCAATCCGCATTGCGATTGCCGGGGGTAATCTAATCCCTGATGAATTGGTTTGCGATTTAACCGCATCCACATTGGCCGAAACACCGGGCGATGTAATCTTGGACGGATTTCCACGCACATTGACCCAGGCACAATGGCTGGTCCGCAATTATGCAAACAAATACGATATTCATGTCATATATTTGAACGTATCTGATGAAATAATGATTAAACGCATTAACAAACGCCGGTCTGAAGGCTCGGCCCGCAAAGACGACAGCAATATCAACATCGTCCGTCATCGCATAGACGCATTTCACACAATAACAATGCCTGCGATCAAATGGCTTAGCGGGGTGGGGGACATAACGTTTTCAGACATAGATTCATCCGAAGAAGAAACCGCAAATTTTGCTAGAATCTTAAAGGCGTTGAAACAATTTCTATAATCGCAAAAAACACCTTGCTAAAAATCGCGCAAAGCGGTATAATGTAAGGCATAGAGAAGAAAAAACAATGCCGAATCCAATGGGACGATTTTCTTAGGCATAGTTTCAAAATTAAAAATCCCTGATTTCTGCATATTTTTACCCCCGTTTTTGTGCCGAATCTAAACGTCGGTTTGGTTGCGACAATAGTCTTTATGTTTGGTATTTCGGATAGTTTTGCTTTGCTTAGTCTATACGATTGCAGTGCTATATTAGATATAGCCTATTATAATGGCAGCGACTGTGAAGAAACCTGTCGATACTATGACGATCCCTGTTATAGCTTCTGTAGCGAACACGGTGGCGAAGTGGCATACATAAGCCAACTATCCCTATCCGAAGTTTCCGAGTACTGCGAGGTATGCTCCCAAGGCGAATATTTTGATTTTGACTATTGTGTCCCTTGCCCCGAAGGAACTGAAATGTATGAATCCAAGCATTTGAATACAGAATGCCAACCCTGTGATCCCGGCTATATATCCGATGGGGGCGACAGCGGCTGTTATGCCTGCGACCCTGGCACGTATTCAGTAGCTGGGTATTATTGTGAAGAATGCGAAGAAGGGACTTACTCGGTATTTGCAGCGGAAGAATGCACCCCATGCCCAGCTGCACCAGATGGTCTTACCGCCACAACAAAAAAGGATTGGTATAATCCAGATATGGACTTGGGCGATGAACTGTACACAGGGTATTACGCCTGTCACATCAAAGCTAACTCAACAGCATCTGACTTAACAGGGACTTACACATTTACAGATGACTGTTGGTACACAGACTAAACACCAATAAAAAATCCCGCAAATGCGGGACTTCTTTTATTAGAACAGTGGCGGGAAACAATCACCACCCGCATCCGGACAGCATACAAACCCACCATTGTCAATCTGGGTATACGATTCCCCCGGACAGCAACCAAAACGATCTGGGGATGCGCCCCCTTCGCATGCTGGCGCTTCGTCATCGTCAACGTATTCTTGAACAATTTCTGGCTCTTGATATTCTACCACCGGGGCGACATCCGCCACACGAACAATCGGTGTATCGTAAACGTCTACTTCTGCAACTTCTTCGGCGACCAATCTGTCTGTTTCAAATTCATCATCTGCAACAAACATCGCTTCGTTTTGAGATACCCCATACGCTGGTTTCTTGGCCAAGACTTCTTCTTCGGTTTCAACCTTGATTGTTTGTGGTTCTGGCACAACCGTTGGAACAGTGTTCAAAACTGGCGTACTAACAGGCACAATAACCTCTGTCGGTTCAACCGGCTCTGGTTCTGCCTCAATCACGACTGGTTCTGGCATTGGCTCTGGCTCAGGCATCGGTTCTGGTTCAACAACCACCGGCTCTTCAACAACGGGCTCTGGTTCTATGACCGCTTCTTCTAGTGTTACAACTTCTTTGGCGACCGGTTCAACCACCGCCGGTGCAACTTCTTCGACAACTGGTGCTACGGGCTGCGCCACTTCTTCCGAGACAACCTTGTCCCCAATATTCGGCAAAGCACTATCCCCCGTGGTTTTCTGATAGAACCACAGAACAAACACAGACAAAGCAATCAGCACCATCAGCATAATATAATAAATCGCACTCTGTTTCTGCTTAGCTGCGCCAGACGACGCCACAACTGGCGCAACACCTGTTAATGGCGAAACAGGACGGAATCCAGAATCCATCGGGGCGGGCGCGACATCTTCCACTGGGGTTGGTTCTGCCACAGGCTGCGCATATGCTGGTGTAACCGGCTGGGGCGCAAATTCTGTCTGTTGCGCTGCAACCACTGTTTCAGTTGGTGTTTCAACCGCTGTAATCGAATCCAATACAGGCGCAGGTTGCTGTGCACTGGTCTGGCTTGGCAAAACAAAGTCCGTTTCATTGGTTGATTCTGATGCAATTGGCGGTGTAAACGCCAATGGCGCGATTGCCGCCGCATCATCATATACATCGGGAACTTTTGGTTCTTGCTGAACAGCCGGGGTCATATCAGGCGCAATAATAGGTGCACTGAAATCAATCGGCTTAAACGCGATTTCTTCGTCCAGGATTTCTGGATCAGTATCGAATAATGGTTTTACTTCTTCGTCGGCCATATCTTCTGCCTTTGTGTTGTTTGTTATTATTGGTTGATTTTCAATTGGATAAAAAGAAATTTCTTCTTCTGGCAATGCAACAAGTGGTTTTTCTGTGACAATCGCCGGTAATTCCACCGTCCCCCCTTCGACACGTGCCAGAATTTCCCGCGCGGCTTCTGCATCATCGGTCGCCGCAATTAAGCGCTTTTGTGCATTATCCAGACGTTTTTTTGCGCGACGAATTTTTTCATTTGTTGCATCAATCTGGGATTCTGTGCGCAAAATTTTGGCTGCTGATTGCTTTGTAGGCTCTTTGCCAATATTTTTACGAACATCTGCCAGTTTTGTTCGCAATTGGCGCAGGCGTAAATTTAATTCCCCAATTGTTTCGTTTGTTTTTTCAATTGTATCGCGCGCATTATCTGCGATTGTTTCAGATGCGCCCAGGCGTTCTGTCGCGGCACGACGAACTGCAATCTGGCGAAAGGAATCCAAAATCACCAGTGCGTCTGCGACATCATCGCCATCATCATATTTATTAATTAAATCTTGGTAAAGTGACAAACCACTATATTCAATATCCAGTTTTTGATATTTGTTGTCTTTCTTGGGACGAACAGTTTCTAAATCAACACCATAGTCGTTTTCAAGAATATCATCCCACTTGCGATTATCAACCGCATCAATCACCAACAAAACATTTGGCTTGTTTTCATTAACCAACAAATCCAAGACAAACACAATCCGACCCGTCGCATCACGATATGCGCGCAACGGATTACCCGCAACATCATATTCACGGACGGTTAGGGCGGACAAAGATTCTCTCTCGTTTGGCATTTTGCGCTATTCCCTCGTTACGCTTTATTTTTTCTTAGGTGGTGTAAACTGATACGCCTGTTTACAATGTTCATAACAATATGGTTTTCCGACAAAAACCGTTTCGCCACAAAAATGGAAATGTTCAGAATCTGGATCACCCACAGGCCACCGGCACTGATTCGGTTTCAGGTTTGCCATTTCCAAGGAATGCTGAACAATACGCTGATGCATCGCCAGACTTTTTGCATTTGCCCCAGAAGATTTTCCTTCTGATTTCTTTTCTGGCGCTTTTTTTGCGGTTTCCTTTTTAGCTGGCGTCTTGGCTGTTGTTTTCTTTGGCGCTTCCTTCTTAGCCACTTCCTTCTTTTCTGGCGCTTTTTTTGCAACCGTTGCCTTTGGTGTTACTGTTTTCTTGGCTGTGGCTGTCTTTTTTGCTGTTGCCGTCTTAGTCGCAGTAGGAGTTTTCTTGGTTTCTTTTGCTTTTTCCTTTGAAACTGCTTCTGTTGTTGCGCCACCCGCCTTAGCGTTCCAGCCCAAACGGTTCAATTTACCAACAATGGCATTTTTGCTCATCCCTAAACGCTTACCAATCTCAGACGTAGACAACCCTTTACCCGTCAGCGCCTTTAATTTTTTCAGCATTGAATTATCCCAACCCTTGCTCATTTTACCAAATCCTTGTTATATTATAGAATAAGTATAGCACCAATCCGATTCGAAAGGCAAGGGGGAAAAATATGTTTTTGAATATCTTTTTTATTGGTTTACTGGTATGGGCGGCAATATGCGCAATATTAATTTCAGTAGCCGATTTTCGCCGTCGAATAATCCCAGACGCATACTTGTTTCCATTAATGCTATCTGGATTATTGCTGATTGCGTTTTTTAATTGGCCAACGACCATCACAGATGCCGCAATTGGCGCGACATTTGGGTATTTAATGTCTGCATTTGTCGGGTTTATATTTGATTGGCAAATTCGCAAAAAAAATCCAGACACATTTCCACCAATCGGCCTGGGCGATATAAAGCTAATCGGGGTTGGTGGCATATGGCTGGGGGCAAATGGTTTGGGATTGGCACTGGTCATTGCATGCGTTGCCGGAATATTATGGGCTTTGATTAAGCGCCAGAAATATATTCCATTTGGTCCGTTCTTTGTAATTGGTGGAATTTTGGCTTTGCTTGCAAATACGTTTTTGTTATAATCAACCCATAGGGACATAAAAAATGAGAATGTACAACAAACTATTTTTCACACTTTGCGCCATGTTTTTAAGCAGTTTTGCACACGGCGTAACATCAACCCCATTTTCCCAATATGGACAAATTCAAAACGTTCAAAATTATTCATCGAATCCATTTTGGAATCCAAACGGCCCATACAATCAACGCATGCCCCAGGCAATATACGTTGACGGTCCTGAAATCAATGCCGGCGATTGCCAGCGTACAGTGTCTGCATTGGTCGCCAATATCTGCGCGACAATGAATAACTGCGTTGGCGCACAATTATCCGACATACGCCCAACATTAATGTTGCAGTTATCACAAATACCGGGGCATACATACGCCACATCATGCGCCGGATATATTGATACAGAATTTGAAAACTATGTAAAAAAATACGGCCATGCGGGCGTATCATCGGGCACGGTTGCATTTCCCGATGCCACAGTGCCGGTTAACGCGACCCCAACAATGGAAATAAAAAACCCATTTGAAAAGCCGATGCCCCAGTGGCAACAAGATGTAATCGAAAGAACCCAAGAACTAGAAAAGCTTCAGGCACAAAACGGTGGGAACTCTGGCCACATTGAAAAGACTGCGTTTCCAACAACATTTGCCGATTTGTCTTTCCAAGAACGTATGAACATCAAAGCCGAAGGGTACGAACCATTTAAAGATATGAAGGCATATCATCCAATCACATTGGAACCAATGGAAGTTTATGTCAATCGCATGAAATCATATAACAACGAATCCTTGGAAGAATATTGTAAAAAATACCCAGACCAAGAAAAATGCAAAGAATATGCCGCAGAGCAAGTTAATCGCGAACAAATCATGACCAAAATAGCAGCTGCATTAAAAGACGCACAAAAATGAAAGTATTACAAAAGATTTTTCTGTTTATATGCTTAGCATTCGGGGGATTTGCCCCGGCGTATTCTGCCATATCCACTGAATGTGAAAAATATTCTGATTGCGACATGCTGGTTGCATGTGAAATAACAATGGAAGTGGAAAAAGCTATATCTGGCCTGACCGCTGATTACGAAGGCGCAGCTGCGCGCGCTGCATCATATAAGCAAGCATGCGCAACATATCCCGACAAATTCAAAAAGAATATTGATATAGTGGCAAACGAAAAACCCGAAATTCGTATTGCAATTGATTGGAAAAACGTCCGCAATCGCATGACCCATGGTTCCCAGGCCGGGTTTGAACTGTACGATCTGGAATTGGTACAAACAATTGTTGATAATGTATTTGGCCCAGACACCCAGGCACAAAAACTATTCTTTGAAGCCTTGGCCACTGAATACGTCCGCGCATTCAAGTCTGACAATTCCGCGTTTTTGGACGATGCATTTGTTCTAAACTTCTTAAGTACTGACGACAACGTTGAAAAATATCGCACACCCTTACGCGATCTGACCGGCGATGACGTTGCAGAAATCGACACAGATTACGGCATAATGAAAATCGATGTTTCTTGGGATGAAATATTAATTGAAGTATCAAACGTCCTGGACAAAGTTAATCGCAAACGTGGCGCAATTGTATGCGAAAACAATCGCTCTTATCAATTCGGCATTGATGCCGCAGGTTGGATTGTTACCGCAGTTGCAGCAATTGCGACCTTCTGGGCTGGTGGCGCGGGCGGGGCCGCGGTGGCCACTGGACGGGCGGCATTGGGTGCCGGATTAAAAGCATCAGCCAAAGCCGCCGCCAAGGTTGGCGCAAAAGGTGCAGCAAAAAAACTTGCTAAAAAGGGTACCAAGCAGGTTGCCAAGGGCGCACTAAAAATTGGAATGAAAAGCACGGCCCGCGAAGCAATGACATATGCGACCACCAAAGGCGCAGCAAGGGGGTTATTAAAAGATGCCGGCAAGAAATTTATTAAACAAGTCGGGAAAAATCTTACCACCAAATGGGGCGCACTTACAGCAACTGGGGCCGCCGTATGGGGAATTGGCACCCCCGTGTCAAAAAATCAACAGGGTAGTACTTTTTACAGTCTATTAAGCAGTGATTTGGATAAATCCTTCTTGAACTGCCATGATTTGGACCACAACGAAGGTTGCTATACCGTATGTGGTGACGGCAAGGGCGAAGATGACTACTTGAACAAATATGCATTAAAACCAGTACTGGGCAAAACATATTGTGTGAACCCAGGCGACTATGTACTTTACGAAATAAAACCCGACGGTTCACGCGGCGCTGTTCTGGTTTATGACGATAAACATCATAACGAAATAATTAAAAAACTAAAAGCATCTGTTGTAGATAAAGCACAGGGCGGTTGGTACGACTGGAAATGGTATCCATACAAAGGTTGTGACTGGAACGAAGACGACATTGATATGTATTTCGGATTCTATGTATATGACCCAGACACACTGGAAATCACAAAAGAAGGCATGGTTATCGATGATGCAATTCGCCTGGATGATTAAGAAACCTCTTCTTGTTATTTCAATCTTGTTTGCACCATGCTTTGCAATGGCAAATGATGTTACACCGTCGCAAAATGGCGACCTGATAACATACGAAGATATAAAAAATCAGCCACGTGATAATACCCAATGCGCAACCGGTGTGTTTGCAAATGCGTTGGCACGCACGGCATCCAATGTATCTGAACTGGACCCTGAAAATGTTATTCAACAATGGATTTATGCAACTTTTTCCGATAAAGCCGTCCTGGAAGAAGTATTAAAATGCCCAGAAATCGCCAACGCTGCCGAAGATGAAACAATAAAATTTATGCCGATACAATATCTGTTCCCGGGTGGTCGTGAAATTGTTGTAAATTATGAAACCCAACCAAAAATCTTAAAACAGCGCATAACACTGGCGAACAAACGGGGCACACCATCATCCGATCCGAACCCGCGCATTGGCGCCGACGATGCCGTGTGGACAAATGTTGATCCTGCATGGTATGCGATTATGATAACCGAACATGGCGCATTGGATAACTTTGTCGGTCCCGATAAAAACAATACGATTTCTTTGGATTATATCAAGGATAACATCGACTCGTTATACCCATCGGGGCGGGGCGGAAATTGCACCGATCGCAGCGCGGTATCCCGCAATACAACCGCCGTTAACACAGTTATGCGGGAACAAACTGTCGATATCGAAGACGATTCTAACGATTACTATATCGCGGGCGATGTAAATTTACAGTGGATTTCATATCTGGAAATCGCACTGGACGTTGCATTAACCATTGTAACAGTGGGTGGCTCTCAGGCAATTACTGGCACGGCCAAGGCTGCACGCGCATCACGCAATCTAAAAAACCTGGCGACAACGGCAAAAAACCTGCAACAGGTAGATAAAGTCGCAGATTATGCCAAATTGCTTAATCAATTGGACGCCGCTAATGATGCAATAAAAAAATTAGACAAAGCCAAAGATGCCGCAGAAATCGCAAAACGTACCGACGAAATCAAAGATTTAACAAAACGTATGTCTGATTTAGAAAAAGCAGACGACCGTGTTAAGCAATACAGACAAACCGCCGATGCCATCAAAGATATGAATAAATACATGGATGCATTACAGGCAATGAAAGGGCTGCGTAAAACAAAGCAAACTGGAAACGTTATTGCCCGTGGCTTCAAAGGGGTCAAGGCCGCCGCAAAATCATTAAAGGCCGCAAACAGCGGCACAAAAGCACTTAACAAAGCTGCAAAAATTGCACGCAAAGGGATGAAATCCGGACGTATAAATGATTGGTTATTCCACTCAACAATGACAAACATCGCCACACTGGGCAAGGTTGGACGAAACGCCGGAATATTATATGGCACAATAAAGTTTGTTGGCGGAATGTATGACTGGACAGAAACCAGTACCGGTGATTTTACAAACAATATTGAATTTGCACCACTGCTGTTATTATCCGCTGATGATTTACAAGGACAAGAAAACGTTGTAAATCATGGCATGTGGCTAATGTGGGCGGGCAGTGCAACAACCCCAACCGATGACGACGCTGCATTTTTACAAGCAATGGATTTTGCAACAAAATTTCACCAAGACCTTATGGAACATCAAAATGACACAAGCAGTCCGTGCAACATCGACATATGGGTTGTACGTCCAATTATTCGCGATCCTGGCACAGACCACCAAGCACTATATTACCTGGTTATGAACGACCAGCCATGGTCAACGGCGGAATAAATTTATTCCTGTTGTATTATTTGGCACACTTTTGTATAATAAAAACATACCAAGGGGGATATAAATGAAAAAGATAATATCTGCATTTATGATTTTATTTACCACAATTGGCTTTGCATCCGCATACCAGGTTATATCTTCACGCGAACTGGGCAAAAGCGATGCAAAAAATCAAAATATTGTTGTAAAATGCACCACCCCCGCCGGCAAAGTATCAAATCAAACATGCTCTTTACGTCGTTATGCAAAATGTACCGGCAATGGTACAAACAAACGTTGCGCTGGGTGGCAACCATGGAAAGATTTACGCAACCCATCCAAGCAATATTCCGATTGGAAATCGGCCGCATCTGCGTGCTGTCGCGAAAAAGGATTACGATAAAAAAATCCCGCCATTTGGCGGGATTAAATTTATGGTGGATGAAACTGGACTCGAACCAGCGACCTCTTCGATGTGAACGAAGCGCTCTAACCAACTGAGCTATTCATCCTTTTTAAAAAAATCGCCAATTGGCGATTCAAACTGTTCAAACGGTGGTGGGGATAGTGGGACTTGAACCCACACGGTCGCAATGACCAAAGGATTTTAAGTCCTCAGCGTCTACCATTCCGCCATATCCCCGAAGACTTTAAAAACTGGTGGAGCTGATGGGACTCAAACCCACGACCTCTACGATGCGAACGTAGCGCTCTATCAACTGAGCTACAACCCCAAAACTGGTGCGGATAAGAAGACTCGAACTTCCAAGGTATTGCTACCACTAGTACCTGAAACTAGCGCGTCTACCAATTCCGCCATATCCGCAGGCGAAAACTATATTATATTAATTTTAAATTCTTTGCAACAAGAAAAAATCATTTTTTAGTCCGTCAAGGCTTCTAGTCTTTCTTTTTTCATACTATAAATTTATCATATCGTCATACATGAACGCACCAGGCAAAAATTCACAATAAAATTGATATATTTCACTTGCTCTGATTTTCATAAATTTGCTAACATTTCATCAGAGATGAAGAAAGTTCTAATTTTTGCAATATCAGCCCTTATGTGTATCAATGGGGCGGGGGCCGCTGTTCGTGACGGCGGGGTTGCTTCGCGCGCAAAAAATGGAACAAACGCAAACACCCAACAACGTCTTGCAAATTCAACAAAACCTACACGTGCGGCGGTGCGTACATCAACATTAACACCACGCACCACTACGACGAATAAATCAACCGTTTCCCGTTCGGCAACTGCGCGCACGACAAGTTCATCCCGCGCCACCGCACCCCGCAATGCAACACCGGCACAAACCCAAATTCCACGTGTAATTGCACGCGCAACTACATCTGATTCAGTTGACCTGACGCAAACACGAACCGGCTCTGAATACGAACGGTGCAAAACATCATATTTCACATGTATGGACCAATTTTGTGGGCAAAAAAACGACGATTATCGTCGTTGCTCTTGCAGTAATCGTATATATGATTTAGCCTCTGCGCGCGAAACATTAACCCAGGCCGGCGAACAATTAACAATATTTACTGAAAACTTGGACGTGGTTGGCATGACCGCTGCCCAGGCCACGGCCATGAAAACCGAGTCCGAAGGGGAGGCCGCCCTTACATCCGATGCATCCGCATCCAAAGCATTATTACAAGCTATATTAAATTCTATCCGCGGCGAAGATTCATCTGTGGGTGGAAAGTTTTCAGACTTAAATTCTATCAATATCTCGTTCGATAGTGCAAATGCTTTTGGCACAATGGATGCCGGCCAGGCAATTGCAAAATATGACGGACAAAATTTATACAGTGCGGTATATCCACAATGCCGTGCGGCCGTTCGTGCTGACTGTAATGACGCTTCGCTTCAACGTGCAATTACCGCATATTTAATGGCGGTGGAACAAGACTGTAATACCGTACAAACAGCCATTGAAAACAAACGCAAAGAAATGAAATCCGCCGTACGTGAAGGCAGCGCAATGTTGGATTTAGCACGCGTTGAAAACCGTCAAAAACATAATTCTGACGACATCGCAACATGTATTGCCAACGTAGAATCCGCAATCCTTAGCGAACAGGTATGCGGCGCTGGATACCACAAATGCCTGGACAATGGGGAATTTATTGACATTGCGACCGGTGCACCAATTGCTGGCGTTACAAATTTCTATAAACTTGCCGAAATGCTAACTTTTGCAGATGGCGTTGATGCGGCTAGTCAAAAATTATCCAAAAACACCGCCAATCGAACATTTGTAAATAATTTTGAAAGTCGCACAAAAAAGTTTGCCGCCGACGCACTGGATAAATGTGTTGAAAATGCAGATGTTGTATGGTCCGAATATCTGGACAAGGCTTTATTGGATATTTACTATGCCCAGCGCGCCAAGGTTGACATTATTAAACAGGGTTGCTTTGATTTTGTATCCACATGTTACATGAACGGCGACAAATCTATGACCGAAGCAATGAAGGAATTAACCGGCGACAGCTCGCTATCTGTTCAACCAACAAAACTGGCATTAACGGGCGCAATATGTAC
Source organism: Candidatus Enterousia sp. (assembly GCA_045546155.1). Taxonomy (GTDB): domain Bacteria; phylum Pseudomonadota; class Alphaproteobacteria; order Rs-D84; family Rs-D84; genus Enterousia. The sequence continues at coordinate 171,306 of JAZQCG010000002.1, forward strand.
AGATTACGTCAATTCATGCAACGGCTTGTTTGACAACAATATTATCCAAGAATATATCGCCAAACGGCAAGACACAGACACCCTAACGGCATGTCGCGCCGTAGCAAAACAATGTTTTGACAGTTTTGGTGGCACAAATTATGAAAACTTTTATTATCCATACAGTGGATTGTTTACGCCCGACACAGGAAGCGCCCCAGATTGGTTTACATTGTATGAATACATATCAAATGAAATGTATCAGAAAAACAAAGATTCTGATGCTACATACAAAGAATTCCAAGAACAACCAGATGGCAAATGGCGTCGATACAAATCAACATGCGCCAAACAGCTGACTACGATTGCAGCATGCAATGATACCAAAATGATAGAAGCGGCATTTGGTGGCTTTGATAAGACATACGTATCTGTCGCAACTGACCCAGAAGCACCAACAACACGTTCAACCGATGGCGCACAATGCGACTATATATATACTGGTATTGACAAAGTCGTTAATGAATCTGCCGATGGTACAGAACCAACCGAAATCATCAACCCTGCGAAATACGGCATATTGTACGGCAATTGTGTCGCACACCGCGAATTGCGCAACACGGGCATTGCAACCGAAGTATACAACCAGGTTATCGACATTTTAACCACCCAATGTAACAACCTTCAGGGATACTTTATGGAAATACAATTCAGTCGTACAAATCAATATGACCCACAAAACCTATGCTTAACAAACTTTACGTATGAAGACAACAGCGCCCAACTTTATCAGAGATATTCTGTTGGGTTTATAGGCAAAGAACCCAAACAAGAAAACATGTGTCCGCGTGATTATACATTAAGTGTTGATACTTCATCATGGGGTATGTGTTCATGTTGGGAAAACGGCGGTCGTCGCAGCAAAAATGGCAAATCCGCAAAATGCATGCCTATAATCCCAGCCCCAACCGGGACAAACGATACAGCATGCACAATAAACCATTTAAGAAATATGGGGTGGCAATCTGGCCTGGAAACAGCCCTAAGTGATGAAACAGCCTGGTGCACACGTGCACTTTATTCCAGCAACCACCAAATTTGCCCAATTACATACGAAAATGACGAGGACGAAATTAAAACACAACGTGACTGTGATGAAACAATTCAGTTCAATTATAGCGCCTTGCCCGAAGGTCTATCAATGTGATAAGAATTCATAAATTACCAATAAAAAAAGAACCGCTTTTACGGTTCTTTTTTTATTTATTTCTAATACCATCTGCAATTAATGCCGCGGGTGCACCATCGGGACGCCGCCACAGTTTATCCGCCGCCATCAATTCATGTATCATCTTTTCGCGAACAGACGGAATTGTTAATTGACCAAAGGCATCCATGGCATTATCTGCCCGTGCTGCTGGCCCCAACAATTCTGGGTAAATACCACGATTTAATAAGATATTAACCAAAGACACCCATTTTACACGTATCAAATGTCGCGCCAACCATGTCGTTATCGGATTCATTTTATAAAGCACAATTGTCGGCACATGTATCATTGCCAGTTCTGCAGACACTGTGCCACTGGCCACAATTGCGACATAGGTTTTTGAATAAACATCATAACGCTGACTGGACGGGATCAACGTCGGTTTTACCCGCCACCGCGATGTTTCCTTGCGGACGTACTCCGCCGTTGTTTCAACCGTTGGAATTACAAATTTATATCCGATAAAGCCATTTCGCGTTAACATATCAACAATATCACGCATTACGGGCAGCAAACGCTTAACCTCTGACATACGACTGCCTGGGACCAAAGTTATGATTTTTTCATCAGACTTATTTTTTGTCGCATCATATTTGCCAATTATGCCATCTGAAATCGGATGACCAACCGCAACAGTATCCAAACCATGCTTTGTGAAATAGGGCACTTCAAAATCAAAAAACGCATACAGTTTATCAAATGTTTGCGCGTATTTTTTTGCACGCCCCGGTCGCCATGCCCAAACCTGGGGCGCGACAACATGGTGGAATTTCATGCCATTTTTTATCAATTCACGCCCAGCTGGCAACTTACGAACTTGTTTAATTACACTTTTAGCAAACCCAGGTGCATCAATACTTACCACGACATCCGGTTTTGTTTCTATTATCGCATTAACTGTTTCACGAATACGGCGTGTCAATGTGCGCGCATGTGCAACAACCTCTACAATTCCCATAACCGCTAAATCACCCATCGGAAACAAAGGTTTCAGTCCAGCCGCCGTCATATGTTCGCCACCAACGCCGACAAAATCGACATCTGGCATTTGTTCCATTATATGCGCCCCCAGAATATCCCCAGAAACTTCGCCTGCAATAATGAATACTTTCATTTTATTCTGCATTTTTGGATGTTCCAATTCCACGTTTTGAACGATTTTCAATAAAATCAATCGCATCCATTGCGTACTTATTATTTTTTACTTCTTTACGCACCTTCGCCAAACGTTCCGCTGTTGTACCTTCGCCATCGCGAAATACCGCTGAATACACAGAATGAATTGCATGCATATCTTCGTTCGTAAATCCATGACGCATCAATCCAACACGATTAATTGTACGATACACCGCGCGATTACCATCATAAATCGCATATGGCAAAACATCGTTGCCAACACCCGACATGCCACCGATAAATGCATTACGCCCAATACGTGCAAACTGTAACACCATTGTGCCACCAGATAAAATTGCAAAATCTTCGATTTCTACGTGTCCAGCCACTTGAACCAAATTAGACATAACTACACTGTTACCAACCTTGCAATCATGTCCAACGTGTGCATTAACCATAATTTGGCAATCGTCCCCAATAACCGTGCCATCCGATGCCGGTGTACCCGAATGAATTGTTGCATATTCACGAATTTTACAGCGTTTACCGATACGCAATCCAGTCATTGTCGCTTCATCTTGCCATTTTAAATCTTGGCTCATAACCCCCAGAACCGCGAACGGATATACGATTGAATCATCACCAATCGATGTTTTTCCATCAATAACAACATGCGAAACCAGTTCAACACGATCGCCCAAAACAACATTTGGACCAACCACACAATATGGACCAATTTTACAATCTGCGCCCAATTTAGCACCTTCGTGAATAATAGCCGTTGGATGTATTGCCATAGTATAACTTCTTTTGTTTATTAATTAATTTCCCAGAAATCATACCTGAATCAGGCCTAAATTGTTATTAAATAAATATAACAAATTATAACAAGGCGCGGATTTCTCGCCAAAAATTAACACGTGGTAACATTGTCATATACACAACCCCAATTGCTGTTACTACTGGCATCGTGGTTAGTGCCCCAAACAACATAATCATTACCGACAACACACGTTCCATCAGCCCCGACGGCACAGATTTCGCGTGCCATATTGACAACATAAACATCAACAAAAACGCAGCACACATCCCCAAGAATAACGGAACTGATTCTGTTAGCATAAATAACGCCGCCATCAACAATGATATAACACGAAACATCCATTTCAGTTTCACATATGCACTGCGATGAATTTTTTCACGTGGACTTATATTATTCAACGCAATTACCGCCATGCCACACACACCAATCAAAAGAACAAAAATCAAGTGCGCGAACGTTAAATTTCCCAATTGACCAAAACGGAAAAACTCTGGCTGCATTAGCATTGCAACCGTTACCACCAACATAATTAACACCATCCCGGCAACTGGTCGCATTGCACCACGCGCCATGCGTCCCATAATCCACCCCAATCCACATGCACCAACCTGTAAAAACGGTCCCCACCACGCATGCATGTCAGACATCACCAACGCAAATACCAACAATACATACACTGCAAAGCGAGCACGTGCATTTAACTTTATATCCGGCAATTCACGCATATGTGACGATACGAACAAAGACGTCAGGAAGACTGTCACAGCAACCATAAATGGCAAAACCGATACACTGTCACGCAAAACACCATAATTACCACCAAATAACACCACCCACACAAATGTCAAAGCACTTAATATAACCCCGCCACGCGCATTAATATTATTCAAGTTCAATGATAACTTGTTCTGAATTACCGGCGCACACATCCAAACCAACACCATTAACGGCAATGATAAAATAGCCCACCATAAAAAAGCAGGGGCCGACAAAGCCGCATTATTAAACGCGCTAATCGCACTTTGAACAATAACAATATCATCAAACATAAACTTGCCTTTTGATTTTGATGAATTATGATATAGGTATGTCTGAAAAACAAGAAATTTTTACCCTAATGGGTGGACGCGTACACATGCACCGTGGTTTTTATAATCCAACATCCGATGCAGTGTGGCTGGCGGCATTTGCACCAACAACCGGCAAAACCGTACTGGACGTCGGAATTGGCAGTGGCGGTGTATCACTTTGCATGTTGGCACATAATCCAAACCTGAAAGTCACAGGGATTGATATATCTGACGAAATGCTAAGTGCCGCACAACAAAACGCAGAATTAAACAATCGTGATATTGAATTGATAAACACAGACATTACCACATGGCGCACAGATCGAACATTTGATATTGTTGTCACAAATCCACCTTATTTTCGTGGCACACCGGCAAAACACAACGCCCACCATAACGCAGACCTAAACACATGGATAAAAAAATGCGTTGCACGCACAAAGCCAAACGGATATTGCTGTGTTATCACCGACGCAACAACCATTGACACAGTTATATCGGTCATGTCACAAAAATGTGGCGACATCAACATATTTCCATTATTTGGCGCACGTGACACAGCCGAACGGGTATTGCTGCGCGGACGTGTTGGCTCGCGGGGCGGGGCGGTAATGCATCGTGGCCTGTCTATGAACTGGGACCCGGTATTGCGCGATGGCTTGACTATCGCCAAATCATTGGGTAAAGTATCCAAGATATGATAAACTTTATAACAAGATATTTTACATCACTATGGGCGTTTATAACGTCACCTTTTCGCGCAATTTGGCGCGGAATTGTGCGTTTTTTTCCGCCGCGTGAATTCACGGTTATGGATACACCACGCGGTAACGTCTATACTTTTTCGCAAAGCAGCTTTTGGCGCTTTACACGTTTTTGTGGCAAAATAGGACTGATTATTTGGGCATCTTGGTCAACGTACGTATTTGTGTATCACCGTCCATTGTTACAGAAACGCACCCAACAACTTGAAGAAATTCGTGCCACCCACGATCGCCACATGACGGACTTGCAAACATATTTGGCCAAATATAACGAATTAGCCCGCAACCTAAATGTTATTGATGACAAGGTTTTAAATACCAAAGATTTAAAGCAAGAAGAAAAAGACAAATTAATGAATTCCCGTATCAAGACATGGGGCGAACTGGACTTTCTGCGAACACGTATCAATGAAATGTTAAAAAACGAAGATTTTACCCCAGAATACACAAAAATGTCTGAACTGTCGCTGGAATACGAATTAACGCGGGCTGAAAACGAAGAATTAAAAAAGCGCAACACGCAACTGATGGAATCAATGGCTGAAATCGCATCTGCCGACACCCAGATTGTTGATATGGTCACATCTATGACAACACAAAACACGGATGATTTACGCGCTGGGATTAAGAAAATAAAATCAACTGTCAATGCACTGGGGTTAAGCGAACGCGCATTGGTTACACGCGCAAACAAATTTTCCAGCCCAATTGTCGGCGCGGCATTTAGTCCGCTTGAATTCGACAAAGAAATGGATGAAAAATATCAAAAACTGGCCACTGGTTTAGAATTGTGGCACGGTCTGCACCGTCTAAACGAAATGTTACCGATTGGTGCACCTGTTGAAAAAGCGCGTATTACATCTAACTATGGCAAACGCGCAGACCCATTTACAGGCGAAACAAAACGTCACAAGGGAATCGATTTCGCGGGTAAAATTGGCACAGAATTATTTGCTGTTGCCCCTGGACGTGTCGTTTCAGCCGGTGACAGAATAGGGTACGGCACAACGGTCGAAATCGACCATGGACTGGGCTTTACAACATTATACGCCCACCTGTCACAAATAATGGTTTCGCGTGGGGACTGGGTACGCCCAGGCACAGTTATCGGCCTTGCAGGCTCGTCGGGGCGCTCGACTGGTCCACACTTGCACTATGAAATTCGGTACAAAGGCGCACCATTTGACCCAACTAAATTTGTAAAGGAATAAGAAAAATGTTGGCATTTACAAACGCAAAAGAAAAACAATCACCGACCATTATTGGCGCGGGTTGCAAATTAACCGGTGACATAAAAACAGATCACAGCGTCCAGATTCATGGCGAAATCATTGGCGATGTAACCGCCGACGTCGTTGTTATTGGCCGCGGTGGCAGCGTCCAAGGCAAAGTAACCGCATCACATTTATTCTTGCACGGGACACTGGACGGCCCAGCAACTGTAAATACTGCTAATATTTTCAGCGCCGCCCAAATGACAGGGGTGCTGTCTTATCATACGTTAAACATTACCGGCAACACCGGTCTGGAATGTAAATTATCGAAACGAAAGGACAAGGCAAAATGAACAAAAATGTATCAAAAGTATTTATCGCATCCGATCACCGCGGGGTTGGGTTAAAATTATACTTGATAGAAATGTTGGCGGCAGCGGGATACAACGTTGTAAATTTGGGCGTTGATGATCCAAACACATCCGCCGATTACCCAGACGTTGCCGCAACCCTGGCTGATGCAATGTTGGACGACGAAAAATCACGTGGCATTATTATCTGTGGCACGGGCGCGGGCATCATGATTGCAGCGAACCGTTATCGCCATATTCGTGCATCACGTTGCGACCGACCAGACCAGGCACGCGATGACCGTTTCCACGACGACACAAATGTTTTGGCATTGGCGGCCGATGATATTGATATCGAAATGGCGTTTTTATGTGTTCAGGCATTTTTGGAAAGCCCATTTGATAATATTGAACGTCGCATCCGCCGTATCGAAAAAATTTCGTAAAATAGGCAAAAAATGGAAAAACCAGTCAAACTATCACTAGAACAAGTGTACAATGCTTGCCATCGCTTTATTTGGCACATGGACAGCACGGTAAAAATTGTCCACACCCCAACAGAACGCAGATATATAATCTCGAACAATGATGTCTGGGGGGGCTGTCGTGGGATTTTATACATCTGCATTCCGCACTATGTGGCCAAAAGCCCCCAGAATCAAACCGGACACATTTTATTCTGTTACAATGGAGCTACGCCAAGATGGATTGCTGCAACACATCACAATATTGCACATGCGATGGATGAATCTGCATCAAAACTAACTAAATTGTTGGGCCGTTACCGCGAACCAGTGTTTTTTGATTTAGTGGACAGTGCCGACAAGCGCCCCATGTATCATCGAGGCGCACCAGGCCTTGGTCGCGGAAGCCAATACCATTTTGTTCGTGATCTTTATCAAAAACAAAAATAAAAATCCCGCAATATGCGGGATTTTTTTATTCTTCACTTGCACGCGGATGTGCATGTGCGTATATATTTGAAATCTCGCTCATATTAACACGGGTATAAATTTGGGTTGCTGCCAACGATGAATGCCCCAGCAATTCTTGCAAACTGCGCAAATCCGCGCCACCGGCCAATAAAGCCGTTGCAAATGTGTGGCGCAACGCGTGCGGTGTTACATAGTCTGGCAACTGTAAATAATTACGCAAATTTTCCACAACTTTTTCCGCCATACGCGCCGACATCGGCAGTCCCCGCACACTGCGAAAAACAACTGCATCGGGCGCTTTGTCAAACGGATGCGCCGCCAAATATTTATCCATCGCATCCCATACAGCCGGCAAAACCGGGACCAGGCGTTCCTTGTTCCCTTTACCCACAATACGCAAGACATCAGGCCGCCCCATCACATCACGATTGCACAGCCCCAGTGCCTCTGATATTCGCAATCCGCACCCAAACAGCAACACTACCAACGCCCAATCACGCGCCGCCACCCATGGATTTTTTGCATTTGTCGCACTAATTGCACCGCGCATATCCGCGACATCTGATGCATCAATTGCCTTAGACAACTTGCGCGGAATTTTCGGCGAAGAAATCAACCCAATCGCATCATTTTTTATATCGTATTTTCGCCCCAAGAATTTATAAAATCCGCGCAATGATGACATAGCACGCGCCACAGACTTTGCCGACAATCCACGACGTTGACGATCCGCCAGATACGATCTAAAACAAATCGTATCCGCGCGCGCCAAATCAGCAATTTCTGCATCTGTGCCATTAAACTTATTAAAAAAGCCCAAGAATTCCCGCACATCCATTTCATACGCCGAAACAGTATGCCCAGAATACCCCTTAATTGTTTTCAGATATTCTAAAAATTCTTGAACTATATCTTGCATATTTTACCGTATTTCAAATATCGCAGACACACCAACCGATACGTCTGTATCACGACTGACAATTGTGCCAGCTGCATCCATTGCGGTGGCAACTTCTAATTTGGCCGCACGCATCAAATTAGTTGCCGGACGCACCACATCACCGGTTTGCGTACCATATGACACCGCCAGCATTTTCCCAGCGCGCTTTCCATCGCCCGCCGCCAATGCTTCTGCACGCGCACGCGCGTTTTCAACCGCACGCGCCATACAATCTTCGACGATTGGCTTTAAAGCCTCTGGACTGGTGTACATACGCAAATCTTCGGAAAAGACATTGGTTTGTCCCGCAAACTGGGTCAGAATCTTTTCGATTGTTTCAATATTGTTTGCAGAAACTTCGACCGCAATTGTTGTTTCGATACCCAATGTCACAGATTTCTGTTCGTCACGATTCCACTCGGTCTTTTCATAAGAATTAAATTGTGTGGTCTGCATTTGAACATCTTGCGTTTTCAGAAATTCTGTTATTTCTGCAACCTTGGCGGTTGCCATTTTCACAGACACCGCCGCCGATTTATCCAACGTCGTCACACGCAGTGTAATTGCCGTTTTATCGCGTGGCGCCGTGGTCAGGCACTCACCCGTCGTCGCAATTGTGCGCGGTTCGCTTTTACGTTCCAGCGCACCAAATATCAGTGCCAACACCGCCGCCGTACCAATAACCGTTCCAATCCAGGTTAATGATTTTTTCATATTCTCTCTCCTTTACTAATTATCCCAACATAGCCTTTTTAACACGCGCCATAGTTTCACGTGCAATCGCACGTGCGCGTGCCGCACCCCGTGCCAAGATTTCTTCTATTTCGCCCGGATTTGCCATCAAGCGTTCGTATTCGTTGCGCGCCCCCGCCAGCGCAGAATTTATTTTTTCAAACAATATGGTTTTTGCCGTACCATATCCCATACCACCCGCACGGAACATTTCTGCAAATTCAGCAATTTCAGCATCCGTCGCAAAATGTTTATATAGTTGATATATGGTCGACGTATCCGGATCTTTGGATTCTTCGGGTGTCTTGGAATCCGTAATAATGCGCATAATTTTCTTTTTTAATTCCTTTTCAGGCGCAAACAGGGCGATTGTGTTGTCATAAGACTTGCTCATCTTCCGTCCATCCAGCCCCGGAATCAATCCTGTATCCGAGCCGATTACCGGTTCAGGCAACCTGAATATTTCGCCATATGTATTGTTAAAGTATCCTGCAATATCACGTGCGAATTCAACGTGCTGCTTCTGATCAGCACCAACCGGAACAATATCTGAATTATAAAGCAATATATCCGCCGTCATCAGAATAGGGTACGTATAAAGCCCCATATTAACCCCGGCATCTGTATCCAGGCCCGCAGCGATATTTTTATCCATTGCCGCCTTGTACGAATGCGCACGGTTCATCAGCCCCTTAGGCGTGACATTAGATAACAGCGTGTTTAATTGATAGATTTCATCAATATCCGACTGGCGAAACAATACAGCGTTATTTAAATCCAGCCCCAACGCAATCATCAGCGCTGCTATTTCATATGTATGCTGTTTAATTTGCGCCGCATCGTGAATAGAATTCAGCGCGTGCAAATCCGCAATAAACATAAACGTTTTATATTCGCGCGCCCGTTCAATCAGCGGTTTCAGCGCACCAATATAGTTGCCCAAATGTGGCATTCCTGTGGGTTTAATACCCGTTAATACAATTTTATCTGACATAATAATTACCTTTTCCTGTATTTAATTTTAATGAATTTGTTATTGAAATGAAAGCCCAAAATAGGGTGCAAAGAATCCTTAGGCGGCGATGCGCCAACAAAAAGCACTTGAAAAGATAAATTTATTCGAACTCATACCAATCATTATAGTGCAAAATAATTCAATTTGCAAGTTTTACAAAGATAACTATTTATAGTATCCACCACTAGCCACTAACCACTAAAAAAATCCCGCCAATGGCGGGATTTTTTTATTTTTTCACAACAAAGTTTACCAATTTTTTCGGTACAACAATTGTCTTGACAATCGTTGCGCCATCTAATTTAGCACCCAATGCACTTTTTGCCATTTCAACCAATGCATCTTCGGCCACGTCCGCCGGCGCAACAAATTCCGCGCCACGTTTACCGTTAACGGATGCAACTATTGTCATTTCGGTTTCAACCAGTTTCGCTGCATCAAATGTTGGCCAATCTGACAATGCCAGCATTTCATCATGTCCCAATTTTTCCCACATTTCTTCGGTCAAATGTGGTGCAAATGGATTTAACACGCGAACCAGTGTTTCGTACGCCGCCCGCGGCATACCACCCGAAAACGCATTGATAAATTCCATCATCGCAGAAATCGCCGTATTAAATTTCATATTTTCAACGCGATCTGTTACATCTGCGATTAATTTATGCATCAAACGTTCTTGTTCCGCCGTCATTGGCGCATCCGTCAGGTTATCTGCCATATTTTCCACACGTTTCAAGAAACGTTCAACACCGCGCAACGTATCTTCGGACCAATTGGCACTTTGTTCCCATGGCCCCAGATACAAAATAGCCAAACGACATGCATCTGCACCACTGCGGGCAACAACATCCGAACTGGGCACTGTATTACCACGCGACTTGGACATTTTTGAACCGTCTGCCGCCATAATCAGACCATTGCTGGTACGTTTTTTGTATGGCTCGACCCCGGGGACAAATCCCAAATCCGCCAATGCTTTGTACCAGAATCGCGAATACAGCAAATGACGTGTTGTATGTTCCATACCACCATTATAATGATCAACCGGCATCCATTTATCCAATTGCGCACGTGAACAGAATTCATCATTATTCTTGGAATCTAAATATCGCATAAAGTACCATGACGACCCCGCCCACTGGGGCATAGTATCTGTTTCACGTTTTGCCGGCGCGCCACAATGTGGACACGTTGTATTTACCCAATCGGTTGCACGAGCCAATGGACCTTCGCCGTCATCGGTTGGTTTATAATCCGCCATATATGGCTGCATCAACGGCAGTTCAGATTCCGGCACAGGCACCCAACCACATTTTTCACAATACACCAATGGGATTGGTTCGCCCCAGTACATCTGGCGCGAAAAGCCCCAGTCTTTTAATTTATACTTTTTTGTACCACGCGCAAATCCGTGTTCCGTACCATATTTAATCGCGGCGGCAATGGCTTCTTCTTTGCCCATACCGTCCAAGAAGGATGAATTTATATGCGCACCGTCGCCTTCCCAAACCTTGTCTGGTTCGCCACCCGCCAAAACCGGGATAATTTCCAGACCGAATTTCTTGGCAAAGTCCCAGTCACGACCATCGTGCGCCGGCACCGCCATAATCGCACCAAATCCATAGTCCGCCAATACATAGTCTGAAATAAAGATTGGAATTTCACGACCATTAAATGGATTGGTTGCCATAACACCATCCAAGCGAACGCCTGTCTTTTCTTTGGTAACATCGGTACGTTCAAACTCTGATTTTGCACGCGCGGCGGCAATATATTCATTTACCGCATCTACGTTTTTGATTTTTCCGTCATCAATCCACTTTTTTACCAGCGCGTGTTCAGGGGCAATTACACAGAACGTCACACCAAATATAGTATCAACACGCGTTGTATAAACAGTCATCTTGTCATCACCGACCATAAAATCAACATCCGCCCCATACGAGCGCCCAATCCAGTTAATCTGTTCGGTTTTTACACGTTCTGGATAATCTACATGCACCAAATCATCAATCAAGCGGTCTGCATATTTTGTAATCGCCAAATTCCATTGCAGTTTCATTTTCTTTTCAACCGGCCCATGACAGCGTTCACAACAACCATCTTCTAACTCTTCATTGGTCAGGTTCGTTTTGCACGCCGGACACCAATTCATCGGTAATTCAGACTTGTACGCCAATCCGGCTTTAAAGAACTGAATAAACATCCACTGGGTCCATTTGATAAATTCTGGATCAGACGTAGAAACCTTGGATTCTGGGTCAAACGACAAACCCATTATCGAAATATCACGTTCAAAAATCTTAATTAATTCCGCCACAGATTCACTGGGGTGCTTACCAATCTTGGTTGCATAGTTTTCAGACGAAATCCCCATTGAATCGTACCCGATTGGGAACAGCACATCAAAACCACGATTTCTACGAAAACGCGCCATAACGTCCATACCTGTATATGGCAACATATGACCAACATGCAATCCCGAACCACTTGGAAATGGAAATTCAATCAAATTATAATATTTTGGCTTTTTACCATCGTTTTTCGGTACAAACGCGCGCGCATCCGCCCAGCGTTTTTGCCATTTCGATTCCCGTTCGTGAATTTTTTTCATATCATCTGCCATAATTTCGTCCTATGTGTTATTAAAATTGCCTTAAACACCAGTTTATATTTCACGCGCACATTATTCAAGTTTTTTTATAAAGATACACAAAAAAATCTAGACTTTTTTGATTTTTCAATAAATACTTGTTACGGGGCACACACATGCCCCGGACATAGTGATGTGGCTTTGGCTTAGAACACCAAAACATTGAACGAAATGGCTATCACTTTATGTCCCGACCAAACGGTCGGGATGTCGTTGCTCGCAAGACAACGAGGTCATCAATGTTTGACTGTTCTAACTCCCGACCACCACTTGCTATGGTGGTTTTTTATTATAATCGAAAGGAAAGAAAATATGTCAAGACTTAGAACTCTTGTCGCGTTTTCTGTTTGCGGGGCATTGACCGCAAATGGTGCAATTGCGGGTGGACCTTTTTCATTTTCCACCCCAAATAAACTAAGCGATACATTTATGGTAATGACGGTGGCATACGCCCTGGGGCTAAGCAGTACCGAAGACAACTTTGACGGCGCTATTGAATTAGCCACCAGCATTGCCGGTGCTCAAATAATCGCCGAAGGCATCAAAGGCCTTGAACTGGAACGTCGCCCAAATGGCTCAGACTGGAAATCGTTCCCCAGTGGCCACGCCGCCGCCGCATTCAGCAGTGCAATGTTCGTCCACCGTCGTTACGGATGGAAACCGGCAATAATACCATATGCAATGGCCGCAGTAACTGGTTGGGGCCGGGTAAAGGCCGACGCACACTACTGGCACGACGTCCTGGGCGGGGCGGCGGTATCTGCGCTTTTTACATGGCTGGTTGTGGATAAATATGATACAGCGCAAAATATTACAGTTGCTGCCACCCCCGATAACATCCACGTCGGGTTCAAGACAGAATTTTAATATTTAAAACATGCCAAGAATTCGGTATTACCACTGCCACCCTGAATAGGGGACGTGGTGATACCACACGATTTAAATCCGCATTTTTCAAACGCATCAACAACACGCACAATTGATTCATCGTGCAGTTGTGATGATTTTATAATACCGTTATGCTTGGCGGCGACTTCGCGTGGCACTTCAAATTGAGGCTTAATCAACGCAATCACATATTTTGGCATCCATCGGGGCAGGGATTCCACAATATTCGTCAGCGATATAAACGACACATCGATTACAATTAAATCAACCGTCTCAGTCGGCACAACATCGCGAATATCGGTCTGTTCCATTGAAATCACACGCGGGTCATGACGCAGTTCTTCTGCCAACTGATTTGTCCCGACATCAACGGCATACACGCGCTGCGCTCCACGTCGCAACAGCACGTCTGTAAATCCGCCGGTACTGGCCCCAATATCCAGACAAAATAAACCATCTGGATTTATCTTGAAATAATCCAAGGCGTGTTCTAACTTCAAACTGCCGCGACCAACGGAATAGGGCAAATCACCCCCAACAACAACATCTGTGGATTCTATCATTTGGCTGGGCTTTTTGGCCGGTTTTCCATTAACCGTCACCAGCCCCGCACAAATTGCAGCCACCGCGCGCGCACGCGTTGGGTATAAATTCCGATGAACTAATTCTAAATCCAGTCTCATAATACAAGATGATAACACAGCAAAAACAAACTTACCAACATTAATATTTAGTCTATACTAGCAAAACACAACAAAGGATAAAAAATATGTCAATAAAATGCGACGGATGTGAAAAACATTGTGAATTAAACTATATTAAATGCGAAAACCCTTATTCTGCGGGTCTATACGATTATTATGCACCAACAATCAACAATATGGTCATAAACGCATACATAACCCAAGAAGGCAAGGTAGTAAACGTACAACCATCCAAGACCGCAGAAGAAGTCCAAAAACTGGCCCTGCAAATTTCTACATTTTGCACAAAACATAAAATGAACGCAAAGTAATCACAAATATGAATATACCGAGCCATGTCCAATGGACTAGGCACAACCACCGCCCAACCGGGCGGTTTTTAATACGACTTAATCTTACCACAATGCTGAATGATATGTATCCTAAGTTTGTTTAGCGCATCACCTACGGTTTCTGCTGAAACGCCTTTGCTGTCGACATGCATACAATCCACCGGAACAGCGCCAAATCTGCAATATTCACCCCCAATAGATGCATAAAAAGAATTGTCGTTTGTACGCACCCAATTCAAAACACACTTTTTTGAATCCGGCAAATCACACAACGCACATTTCACAGAACCATACACTGGCATAAATCCTGTTTTATAATGATCACATGTCTTAACGGCCCTGCGCGCAAGGCTCAGCGCATCCGCCGCATTTTTGGCAAACGCTGTCTGATATTTACCATCTGCATCAATCCAGGTCGTTAATCGGTGCATATTTACCGTGGGATAAAATAGACCATTATCCTGTTCTTCATATCCCAACGCACAACGACACGCACACCCATCACAGGTACGAATATTTAACTTATAATCTTGCGAAAACATGTATTCATCCTTTGCTACCAGTGGTCAATTTAGCATGTTTTGAAATAATATCAACTATAATAACCCACCCCGGGGGATTTTTGGGCATTTTTATCGCCCCACCGGTCATTTTTCGCCCGCAAACCCGCAGAAATCCGCCACTTTTTGCATTTTTTAGCACCAGAATAGGGGACAAAACCCCAATTTTCGGCCATTTTTGGCATTTTTCACCATACAAGTCCGCCTGTTATCCAAACATCAAAAGAAACACAAATCGGATACAAAAAAAGCACTAAAAAAGTACTTTTAATAAAAAACACTTAATTTTATTTATAAATCTATAATCAAAATGATATTTTTATTATTTAATAAATAATTTTAATTTTTTTCCGCAACAAAACGCGTGGCACGCCACAGACAAAAAACAGATCAATTTTCATCGCACCGGGTACAGAATTATACGTCACAAATTTTTCATCATCACCAGAATCGAACAACAACAATCACCACACAAACCAAACACACCAATCGCGCCACAGGGCGCAGAATTCCGCCAATCATACAATTATACGTTCATCGCGCTGAAAATCGATTAAGCACACCACCAACACACACCAACCGCGTAAAAAAACCGTATCAACACCAATCACAAGCCCCAGAACAAATACAAATCAGCATATTTATCGGATATTAAGCATACACACGCACAATTCCGATATTCTTCTATACCAAACTATACATAATATAAATTATGCGCCTTTTATAAATCGCTACTCTATTATGTTTTTCGACTTCTTTGCCCTGCCATTTTGCCGCGCAAGCAAATCCTTTATCTCGTTTAAATTTCTGTTAACCGCACGCAATTCAAATGGCATCATCAACCATGCTATAACAAAACACAATACCAATACCAAAAACAAAATATATAATACTCCCCACAATATAAACATACCCCACTCCTTTATCATTATACAACCCTATTATATCACATTTGCCATCAAGAATCCACCCACTCTACAAAACTATACATAATCCATAACGCCCACACTAAAACAGCGGGGCCATAACACCCCGCCAACAAAGTTAAGCTAAATTATCATAAATCACTTCTTAATCTTTGTAATCTTTTTGATTTTTTTGATTTGACCAACCGCCAAATTCTTTACGTTTTTCAGACTTTTTTCCAAATCACTATCTTCGGCCGCCGCTGTTTCAACCGGTTCTACATCCGAACAACAGAACGGACATTTTGTCGCAGCATTGCTGATATTCGATTTACAATACGGACACGCATGCGTTGTAACCGGCGCTTTGGCGCGCGCTTTGTTCACCGTACGAACAAACAAGAATATCGCAAACATAGTAATAAGGAAACTAACAATAGAATTCAAGAACAACCCCAAATTCAATGTCGTCGCGCCCGCTGCCTGGGCTGCTGCAATCGTTTCGTAATGTGCACCTGCTTCGCCACCACCCAAAACAAAGAACCATTGTGAAAAATCAACACCACCAACCAACAACCCAATCGGTGGCATCAAAACATCTTTTACCAGTGAATTAACAACACTAGTCATAACACTACCAACAATGATACCGACCGCCATATCGATTGCATTGCCACGATGAATAAAAGAACCAAATTCTTTAACTAGTTTCTTTACTGCCATTTTTCTTTCCTTTTGTTATATGTTGCCTTATTGCACAAACCACTTTATCCAGTGTCTTGCGCAGATTTTCATCACGGGTTTCAACTGTGATATCTGCACACGCATACGTCTGATAACGCTCATCAATCAGTTGTCCCAAAATTTTTCGACTGTCTGCATGTAATAATTGCGGACGTGTATTTCGTGAATTTGTCCTTTTTACAAGCAGTTCCAAGTCAGCCTTTAACCAAATTGTTAACGCACGCCCCATCAACATTTCACGCACCGCTGGGGTTATAAATGCACCCTCGCCGGTAGACAAAACCTTAATTGCCGGCGCTGTATCCAATATGCGCTCAATAACGCGTTGCTCTACACGACGAAATTCAGATTCACCATACATTGAAAAAATATCAACAACACTGCAACCAGCTGCTGTTTCAATCTCTTTGTCCGAGTCCACAAACACCACCCCCAGACGTCGCGCCAACGCACGTCCGACACTGGTCTTGCCCGCCCCCATCAAACCAACCATAACAATTGGCCTGTCTAACTG
Organism: Candidatus Enterousia sp.; assembly: GCA_045546155.1. Lineage (GTDB taxonomy): Bacteria > Pseudomonadota > Alphaproteobacteria > Rs-D84 > Rs-D84 > Enterousia. The sequence goes on from JAZQCG010000002.1 coordinate 188,814, forward strand.
CTTAACTAAATCTTTATCCATAACATTGATTATATTAGCAAAAAAAGTCCCGCACACAATAAAAAATCTTTTTATGTTTTTTATTAAACAAAAATATGGTATAATTCCCACATGAGATTTCACAAAACGAGAGAATCAAAAATGAAAACATCCTATATCTTAACAGCCGGAATTCTGGCTATTATGGCAAGTGGCGCAAACGCATCACACTTCTATGCCAACGGAATATCTTTAAACAGCATTGCTACAATACAAGATTCTATTATGCATACCGCAATGCACACATTTGATCGTGTTCCAGCGGCAAATCTGGGCAACAAAAAGAAAACAATGATGCCACCTGCCCCTGAAAAAAGCGTAAACGAATTATATGGCAAGTTGCCAATGTATGGCACAATGTCAATCTATGGCGAATATGACGAAGCCGAATTTGCCGGTCGCAGCGGTGGCGACGGCAAAAACCCACTATTAAAGAATTTACAATTCACATGGCAACATTATAACGACCGGGTAAACCTGGACAATTTTGGTCGCACTGATTCCAGATACGACCTGGCTATGGTCGGAATCACCGGCGGCAAGACGCAGTTTTTTGACGGCATAACCGGTTGGGCAGTATACGCTGGCTTTATCGATAACAAAGAATCAACCCGCAATCTGCGCATTGACGGACGTGGTGGATACGCCGGTATTTACAGTCGCTTTAACTTAAAACACTTTAATTTATCCGCAACCGTTAATGGTGGCGTATTAACAAACGACGCCGAATTCATTGCCGGCACAGACAATTACACCAACATGTGGGCTGGCGCAGCCGCAAACGCATCCATTAATATTATACTGGACGATACATTTGCCCTGCAACCCGGCATCCAAGTTGGATACACATGGATTGAATCTGACAGCTATATATCCACATCTGGCGAAACTTTATCCAATTCGGATTTAAGTGTACTGGAAATCGCACCCGCACTGCACGCAATCAAACACATCGGCAGTGGCTGGTTCGGCACTGCACACATCCGCTATGTTTCAACACATAATGACGGCGGCGAACTAATGGTTAATTCAACAAAATTCGAAACATTGGAATCTGATAATTTCACAGAATACGGACTGTCCCTGGAAAAGACAGTTGGCCGTCTGAATTTATCAGGCACACTGGTTCGTCGTGATGGCGGTCGTGACGGCTGGGGCGGTGGATTAAATATGAAATACATATTCTAAAAAAACGCCCAAATGGGGCGTTTTTTTTAATCCAATTTAAAACAACCAGATCTGGATTCCTTGGCACGCCGGCGCAGTTTTCGAAAAATTCGTGTATTGCGCGCCATTTTAAACGCCATTGTCATCGGGGTTATTGGCTGACTTATCGCGGTATACATACTGGCTTTGCGAATGCGTTGCAACGAATCCAGATATGAATCTATAAAATCATGCGGTTTGTTATGTCGCAATATATAACGACATTGACGCATTATCACACGATAACGCCGATATGCCGCAACACGAATTTGTCGCAATTGACTATCCGAAATTCGCACCGGCGTCACAACCCACGCATCCCGCAACAAAGAATAATGCGAACCATACATACAATCCTTGTGCAGGGGATTACATACATCACGACAATCAACCAGTTTTATATCAACACCACGCCCATACACAGAAATATTGAACATACGCTTCCACGCCCATTTTAATGCACGCAAAATTGTCCCTTCGTCCCCCGGCATTGCTGCGCGTAATCGCGATAAATCCGCCACAATACAGACATCAACATCACTGCATTTATCCCAGTAATAGTTTGTTATCGAACCATGGATAAAAATATCCACAACATCCGATTTATCTATCGGCAGCTTTGCAACCATCGACAAATATCTAACAAACTCCCAAACCGCCATTTGCAACGTCTGGTTAACCAGCGGATTTAAATGCACACGCGATTCCCACACCCGCGGCGCCAGGGTCCTGTGATACACGAACATATTTTACCCCCTATGACGAAGATTCTTCCATTTCACAGGCCTCGGTAAATTCGTATGTACCAGACGCATCCGTATAAGATACGCCCGCCGGCGCATACATAAAACAATCGCCCGACGGCGACGCCACCAGGCACGACGAAACCGTCCCCGCACTGACATAACCCGACGGGCACGACGTATTTGCCAGGATAACATCCGGCTTGCTGATTGTGATATACCCGGTGGGACATTCCGTTGCCGGCGCGGCGGCATCAGTGTTATAAATCGGCACAAAATACGCCATTATAAATAATAGCGTCACCCGCCAATCCGCAAAAAATATTGATTTTTTCATTTGAGACACCCTAATTTGCTAATGAACCAAACAGCGCGGACCGGAACGAGGACATGGTCTTGACCAGGCCCACACAGTCGATCGCACAGTTGTACGCGCAATTACCGGCGGACGTTTCCGCGTAGACAAACACCCAAGACGACACGGCCGGTTCAACCATTTTGCACCAGCAATTAACATTGGTCTTATCCGACGTGCTACTTACCGTTGTAATTGCGTCCGATGTTGCGAATAGCTCATCAGCCGCCTGATTTGAACACATTGCGATTCCCTTAATCGGGACACTGGTGCCATTCGTTGTACACGTGGTGGACCAATCCGCTTTGCCATACGGCTGTGACAATGTACACGTTGCTGATTTTGCATCCAATCCCACACATTGCACCACCGCCATTGCGGGTGCGGTCAAAATTACACCAACCGCGGTTAAAGTTAAAATTTTTTTCATTGTTTTGTCTCCTTTTTGCTTAAAAAAACAAAACCACACGTAAAACGGGTGGTCAGGAGGTTCGAAACAATCAAATGAATTGTGTGTTTATTTTGCACGGACAAACCGCCCATTATTCACAACCCTCCTGACCTTTTTATAGCCAGGAGTTTTTTACTTATCATCTGAATCGAAACAAAAAACACGCCACACGGCGCGCCTGAAACTGTTTTTTCGTTGTTCTTTTCCAGACGCATTTGAACGGGTTTCGACACCCCATCACGACCTTCGATCGCAACAAACATATTATAACGAATTATCTTTCCTTATGCAACTGCTTAGATAAATAAAAGTTTATCCCCTTCGCCGACAAAAAGATTTCTGCACAACTATACCACAAAAATCCCGCAACTGCGGGATTTTTTAATTACCACAACAACCAAATTCATTCCATATTTGCCAGTTGTTCCAACTGATCCGCCGCAATCAGCGCATCAATCATTTCATCCAGGCCCGCGCCACCCGCTAAAATATCATCCAACTTGTACAGTGTTAATTTGATACGATGGTCGGTCACGCGTTGTTCTGGAAAATTATAGGTACGAATCTTTTCACTGCGGTCGCCCGAGCCAACCATAGTCTTGCGCGATGCATTACTGGCCGATTCTTGTTCCATACGCTGTTTTTCATACAACTTTGAACGCAATACCGACATCGCAGAAATCTTGTTTTGCAACTGACTGCGTTCGTTCTGGCACGTAACCACAATCCCCGTTGGAAAGTGCGTTATACGTATCGCACTGTCGGTTTTATTAACGTGCTGACCACCCGCACCAGATGCACGGAAAATATCGATACGAATATCTTTATCTTCGATAACAACGTCGATTTCTTTGGCCTCTGGCATAACTGCAACAGACGCTGCGCTGGTATGAATACGGCCACCTGCCTCGGTCTCTGGGACACGTTGAACACGATGAATTCCCGATTCAAATTTCATGCGACCGTATGCCCCCGCCCCGTCAATTTTGAATACAATTTCCTTGTACCCACGCAGGGACGTTGCGTTTTCTTCGATAACTTCGACTTTCCAGCCCTGGCGCAGTGCATATGATTTATACTGATTATACAAATCACCCGCGAACAGCGCTGATTCTTCGCCACCGACCCCGGCACGAATTTCCATAATCACACTGTTATCATCAGCATCATCACGCGGTAACAGTGCAATTTGCAGATTCTTTTCAATATCTGGCAATTTATGATTCAATTCATGTAATTGATCATTTGCAATTTCACGCAATTCGGCATCGTTCAGCATTTCCTGAGCATCCGCAATACCAGCAACCACCTGAAAATATTCCGAAATTAATGGCAATATTTCGTTCAGGCGCGAATATTCCTTGGACAGCTTTGTTAACTCATCACCCGACACAGTCCCAGAATTCATTTGCGCTTCGATATCTGCGGCACGCGTTTGAATATCACGTAATTTTTGTTCGATAATCATTTTTATTATGCCCCCAACACCATTTTTATTGCATCAGCAACCGATAATGACTGCTGTTCACCGGTTGTCATATTTTTCAATGCAACAACTTGATTTTCTTTTTCAGATTCACCAATTATCGCACTGAATTTAGTTTTGATTTTATCAGCATACTCAATTTGATTCTTGAACTTTTTATCCGCATCCAAATACGCCACAGCGGCAATATTTGCATCGCGCATCGTATTCAGCACGGACACCGCATATGATAAATTTTCATTACCCATACACAGCACCGACACATCAACCGGCGATTCAAACTGCGCCAAATCAATTGCACCTGATTCCATCAGCGCAACAAAGATGCGCGAAAAACCAATCGCTGCACCGACACCAATAATCTTGGTTTTGCTGAATTTGCCCGCCAAATCGGCATATCGACCACCACCGGCCGCCGTCCCCAGTTCTGGATGACTTAACAACTTAAATTCAAATACCAAACCAGTATAGTACGCCAAACCACGTGTAATCGACAAATCAATTTCAGCATTTTTTACCCCGAACAAATCCAATGTCGTCATAAATTCGTTCAGTTCCGAAATCGCTGCATCCAACTTGTCAGATTTGTTTAAGAAATCCGAATAACCATTTGTAAATACAGATTTGATTTGATTTTCTTTTTCTGTATTATTTAACGTGTCACGCAGTCCTTCGGCAAAGTCTTCGTCGCCCATTTTATCTTTTTTATCGATTAAAACGAACACGTCTTTCTTTTGACCATCGTCCATTTCCAGATAGTCAAACAACGCATCCCAAAACGGACGCGAACCGACACGGACTGCATTTTCACCAATGAATTCAGATACAGAATTTAACGTGCGCTGAATCACAGAAATAATTTCCGCATCATAATTCGTTGATAACGAATTAACACCCATTATATCCATATCCATCTGGTAAAATTCGCGATAGCGACCACGCTGTGCACGTTCGCCACGATAGCGTTTTGAAAACTGACTGGCGCGAAACGGGAACGTTAAATCGTTCAGATGCCCCGCCACATAGCGCGATAATCCAACCGTACCATCGTAACGCAACCCCATTTTTGTGTCGCCCTTCTGGAACAAGAACATCTGGGTTTCAATTTCATCCCAGTTATCTTTGTCCGTCAGCACTTCGGCACGTTCAATCGCCGGCAAATCCAGCATATTGAATCCAGATATTTTCAGCACGTCCAACATACGCGCCGCACAGAAATCAAAGCAGCGTTGCTGGGCCGGTAATAATTCTATAAAACCTGATAACGGTTTTGTTGGTTTAAGATCCATTTTTTATTCCCTATTGTTATTAATGGAAAAACTTAATGCACAGTGTGCACACATTATATCATAGAAAAATGCAATATGCTAATATTCGCCCACGCGGGCGTGATGAAAAACAGTAAAGATAAACATATTTTCTTTCATATCACTTTAATTCTAGGACAAATTTTATTTTTTTCAAGCAAAATCATAAAAAAAGGCGGGACACACCGACCCGCAACAAACATCCAAATGACGAAAGAAAAGAATTCCTTGCCTTAAACATCCGAACGTTGCATCACAGATTTATGTGTCCCATCAAGACATACGCATTATGACACATCGCCCCGCCCCACGCCACAGGTACGTTTTCACATATTAAAAATATCGATGTAATTCGCCACCATTTTGGGTCAGCCACCGCTTTGCGCGCTCAACCCCAAATCCATACAGTTCGCGCACCGTTGCCCAGAATTCTGCCGAATGATCCATATGGCGAACATGCGCCAATTCATGCATCACGACATATCGCATCACATCCAGTGGCGCAAATGCCAATCGCCACGAAAAAGACATTGTACCGGTTGTAGAACAACTGCCCCAGCGAGTTGTTGTATCACGCACCGCAATTCGCGCTGGCCAAAACTCACGCGGCGTGGCGCGAATAATCGCCTTTACACGTTTCAAAAATTCAGATTTTATAAAATCGCGCACCCGTCGTTCAAACATATCCGCCCCACCCCCAACAATCAGCGTATATGTACCATTATCATTTTGAATAAATGAATTAGCCCGTTGTCCTGCATCATGGCGCAACCCAACGCGCAAATCAAATATTACAATTTCATCACCCGGCCCCAAGGAACATTTTTGCGGACATTTTGCATAAATACCTTCAACCCATTTTCGTTTTGATTCTAAAAATTTTAGTGCTGACGAATTTGACGCCAGCCACGGTCGCGACATATGAATTTCACGCACCGGCCGTGTCTTTGGTCGCAGTGTTATATTACGCGCGCCACGGCGCGTTTGAATAATTACTGGGATTTTTTCACCGTTTGATAAAACAAATTCAAATTCGGCCATTGATTATTTTATTTTCTTTCTTAAATCGTTTGCTATTTTTTCCGCATCAAATCCATATTCGCGATAAACATCAGCCCCCGGCCCCGACACGCCAAATTCATCAATCCCAACAACCGCATCTGCAAATTCAAACCAAGACGACGTTGCGCCTGCCTCTATTGCGACAATAAATCCGCGCAAGATTTCATCCTTGTACTCATCCGATTGACGTTTAAAATATTCCACAGACGGCATAGACACCACTTGAATCCCAGTCCCTAATTTTTCAGCAACCACAATCGCCAATGGAACTTCTGAACCAGTTGCAATAATCGTTGCACGCACACGCGCTGTATTTGCCGGCCGCATCACATACGCACCACGACAAACCTGGGCATCAGCTGGGGTCGGTATTTGCAGAAACTTTTGGCGCGACAAAACAATACAAGACGGACTATTGTTATCACGCAACGCCATTTGCCAGCATCCCGCCACTTCATCTGCATTACACGGTCTAAACACGTTCATATTTGGCATTAACCGCAACGAAGCCAACTGTTCAATCGGTTGATGCGTTGGGCCATCTTCGCCAACAGCAATACTGTCATGCGTTAGGACATAAATTGCCGGCAACTTTGACAACGCCGCCAACCGCATTGCCGGACGCATATAGTCACTAAACACCAAAAACGTTGATGCATATGCACGCAGACCAACCGACACAATACCGTTCATAATCGCCGCCATCGCATGTTCACGCACACCATAATTTATATAGTTTCCGTCAAACACCCCTGGGGCAATATCACGCGACATATCCACCCGGGCATTCGTACTGCCCCCCAGGTCCGCACTGCCCCCAAAAACAGGAAAACCTGCACGAATAATTTCGTTTAAATACAAACCAGACAACTCACGCGTTGAAATAACTTCTGATGTTTCAGGCATCTTGACATCCGACACGTTCATCGACGGATTAACCATTAACATATCAACACGACGGCGCGCCACATCCGACCACAACATTTCACCAGACGATGAAATATTCTCTTCTATCAGTTGTGTCAGCTCCGCATCATCCAACGCATATCCATGCGCACGACAAGACCCCGCAAGGCTTGTTCCCGCACCAATTTCTGTTTTGCACTGAATAAACGTAGGCTTATCCGATGCCTGTGCCGACGATAACGCACGATTAATCTTGGCAAAATCATTACCGGGCACGGTTACAACATTCCAGCCCGCCGCCATCATACGCATTGGCACATCAACATCCGTTAATGCCACACCATCAATCGAAACGCCATTATCATCCCACAATAAAATCAGATTATTTAATTTATATCGCCCTGCGAACGAAATCGATTCGTGCGCCACCCCTTCCATCAAATCGCCATCAGAACACAAACAATAAACACGCCCATCAGAATTGCGTAATTTTTCCGCCAACGCAACACCAACTGCATTTCCGACCCCCTGACCCAACGGGCCAGTTGTCGCATCCACACCATCAATACCAAATTCTGGATGTCCCGGCAATCCGCCAATTTTGCGAAACGAATTAAGCGACCGAATATCATACCCACACAAATTCAAGACCGAATACAATAGCGCAGAACCATGCCCCGCCGACAATATAAATTTATCACGACCAAATCGCAAATAATTTGCATAAATCGCAGTGATAATATCCGCCGCCCCCAATACAATACCAACATGCCCGCTTTTTGCACATTTCAGCGCATGCAGCGCCCACGCGCGCACCGCACGTGACATCTCTTTTAAATCTTTGGAATTATACGCCATGTATGATATTATATCATAAAAAGGACGTATATAAAAATGCTAAAAATATGGACAGACGGTTCTTGTTTAGGCAATCCTGGCCCGGGCGGTTGGGGATTTGTCGCAACCGACGGCACCAACATTGCAGAGCGCAGTGGTGGCGAAAAAAACACTACAAACAATCGTATGGAATTAATGGCGGTCATTTGTGCACTAACCGCTGCACGCAAACATGACGAACTGGAAATTCACACAGACAGCCAATATGTAAAAAACGGTATGTTATCCTGGGTCAAAAATTGGAAGAAAAATAATTGGCGCACAGCAAACAAAAAACCGGTAAAAAATCAAGACCTGTGGATGAAACTAGACGAAATTGCATCGTCCAAGAAAATTCATTGGTTCTGGGTACGCGGTCACAACGGTGACGAAATGAACGAACGTGTTGATTTATTGGCACGCACTGCGGCCGAAAACTTAAAATAAAAATCCCCCCATCCGGGCCCCGCGCAAACGGAAGTTTGCGTGGGTGGACATTCGGGGGATTTTTTTAATTCAAGAACAATATTGTCGCATTTAAATATGTCGCAAACAGCATCCATATCACATACGGCCACACCAGATATGACGCCAATTTGCTGATTGGCTTGAACGCAGACGCCATCCATATCGCAACGATAATTAGCGCTATCAGAACAACCAACGCCGCCCCCACCATATGCAGACCAAAATACAAATACGTCCATGCAAAATTTAACACCATTTGAATCACAAACAACAAATATGCACGCGTCTTGCTAAGTCTGGTCTTATCATTACTAATAATCAAATATAACGACCAACCTAACAGTGCATACAATATCGTCCACGCAACACTAAACACCCATCCTTCTGGTGTTAAAACAGATTTATTCAATGCATTAAACCACGCATCCGAACCATTATGCGGTGTAAATATCACCCCGAATATCCCCGGGATAAAAGATATAACCATCGCAATTACAAATTGAAAAAACTTTTTCATTTTTCTCTCTCCTTTATACTCCAAACGCATTATAGCACGACACACCCCACCCCGACACAGGAACGATTTCACACACGCCCCTTGACAAAACAACCCCAGATTTGCTATCTCTTCAAGTATTCAAGGAGTAAAAGTAATGAAAAACGAAGATATTTTCTTAAAAATCGTTAAACAAAACCCAAGTATTTATCAATACACAGAATTCAAGGTCGGCACACCATACATCAGCGCATTTGACACGACCGGTCGCCGCACCGCAAAACACGTAACACACGACGAAATTTCACGCATAACCCAGCTTTCTTCAAAAACCAACAAGCCAACCTTAGCATACGATAATGGTGTTTATTGCTGGGTTGAAAATAATAACGTCTATTTGTTTGTTGAACCAGATTTAGCGCGCGCCCTGTGGCCAGATCGCGAACCATTAAAGACCGAATACGTTCCAATGGCAAATGGCGAAACACTACTAACATTTCCGTCATTAATCCATATGCGCAACACATCGTATCATCATCAGAAACAAAAACTTATGGATACAGCACAGCGCACAACACAACGCACATTATAAAAGCACCGCCCCGAATTGGGGCGGTTTGAATTTCTGGTTTACCATACGAAGCATTTTGCGAAGTATGTCACGCCCTACAGGATTGTAAATTCCCATATTCGCTTCGCTCTATGGACCCCTTTCCCTCGGCAAAAACGCCTGCGGGGCATTCCTGACAATTCGCCTCCGCTTCGCTGGGCTCATTTACTCATTGTCGCCTACGGCTCGAACCTTTTAGGTTCTCATCCAAGTTCGTGCAACAAAAATTAAACCGCCCATCCGGACGGTTGAATTTCTGGTTTACCATACGAAGCATTTTGCGAAGTATGGCACGCCCTACAGGATTGTAAATTCCCATATTCGCTTCGCTCTATGGGCCCCTTTCGCCTACGGCTCGAACCTTTTTAGGTTCTCATCCAAGTTCGTGCAACAAAAATTAAACCGCCCATCCGGACGGTTGAATTTCTGGCACGCCCTACAGGATTCGAACCTGTGACCTGCAGATTAGAAATCCTTGGCTCTGGCATACGCCGGTATTTTATTTTTAAGTATTTTCAAAAGATTGCACCGTCAATTGTGTTTTAGCCCATATCAACGGCAAACTTATGGCTAACCTTAAAAATAAAAGATTAACTATTTATTGGCGCACCCGGCAGGACTCGAACCTGCAATCCACAGATTAGAAATCTGTTGCATTATCCATTGTGCTACGGGTGCACATGCGGTGCATTATACCTTA
>JAZQCG010000003.1:0-143512 GCA_045546155.1 Candidatus Enterousia sp.
CCCCCATCCCCAACAGACTTAAAACGACAATAGAATTAATAAAAACTTTTTGAATTGATTTTTTATAAAATGGGTCTGTGCCACCGCCCTTTAAATTTTGATAAATTGCATTTACAAAGAACGCAATAAACAGTGCCAAAAAAGCAATAAATGCTAATTGGGTCATTTGTGTGTAAAGCTCTGCTGCGGTGGTTGATACCACCTGGAACAGGCGATCAAACACCCCACAGCCCCAACACTGAACCGTACTATCGATAAAAGAGTTTATTATATCTGTCATTTTTTATCTTTTATCCATCCGATTGCTGTTCCGATTGCTTTACCTGTCTTTTTGACATTGCTAAATGTTGTCTTGGCATCGCCTTTGACCTGTTTATAAAGGCCGTCCATACCCTTGGTATATGAATTAAGCTGTTCACGTGTCACGTCAAACATGCGTTGCATTACATAGAACGTTAATATCGCCGACAGCCAGAATATAGAATGCTGTCCAAACCCCATTGCGCTGTTTGCGACGGTTGGTACGTTTGCGGTGGCTGTCCCTCCGGCGGCCACTACAAAAACAGATGTGTTCCATTGAAACAGTGCTTTGATCAGTGCAACATTTAGACCCAAGATAAATGCGCATGCAATCATTGTTATTATTATATCTTGTAATGCTTTGATGATGTTTGAAAACACGGGCAACGGATCAAACCATTTGTCGCTGGGCTTTACTGTCCATACCAACACATTAAATGGATACAGCATTAACGCCACCCCCAGATTAAATATTGCCTGGATTATTAAAAACGCCATAAATAAATTGCAGCCTACAAATGTAAAGACTATGAATATTCCCGAAATTATATTCAGGAAATTTTCGCCCCCATGTGGCACAAGTGTCATCAGTCCACGCAATCCATTTGTGATAAACTGAAAACCGCGCTTAATAATTTGATTGTTGGCATAACTTAAATCAGCAATTGGTTGTGTTAAAAATTCGCAGGCGGGTTCTGAAATCCATGCTTTTTCAACAATATCGGCGGGACATTTTACTTTGTCTGGATTGACAACCCCAGACTCGTTTATCGTAGAAATTATTGCGCGTGTGTACAAAGAACCAAATTGCAGAAAAGGATTAACCAGCCATTGGGTCACAAACACAGGTTTGATTTGCAACAACAGAATTGCGGCAACCATTGCACGGATGGCGGGGCGCAGTATGTTTTCCGCAATGGTTTGTGGTTTCGCTTTGCCGTCCCACATTTCGCCACCACCAGACATCCCAACGAACCCCAAGACGTTCTTAGGGATATACATTTTTACCAAATACATCCCTATTGAAAACCCCAGGAACAACCATATGAACACATAAATAATTCCATCGCCATTTCCAACAAAAAATTCATATGTGCCTGTTGCGACCATCATCAATGCGTCTAAAATCAGTGGCACAAATGGGGATAAATCCAACGCATCAACCAGCGTTTTCCCAGCATGCGCAAACGATGGGTCAAATATACAGACCACCAAAAACAGCCAAAAAACAAGCTTTTTGAATAAAAACATTCTCTCTATAATTATTTATCTTTTCAATTATATCACATTTGTTGCAAAATATGGTATACTTAAAAACACATATGTTAAAAAAGTTTTGGATAACATTTTTATCGTTTTTGCCATTTGGGGCGGCGGCTGTGTCACCGTGGCTGGTTGGCGCGGTGGCAAGTGTGGGCGCTGTTGCGGGATTTTCGATATATCGTTCAATGTCGCCGGTTAATGTCGCAGATGCGATGAAGTTTTTTTCCAGTTGTTGGTCGTGCCAAATGTTTTCAGACATTATGTCAACAATGTCTGGGATTTTGCCGCGGGTTTATGATGCACTGGGGTCGTTTATAATTCCATTTTCAATCGCAGTCACCGCAATCTGGATTGCGTGGCAATTGATTAAGGCTTTTTCAAACGAAAATGGCACAGTTGATGCTTGGTCTTTATCAGACACGTTTGTAACACATTTTGTGAAACTGGGGATTGTTTCTGCGGTATTGCTTGCACCAATTCCGCGGCTATTGACAGATATTGTGATTGAGCCTGTGTTTAATGTCGGGCTGTATATGAATCGTGCCGTCACCGGGGACGAGGCCTTTAATTCCTGTCTGGTTGCAACCGCGATTGCTGATCCGGTAACAATATCCGATGCGGCCGTGGCCCAGGGCGCATTTTCGCCGAAATTGCGACATAATCTGGCGTGCCAGGTTGCCAATGTTCACCAGATGACCGGGCTTGGGATGACGGCTGGTTGGACGATGATGAATATGGCGTTTAATGATAAATACATGCATAAAATTATGTGGAACGTTCCGATATTTCCAAATGTTCCGATGTTTGCGGCGGGCTTGTTAATATTGCTGTTATTTTTTGCATCGCTTTTGCCGATACCATTGTATTTCCTAGAGGTTTTTATAAAGTTGTCCATGGATTTGGTGTTGTTGCCATTAACTTTTCTGGGCTGGTTGTTTAAGGGGTGGAATATCTTTCCCCAGGGCTCGCACAATAAAAACCTTCGGGCGATTGTCGATGATGTTATAAATGCAACGGCTGGAATTGCGGTTACGGGGCTGTTTGTATCATTTGCTATAATGTTCTTGGATGCTGTTTTTGGCAACCTGGGTGGTGTTTCGCGCCTGTCGATGGCATTGCAGTCTGGCGATTCGCAAATGTTGATTGATGGCTTAATGATGCGCAACGATTCGCTTGTGACGGTTATATTGATGGGTGTATTTATTGCGATGTTTATGACGGCGATTCCCGCGCTGACCAAGACTTTGTTTAATGTTTCGATATCTACAAAATACTATGATAATTTGAAAAAAGACCTGCAAACAACGTGGGGAAATTTGAAAAATATCTGGGCAAAAATGAAAAAATAAAAAATCAAGTCCTTTATTTAACCAGACCCCCTTTTTTGTATATTCCGAATCTGATATAATTCATAGCAATGACGACGACGTTTCCGATTCTTTATTGGCCACGCAAAACGACAACAGATTCTAATTATCAGTTGTCGCGCAAGGTTATAAATACCGAAACCGGCACAATGCCGACGGTTATAACGGATGAATTGGATATTGCGGACATATTGGCGCAAAATCCCAATGCGCGCATTTATTACCCTGTATTTTGCGAATCGACCGGTTGGTGGGGCGAATTATTGGGGGGTGATGCCGTTGTAACGGATAAATTAATTATTTCCCCAGAATGTCAATTGATGGTGATTGAATCTGACAAGACGGCCAAACCATCCGGCAAGAATCAGTTGCTGGCGGCGGAAATCTATCCAACCAGTGGCTTTTTCAAGAAAATGAATTCTGGGATTGCGACTGTGGCGGATATGCTGGCGACGGACGCTGGTACGATATTGGCACTGTTTTCGGGTGCGAACCAGTCTCAGTTTATAAATATCCTGGAATCGACTGGAAATTCGTACTTGGGCTGTATTGGTCGATATTAAAATGCTATTATTGCTTGATTTCTGTAAAAATACTTATATAATTACGTGGCTTAAATTTTATAAAAGGACGATATTATGAAAAAAGGAATTCATCCAGAATACCACGAAATCAACGTCACAATGACGGATGGTAACACTGTAAAAATGTACTCTTCTGTTAAAAAAGACCTGATTTTGTCCCAGGATAACTTGAATCATTCTGCTTGGACTGGTCAGCGTACAAATACTGCTGATAAAGGTCAGCGTGCAACAGATTTCAAGAGCAAATACGCAGGCTTTAATTTCTAAGATTAATTCATTTCTCTGATGGGGGCGGGATATGGAATTGCTGATTAAGGGTTCAACCGAATTAAACAAAATGTTCATGGCGCTGCAACGGACAGCATCGTCCCTGCGCCGCGATTTTGGAGAGGTTGAAAACCTGCAACAATCATTGCGTGGTGCACGTGACTTTGTTGCCAAGGCATCCGCCCGTATCGAAGAAAGTATTTTATCTGACCTGACACTGGTTCGTCCGGCGGCGGGTTTATTGACCCCAGATGTATCGCACGAAGGTGATGGCCGTGACGAATTTGTTTTAGCTTTGTCTGGTGCGTCTAATTTTGTTCGTGGCAATCCACATTTTGCAATTTCATTGGCGTTGCGCTCAAATGACGAAACAAAAATAGCATTGGTTTATTCCCCGATTGATGAACGTTTGTATTACGCCGAAGCGGGTCGTGGCGCGTATGTGTTTTCTGCATATCATTCCGCGCGTATAAGTGTTTCTAATATTCAAGATATGGGCGAAGCGACCGTTGCGTATAATACATCTGATGCGCGTGCGGTTGTTGGTGAAAATACATTGCGTACGGGGTGTCCTGCATTGGATTTGGCATGGGTTGCGGCGGGTAAATTAGATGCGTATGTGTCCGATGCATTGGATTTTGCAGAAATTGCTGCGGGTGATTTGCTGGTGCGCGAAGCGGGCGGAAAAATCGAAATGATGGCCGACCTGGTTGCGACAAATGGCAAAATAGAAATGTAAAAGATTTAAATGCCCCGATGGGGCATTTTTTTATATGAAAAAATTACAAAACAATTGAAATAATTCTTGTGCGTGTGTAGAATATGCACCGTGGCCCCATCGTCTAGCGGTTAGGACATCAGATTCTCATTCTGGCGACACGGGTTCGATTCCCGTTGGGGCTGCCAAATTTCATAAACGTAACACGTTTATGAAATTTGCGCAAGCACCCGGGAATTGAGCCCGTAGGGTTCGGGGCGTCAGTTGGCGAAAACAATCGAAAGCGAAGTTTAAGCCATACGTAGCGAATGGGGCCCATAGAGCCATTGGCGAATATGGGGATTTACATTCCCGTCGGCCGCTGCCAAATTTCATAAACGTAACACGTTTATGAAATTTGTGGTGATGTTATGAATATTCGAAATTTACTGTCTAATATTATTTGTGGGTTTGTGCCTGGGAAATCGCGTCGCGATTTGGTGCGTGTTCGGTTGCGCTATAATACACGTGTGTTTGTTAAATTTGTACGTGACTATTTTGGCGATTCAAAATTGCCGATTAAGACATGTGTAGGATTTGGGTGCAGTAATTTTATCGTATTGGTTGGCTCACAGTACGCGTTTAAGTTTCCATTGCGCGACGATGGTGCAGCGCGGGCACTGCGTGAATTGCGGATAACGACCGCTTTGCGCAAATATACAACCTTCAAGATTCCAGAAATGGAAATCATCAAATGGAACGGAATTGCAGTTCGTAAATACGAATTTTTCCGTGGGGTTACATTAAATGAAATTCCACCACGTGTTGCGATGGCAAATCGTCACCATATTGCGCGTCAAATTGCCTTGTTCTTGTACCAGGTTGGCACCGCCGATCCGGCCTCTATTCGTGATTTAAAACCTAAAAAGACAGATAAGCCGGGCTTTTTATATGGTTGGTTTCATAACGACATTGGGGCGAATTTTATCATAGACCCAGAAACATTTGATATTGTTGGTTTTATTGACTGGGAAGGGGCTGAGTTTTGTTCGTTTGATGCTGGTTTATATATGGCGGATCATTTTTGGGATAAATATGGTTACCGTGGGATGGTGGTCGATATTATGGCGCATTATGCCAGGTTGTATTATAGCAACAAATAATTGCTGTATACGTGCGCGTTTTGGTGTTTACAGACCTTTGCAAAAGTGTTATAATAATACAAAGTATGTATGCTTTATGTCGTACATAAATGCATAAAAAGTACGGATTTCTGGGCATGTCCCAGGCACGGGGGAGTGTAAATATGACAAGTCGTAAATTTTCAAGTTGTTGTAAAAATGCCATTGGCACGGTCTTTTTATTGGGCGGTGCGTTTTTGACATGTTCGACATTGATGTCGATGCGTGCGGCATTTGCAGATCCGATTGCGCCGGTAAATGCGGATACAATTTCTCCGCGTGCCCAGCGTGCTGGTAATGCAACACGTTCTGGCCGTGCCAGTCCGCGCACCACAACCGCAACAACGACTGTATCGCGTGGCACAACTGCTACGACCACCCCATCACGTGCAACGACTTCACGTGGTCTGGCAACACGTACAACAACACGTACAACGACAACTGCGCCATCGCGCAACGTGGTTGCACGTACAGCAACAACGGCGGCAACGCGTACAACAGCAAATCGTTCTGGACGCACCGTTCGTGCACGTAACGTAGATACTTCGCGTGTTTCATTGCAAGGTTCTGCCCTGCGTGGGTCCAAGGCTTCAACCACGAATTATAGTTATTTAAATAGCAAGCTTTATACAGGCAATTACTCAAATATTATCGATTCCAGCACAGGTCTGATTTCCGCAGATGCGTTCAATAATTGTATGGAATCATACTACACATGTATGGACGAAATTTGTACAGCGCGTAACGCGGCACAACGTCGTTGTGCATGCGCTGGTCGTGTCAAAGCCTTTGCAGAGGCCGAAGCCCAACTGGAAACCGCAAACGAAGAATTGATTAAGGTTTCTGGGGAATTGGCATTGTTAATCGCGAACAAGGGCAAAGATATTTCTTCTGCGTTCCAATTGACCGATGCTGAAAAAGTTATGAACTGTGTTTCCTGGAAAGATGTCACAACACAATATGGTGCAAGTTCTGACCAGGCCAAAGAATGGTGTTCAAACCACGGCTTTTATGGCGCAGATGGCAAAGCTGTTTCGACATGTGCCCAGCCATCATATTGTACAACCAACGATTTTGGATTTAATATCGCGAACATAGACGGATCAAGTTCGGATATCTTGGCATCCCTGCAAGCCTGGGCCAAGGCCAAAGATCAAACCGTTACAATCCTGAAAGATAACAAAGACGATTTGATGTCTGCTTTTGAAGGTATTTCCAACGTTGTTGGTAATTTGGCAGGTATCAGCGGATCTATGGCGGATGAAAATCTGAAAGATTCCTTGGCGGAAACGTGGGGATATGAATTGTTTGAATATGCGCACAATAACGTATGTTCACGCGTTCTGGATTCATGCTTTAACGGTATTTATGAAGCATGCGGAACACCACCATCCGGTGGTCGCAAATGTGGCAATGGTCAATCCCAGTGCCCATATAATTACAACAGCCAGATTACCGTAAACAATACCGGTACGTATGAATTGAATTTTGTAACCGCAAACAGTGGCTATACAACGTCTAATTCTGCGACATGCTTTGGTTATTCGACCGCATCGGGCGATCCATATGCATCTTTGCGTGGGCCGGTTGCTGATGCTCGTCGCAGCATTATGCAAAAATATGCACTGGATGCGAACGCGGACTGTGACGTTTATGGTGAACAGTTGCGTCAAACTGCACAAAATATCAGTTATCAAAAGGTTGCCGCCCAACAGGCTCTGCAACAAAAACGTTTGGAATTTGATACCGCTGAAAAAGAATCAATCTTGTCATCTGCGGTCGCGGCGGGTACAAATTTCAATAACTGTTTAAGTGAAATTTACGATTGCTATGAAACGCAACGTCGTGCAGAGGCAAACTGGTCCGATACGCGTATCAAAACATACTGTGCCCAGGTCGCAAACGTTCCATCGTGCTACGAAGAAATGATTTGTAACCCATCGATGGCACAATTTAAAGCGGTTATTGACGAAGCAGACAGTACGACTTGTATGAATTCTCAGGATTATACCAAGAATACCTGTCGCAATGTCGTCACATTGAACGAAATCTTGAATGGTACGGGTATGGCGCCTGCAAATATTGCGGCCGAAACAACTGGTGCCTCTGCGGCAATGCGTGAACAGTGTATGCTTGAAAACGGTGTCGCGGAAATTCGTGACTGGACGCGTGTCTTAGAAGACACAAATAACAACGCCACACGTTGCTCAGTTAATGAATTATACGCGATTGATCCAAATGCGCGCAGTGGTGTAAAAAATGGTTCGACCTGTATTATTCAGTCGTGTAATACGGGTTATACATTGTCAAACAACAAATGTATTGCCAACAAAACGGATTGCACATCATCAATTGAAAATGCGGCATCTGCGGTTATGACATTGGATAATAATGGTAAATGGTCGACCTGTGAATTGGTAGAATGTTTGCCGAATTACAACAAATCTGGCAATAAATGTGTTGCCGCGTCCCAGTCTTGTCACCCAGATACATTGAAATTAAATCACGCGACGGCTGGTACACAAACCTGGAACGGCAGTGCCTGGGGAACTTGTGAGTTTTCTGCTTGTGAGTCTGGTTATAATTTAACAGACGGTCGTTGTGTCCAGGTCGCCACAGAATAATAAAATCCCCCGTTTGGGGGATTTTTTAATTGCGAAATATGCTAAAAATATCCTATGCTATCCCGCGAAGGGAATATGGATATGAATCAAGAGTTTAAAAATAAATTATTGGCAATGCGTCCCGCGCGACCGCGTACAATTGCCTTGGCGGCGGCCGAAGATGTCGATGCGCTGCGCGCGGTGTGTGTGGCACACGATATGGGGTTTGTAAATGCCGTTTTGTGTGGGGATGAAAATAAAATAAAAAGCCTGGCGGCAAAAAACGATCTGAATATATCAGGGTTTGAAATTATTCATTGTGCTGATGACGTTTCTGCGGCGGCATGCGCGACTGGTTTGGTGCGTGATGGACGTGCTGATATTTTGATGAAGGGGTTGGTTCACACCGCTGATATTTTACGTGCTGTGCTGAATCGTGAAACGGGGATTCGTGGGGATGGTATTTTATCGCACGTGTCTGTGCTGTATTCCCCATCGCGCAATCGCACATTATTTTTGACCGATATTGCGATGGTCATGTATCCTGATTTAGAAACCAAGGTTAATTTAATAAATAATGCGGTGAATTTTGCGCACCACATGGGGGTGGATATGCCACGGGTTGCCCCCCTGTGCGCGGTTGAAACATTAAATCCAAAGATGCAGGCAACTGTTGATGCAGCGGCCCTGCGTCAAATGAACGAACGCGGTGAAATAAAAAACTGTATCGTGTCTGGGCCGATTGCGTTTGATATCGCGGTGTCGCGTCGCGCGGCGGACAAAAAGGGTGTTGCCGGCCCAATATCGGGTGATGCAGACATATTGCTGTTTCATAATATAGAAGCTGGCAATAATACGATTAAAGCAATGGTTCAATTTGGCGATTGGGTGTTTGGCGGGGTTGTCTTGGGGGCGCGTGCACCAATTGTATTAAATTCCCGCTCTGATTCAGACGTGTCAAAATTGTATTCAATCTGTTGTGCGTGTACACTGTAAAAAGGCTTGACAATGTCAAAAAATCGTCCACAATAAAATTCAATTAATAAAAAGGACTTTATTATGACCTATCTTGATATTGCGCCAACGATAAAACAGACATATTGCCCGCGTCAGTATTTTTATATGTCGCCTGAATTCAAGGAAACAGATTTCTTTGTGAAATATTGTGCATCTGTACCATGCCGTGGTGATATTTGTCGTAATCGCGCAGCATGCTGGGAAATGTTGATTAAACGTGGCCCATATGTCCAAGATGATATGATAACCGTGTCCCAAGAACCGATATGCCCATCTGATTTCTATGGTCGTTTGGCGGAATATGCACACGATTGTTGTATATCCCCCGAAGCGGCATTTAAACAATACTGGGCTGAATTTGGTCGAACTGAATTTTGTGCGCACACGTGCCCAATGTCGTCAACTCATTGCCTGGGCAAAACATTAAAAGGGCGCGATTGGTTTGAAAATAAATGTTGGCCAAATTTATTGGCAGAATTAAAAGTTAAGCAAAAATAAAAAAATCGGTTTTTATACCGATTTTTTTTCTTGCAATTCGGCTTATCATGCCCCACAATCGGTGGGCATTTTTAATTTAAACGCAAGGAGAAACCATGAGCAATAAATGGGTATATACCTTTGGTAATGGCCAGGCCGAAGGTCAGGCAGATATGAAAAATCTGCTGGGTGGCAAAGGTGCAAACTTGGCTGAAATGAACTTGGTTGGATTGCCGGTGCCGGCGGGCTTTACGGTAACAACCGATGTATGTAAATACTATTATGAAAATGGGCAAACATATCCCGTTGATTTAATGGACCAGGTGCGCAGTGGTATCGCACACGTTGAATCCATCATGGGTAAAAAGTTTGCAGACTTGGAAAACCCATTGTTGGTTTCGGTTCGTTCGGGCGCACGCGTATCTATGCCTGGTATGATGGACACTGTATTGAATTTGGGCTTGAACGATGACACGGTCAAGGCATTGGCAAAAATTTCTGGCAACGAACGTTTTGCATATGATTCATATCGTCGCTTTATCATGATGTTCAGCGAAGTTGTTATGGGTGCAGACATTGATTTGTTCGAACACACCCTGGAACGCATGAAGGAAGACAAGGGTTACAAACTGGATACAGAATTGACCGCCGACGATTTGAAAGACTTGGTTGAAAAGTTCAAAGAAATCGGCATTAAAATTGGCAAAGTTTTCCCACAAGATCCATGGAAACAGTTGGAAATGGGTATTGGTGCGGTATTCGGCTCTTGGATGAGCAAAAAGGCCATCACATATCGTAAATTGAACAACATCCCGGCTGATTGGGGTACTGCTGTTAATGTCCAGGCAATGGTATTCGGTAATTCTGGCGAAGATTCTGCAACCGGCGTATGTTTCAGTCGTGACCCAGCTACCGGTGAAAACAAATATTATGGTGAATACCTGATTAATGCCCAGGGTGAAGACGTTGTGGCGGGTATTCGCACACCACAGCCAATGAGCAAGGATGATTCAGGCCGTCTGTCTTTGGAAGAAGCGATGCCAGCAGTATATGCCGAACTGTGTGATGTTCGTGAAAAACTGGAAAAGCATTACAAAGATATGCAGGACATGGAATTCACAATCGAACATGGAAAATTGTGGATGTTACAGTGCCGTAATGGTAAACGTACTGCGGCCGCTGCTGTCCGTATGGCGGTTGAAATGGTATCCGAAGGTCTGTTGACCAAAGAAGAAGCCATCCTGCGCGTTGGTGCAGATCAATTGGATCACTTGTTGCACCCAATGCTAGATCCAAAAGCAGAAAAGAAAGTTATCGCAACTGGCTTGCCTGCATCCCCAGGTGCAGCCGTTGGTCAGGCTGTGTTTAATGCAGAGGATGCAGAACGGTGGGCATCCGAAGGTAAAAAGGTTATGTTAATCCGTATCGAAACATCACCCGAAGATATCGCCGGTATGAACGCGGCCCAGGGTGTTATCACGGCACGTGGTGGTATGACATCACACGCAGCGGTGGTTGCACGTGGTATGGGTACACCATGCGTATCGGGTTCGCCAGACATCAAAATCGATTATGAATCCAAAACATTGAAAACAACATCTGGTGTTGTTATTAACGAAGGTGACTGGATTTCAATCGACGGTGCCAAGGGACAGATTATCGAAGGCAAAATCCCAACTGTATCTGTGGAATTGACGGGTAACTTTGGTACATTGATGGAATGGGTTGACCAGATTAAGACATTAACGGTCAAGGCAAACGCTGAAACACCAAAAGATGCCAAACAGGCACGCGACTTTGGCGCCGAAGGTATCGGTTTGGCACGTACAGAACACATGTTCTTTGACCCATCCCGCATCCAAGATATGCGCGAAATGATTCTGGCCGAGGACGAAGCCGGTCGCCGTGCAGCATTGGCAAAACTGTTGCCATATCAGAAATCAGACTTTGTAGAATTGTTCAAGATTATGGACGGCCTGCCGGTTACAATCCGTTTGATTGACCCACCGCTACATGAATTCTTGCCACATACAGATGCTGAAATCGAAGAATTAGCGGCACACATTGGCAAATCTGTTGAATTCATCAAAGCGCGCGCAGAAACATTGCACGAACAGAATCCAATGTTGGGTCATCGTGGTTGCCGCTTGGCGATTACATACCCAGAAATCTGCGAAATGCAGACACGCGCGATTCTGTCGGCTGCATTGGAAGTTAAAAAGGCTGGCATCCGCGTATTCCCAGAAATCGAAGTTCCATTGGTTGGCTCTAAAAAAGAAGTCGATATTGTCAAAGCTGTTATCGATGCAACCGCCCAATCATTGTTCGCGGAAACGGGTGAATCTGTTGAATACACGGTCGGTTCTATGATTGAATTGCCACGCGCAGCGGTCTTGGCAAATGAAATCGCAGAATCTTGTGAATTCTTTGAATTTGGAACAAACGACCTGACCCAGACAACATTGGGGATGAGCCGTGACGACACCGCCAAGATTTTGGATGAATATCGTGCCCGTGGTGTATACGTTGCAGATCCATTTGCATCCGTCGACCAATTGGGTGTTGGCTTGCTGATTAAAGACGCGGTTAACAAAGCCCGCGCGACCAAGGGCGAAAATATCCACCTGGGCGTATGTGGTGAACACGGTGGCGATCCAGAATCCATCGCATTCTTCCACCAGTGCGGATTTAACTCGGTCTCTTGTTCGCCGTTCCGCGTGCCAATCGCACGTCTGGCTGCGGCCCAGGCGGCGGTTAAATACCCACGCAAGAACTAAAAAAATCCCCCAGACGGGGGATTTTTTATTCCATTGGGCACGCATCCGTAAATTCGTATGTGCCACTGTCATCGGTGTAAGATACCCCCGCCGGCGCATACATTATGCACGAACCTGACGGCGATGCCACCAGGCACGATTCCGCCGTACCGACGGAAATTGTGCCACTGGGGCAACTGGTCGCAATGGTTAAATATTCTTCGTCAATCGCAACATAGCCCGATGGGCAACTGGTGATGGGCGCAGCGGCGTGCAACACCATCGGTATATACGCCAATAATAGGATTATTCGTTTCATTGTGCGCCCCCCCCTTAATCAGCCATGGTAGAGAACATTGCAGACCGGAATTTAGGAGTGTACATAGCGTTTGCCGCACAGTTATACGCACAGTTGTACGCGCAATTACCGACGGTTGCGCTGGCGAACACCCAGGACGACACGGCGGGACTGGTCATTTTACACCAGCAACTTGTATTGTCCGTATTAGAGGAAGTGCTTACTGTTGATAGGGTTGTTGCGGTGGTAACATCTGGGGCAGCAGTATTGGAACATGCAGCTATGCCTTTAATTGGTATTGTCGTGTCTGGGTCTGGCATACATGATGCTTCCCAGTCTGCCTTGCCATACCAGTTTGATATTGTTGATGAACATGTTGTGTTATTGGCGTTCAATGCCACGCATTTTTGTACGGCCACCGCTGGCGCGGCAAGTATTGCACCAACCGCGGTTAAAGTTAAAAGTTTTTTCATTTGTTCAACTCCTTTCTTTTGTTTTATTCGCGAAAAAACAAAAACCACTACGCAAAACGAAGTGGTCAGGAGGTTAGTAACAATCTAATAGAATTGTGTGCTTATTCAATATATTCGCAACCCTCCTGACCAAGAAAGTTCAGGAGTCATATTCATCCAAGCGATTTGGATGCTATTAGCACGGGTTACTACACCCCATTATGGCAAATCGCCATAACATACACATTATAACCAAATGTTTTTCTTTGTTCAATGATTAGATAAATAAAAGTTTATCTTAGTGATTAGTGGTGAGCCGTAAGTGGAGAGTAGAAGCACTATGATGTGCGGCATTCGCCGCACACCGACACTAACCACTAGCCACTTGCACTAACCACTAAACTGTTATTTATCTTCGCAAATTCATATCTTATAAAGGAATCCCGGCAAACGCCGGGATTTTTTATGGAATACACACCTAGTTATTTTTGAAAAATTACGTTGTATATATTAATCCCAAGGGCTTAACAAAACAAAGGGAGAAGATATATGACACGTAATTTTCATAATACTTTGGTTGGTATTTCTGTTTTGCCAGCATTGCTGGTTATGCCGGCGTTTGCCGAAACGGTCACAGAACGTGCCGTTATTTCACAAAATACAACGTACACAAATCTGGTCGCGGAAAATATCGCATCAACCGTGGCAAATAACGGTGGCGTTTTCTATATGCAAGACGTACCAAATGTCGTATTGGATTTTGATGGCATAACGGTCTTTCAGAATAATTCACTAAATAACGGCGGTATGGGTGGTGCAATCGGTAATGGATGGCTGTCATCTACGACCGGGTCTGGTTTTACCCAAGGGGGAAAAATTGTTTTCAACGGTGCAACAACCTTTTCCGGCAACAGCACCAATAACAACAACGGCGGTGGTGCGATATTTAACTATGGCCTGGGCAATGCCACAAATCCAGATATTATATTCTATGATTCTGTGAATTTTGCCGGCAACAGTGTTACCGAATCTATGAATGGTGTTTATGCCGGTGGTGGTGCAATAAATCATCGCGGTGGTATGATTGTCTTTAACAGTGATGCCACGTTCAGCGAAAACAATTCTGCATCCCAGGGTGGTGCAATTATGGCGGCGGGCGATATGATATTTAATGGCGCGACAAATTTTGACGGAAATACCGCCGGCAAAAATGGCGGTGCATTGGCAATAATGGGTGGCAATACCACGTTTGTTGATGCGGCAACTTTTACAAATAACTCGGCCGCTGGTGCATCTGCGATATATATCGGCGAATCCGCCGACACGGTCACATTTCGTGATACTGCATCTTTTTCGGGCAACACGGGCGTTGGAACACTGTTGAATAATGTATCGGGTGCGACGGTTGTGTTTGATAATGGCGCGACGTTTAATTCAAACACAAATAATTTTAATGGTGCGCTGGTAAATACTGGCACGGTCACGGTCGGTGATGGTGATTTTGCATTTACAAACAACACCGGGTCTAATGGTGGTGGATTGAAAAATTCTGGCACCGTAAACGTAGACACATCCGGAAATATCCTGTTCCGTAACAACACTACATCCAGCAGTGCTGGTGCTTTGGACAATGGTGGTGCGATAATATTGGATGCATCAAACGTATCGTTTGCAAATAATACAGCGGCGGCGGGATATGGTGGCGCAATATTTAACGCAGGTGATTTAACGATTGGCGGTGCAAATAATACTTTTTCTGGCAACGTTGCCCAGGATACCAGTACAATAAAATCCGGCGGTGGCGCAATTCATAATCGTGGCAATACAAATGAATCTACATTGATTATTGGTACGAACGAATCAACAAATACGTTTACATCAAATCGGTCCAGTGCATATGGCGGTGCAATTGTTTCGCGTGCGTTTGATGGGGCGGGTCAAAATTCAGACATAACGATTAACGGCACAACAACATTTGCAAATAATCAGTCCGTCTTGGATGGTGGCGCAATATGGAATTTTGTTGCACCAAGTAATGGAACAACGGGCACATCTGCAATCGTATTTAATGGCGATACAACGTTCCAGAATAATTCAGCCGGCGGTATGGGTGGTGCAATCTACAACAACGACACCATAACATTTAATGGCGCAACAACGTTTAGCAACAATACCGCAAACGGCGCGGCAAATGACATTTATAACGATGGCACGATTAACTTTAATGGTGATGCAACATTGTCCGGTGGTATAAATGGTACAGGCACATTAAATATCGCATCGGGTACAACATTTAATATCGGCGCATCTGATTTAACCCAGGGCGCAATTAACCTGGATGGGACAATGCTGGCTACATTGCGTGCGGGCGAAAATGCGCAAATTAACGTCAGTACCGCAAATGGCTTTACCGGCGACGGCACATTGAAATTGTCATTTGATTCCGCCGGCACGTACAAGGTCTTTGGCAACGAAACATTTGCAAATGTCGATATAAGTAATCCTGTGTTCGATTTGGTTTGGAACGGTGGCGACGTAACTGCAACGACCAAGTCTGTGGATGACATCGCATCACAAAACAATCTGACAACGGATGCGGCGCGCGTTGTGTCGGGTGCATCTGATTCCTGGGGCGCGGGGTTAAGTGAGCTGTCCGTTTTATTCCAGGAAAAATTATCGTCTGGTACGCCGGCCGATATCGCCGCGGTCGAAGATGCCGCCACCGCAATCAATCCAGAAAAAGCATCGGTCATACAATCGGTTGGTGTGGCGCATCAAAATACAATCGCATCACTGGTAACGGGGCGCATATTGGCGCCCGGCATCGGACGCGCCGGTGGGGATTCGGGGGTTGATTTTGGCGGCATCTGGGTCCAGGGGCTTTATAACAAATCAAAATTAAACGATGTGTTTAATGGCTATACACGCGGCGGTGCGGTTGGATTTGATGGCACGATTAATGAAGTCTGGACCTTGGGGGCGGGTTACATGTACGCGCATTCTGACATCAGTGCCCAAACCCGCAACACTGAAATAGACTCGTCAACAATGTTCATCTATGGTCAATATAAACCAGCCGCCTGGTATGCAAACGCGATTGTAAATTATACAATGTCTGATTACAGCGAAAATGGTAATGCCCTTGGGGTGCCAGTCAGTGCGGATTATGACGTTGATATATTTGGCGCACGTGTTGCAACCGGATATGACTTTATTGGTGGTATAACCCCAGAAGTCGCGATGCAGTATATGCACATAAACGCATCTGATTATACTAATTCATTGGGTGTATGGAATCATTTTGGAGATGCAGATTACTTAACCGCATCCATTGGAACAAAGTATGAATTTGGCTGGGTGTTAAATAACGGTATTGTGATGCGTCCACAAATGCACTATGCGTTGAAATACGATTTGATATCAGACGATCATAATGTGACGGTAACGATGCCGGGCGTAAACGCATACGTGTTAAATGGTGAACGCTTGTCGCGCATCGCGAACGAGGTTGGCATCGGCCTGGCGATGAATTATGCCGGATTTGAAATGTCGTTAAATTATGACTTAGAATCACGCGCTGATTATACATCTCAAACCGGTCGCCTAAAATTCAGATATGAATTTTAAGAAAAAATCGCTAAATAAAAACGCCCCAATTGGGGCGTTTTTTTGTGAACAAGGATAAAGATAAACTAAAAACATGTTGACAAAATAAAATAATTGTCGTAATATAGGGCTGTATAGTTAAAACCGAAAAGGATTAAAATAATGAAAAACACAAAGTATTATGGTTTGATTGTTGCGACACTGTTAATGGCTGCGGGGTGCAAGCGTGTTCATCATCCTGTTGACAAGATTGTTTACACAACTGTATCTGGTTGGCATAAAACCAACGGTGTCCAGGATGCTGTAACGTTGAATCTGGAAAACGAACAGGAATTGTTATTGCATAAACGTGCTGCGTTTTCCGACAGAATAGATAAATCGTTACCAGAATACGAAGTTGGCGATACGGTATGGGTTCTGTACGATGAACGTGCCAAACATTATGGTGAAATGTTTTCGTCAAATGTCATGGAAACGACGGAACAGCAACGCCAGTATTTGCGTGAACAGCAACGTGGTATTTATGGGAAAAATCGCTAAATAAAATCGCCCCAATCGGGGCGATTTGCTTAGTTTACATCCCCCATTACAATTGTTTCTTTTATATTTGCGATATTTTTTAGGTGTGGAATTATGGCGCGTGGCATAAAGTTAACCGATTCCAGTTCATCCAGTGCAACCCACATTATTTGTTGGTCGTCACTGTCGGGCTCGATACCGCATCCCATACCGGAAAAATCCATAACATCGCATTCAAACATTAGTTCAGCCTGATGAAAGTTATCATCATCAATGTCTGTGTCGTGATTTTTTGCGATATAGTCCCGCACTAAAACCAAACGTCGTGGGATAATGTCCAAGCATAATTCTTCGCGACATTCGCGCTTTAATGCTTGTTCCATTGTTTCGCCCCATTTGTGTCCGCCGCCCGGCAGTTTTGCAAACCGTCCCCGGCCATAATCGCAGCTTTCGACCAATATTTTTCCGTCCTTTATAATAATAGCTTTCATCGAGTATCGAAAAATGTTTTGCATGTTTGTGCCTCCTTTGGTTGTTGTGTTATGGGTTAAAAAAAACACCCATAACTATGGGTGTTTTATCTGGGTTATGGTTTTGATATAAATTTTATGTTTTTGCATATCTGTCACCAATTTTTGAATTTGGTTGGGGCGCACACAGGGGTGTGGGGATGATCCCCGCTAGTGTTTTGGGAAAGTATCATATTTTCCAAAACACGTACAAAACATTAATAATGTTTTGCGGTACAAACAAATCAAACTGTTTGTACAATCCGTGACGCATACCAAATTGAAAAACATCCCGTATGGGGTTGTTTTTGAATTTGGTTGGGGCGCACGGATTCGAACCATGATAAAGAGAACCAAAATCTCTTGTCCTACCATTAGACGACACCCCAATAGCGACTTAAATTATATATATCTTTATGCTTTTTGCAAGTAAATAAAATTTTTTTGAAAAAAGTACTTGAAATAAATTTGTTAAAATATATAATAATTAAGGTTTTTAATGAATCAGATCTCAAAAACATTATAAAGGAAAATAAAATGTCGCGCAAGGAATTTGTTCGTCTTATGGAATCAAATATTTGGATGCTTGATAAATACGCAGATAAACTGCGCATTGACCAGGCTCAATTATCTGGTTTTCCGCGTCAACAGATGTCTATTTTGGTTCGCCTGCACCAGGGTGGGCGTGCAATGTTAAAGGATATTGCACGTCGTGAATTTGTATCAACGCCGAATCTGTGTGCGGTTTTCAGAAAACTGGAATCAGACGGTTTGGTTTTGCGTGTTGTTGATGAAAACGATCGTCGCAATACTTGGTATTCTGTGACAGAACGTGGCGCAGAATTGGCACAGAACGCACTGGAAACATTTCGTAATGGTGTTGAAAAAATGTTTTCATCGCTTTCTCGCGAAGAAGAAGCAGAACTTACCGCAGCATTAAAGGTGATGAATAAAATTATATCAAATATGGAGCAGAAGTAATATGCATAAAAAAAGTCTGGTATCGTTGTTGTTTGCGGCGATTGCATCGGTTTGTGCAATGCCGTCTTTTGCATTAGATTTGTCTTTGTCTGATGCGGTTGAACGCGTATCGCGCGAATCGAACGATTTGAAAAAAGCGGCTGCAAATGTTGAAAAAGCTCAATCTCAGTTGGATGCAGTTAACGCGAATCGTTGGTTTAAAATTGATGGTACGGCATCATATATGAACACGGTAAATGTCGAAGATCCATCTAAGCCATATATGATTGAAATTCCGGGCGCATTACTGGGTGAAATCAATGAAAAATTCAAAGATGGCATCGCGTTTGAAATGCCAGACAATATGTTCACCGCCAGTGTGAATATCACACAACCGATTTATACGTTTGGTAAAATTGGTAATTCTGTTCGTAGTGTAAAATCTGCGATTAAAATGGCGGATGCTTCGCATGAGCTAACCCGTCGCGAGGTTTCATACGCCGCAGCTAATTTATATTGGACTGCAAAAATGACAGATGAAATTGTAAAGCTGTCTGAATCAGATTTGAAAAATGCGCGTGCCGCGCGCAAGCGTTTGACAGCCGCCGGTCGTGCAAATCGTAGTAATCTGGTAAAAATTGAATCTGATATTGCATCCAAAGAAATCAATTTATCTGATGCTAAATTCAACCGCGATACTGCGCACAGAATGTTGAAAATTATGGCGGGTATTGATTTGGATACAGAATTGGTTTTGACGGATTCTTTCCCAACAAGTTTTGGCGAATTAAGTGCGCCTGCAAAACTTGAAAATACCCCCGAATGGGATATTTTATCAGAACAGGTTAACATGTACGAACGCATGGCGCGTGCCCAGCGTGCGAACGGATATCCAACCTTGGCGGCAACGGCCAGCTACAGTTATTACAGCATGGGAACGGAAATAGACGGCATGTTCGATGCTAAGGGGTCGCAATCTGCAAATGTTGGACTTGCGTTACAAGTACCGATTTTCAGTGGTGGCTTAAACCGTGCAAATGCAACGATTGAAGCGATGAATGCAGTCGCCGCGCGTGAAGATTTGGAAAAATCCAAAAAATTAACATCTGAAAAATATGATAATGCGATTAAGCAATACAACCATTTGCGTGGCAATTTATCCAAATTGCAAGAGGCACGCGACTTGGCCGCCAAAGCATATCAGTTTTCCCAGGATCGTTTTGGTGCGGGACAAACGTCTGCAGTTGAACTGGCCGATGTTGCGGCGGGCTTGTATCAACTGGATATGGCATTGCTGAATATGAAATATAATATTTTAATGTCTGAACAATCTGTAAAAAAATTAGGTGAATAAAAATGGAAAAAATAGCAGAAAACTTAAAAACTAAAAAAATGAAACAATTCTTTGCAATTCTGACGATTGCGATTTTGATTGGTTGGGTTGTATTTCGTTTTGCAGCGGTCGCATCTGAAAATTCGCGTCATGTGTTTAATGCGGCACGCGTTGCCATTGACCAAGGAATGCCAATCGAAGCCATTACTGTGTCACGTACAGATGGCGTATTGCGTGAACCGATTGCGGTGAAAAATAATCGCGCATTGGTCTCGGGGGCACGTGTTATAAAATTACGCGCCGGTCAAAAGATTGGTAATGGAACAATTACATCTGTATCGCACAAGATTGACTATGATACCGGTATGCATGTTGTTCGTACATCTGGGGTGGCCGACGGATTACAATTTGCAGAAATTTCCGGCAATGGTTTTTATTTGCCTGTTTCTGCGATTGAAAATAATACTGTTATGGTTGTCGAAGATGGCATTGCAACTGTACGTAATGTTGTTATCAATGCCCAAGATGCAAACATGGCACAAATTACATCTGGGTTAAATGATGGGGAACGCGTGATTTTATCACGTGTCCAAGACGGTACAAAGGTCAAAGTAATCAAAAAATAGTAAGTTAATATATAGGGGATTTGGATATGTTAAAATTTTTCGTACGTCGACCAGTTACAACATTAATGTTTGTTTTGTTCTGGGTGGTGTTGGGTTTTGTTTCATTTCCCAAAATGAACGTTGAACGCACACCGGCAATTGATTTTCCAATTGTAACATCAACATTTATTTATCCTGGGGCTGCGCCTGCTGAAATGGAATCCCAGATTTTAAAGCGCGCCGAAGATGCTATTTCCGAAGTATCTGAATTAAAATCATTAACATCATATGGTTATGAAAACAGCGGTATGGTTTTAGCGGAATTCCATCTGGGGGTAAACGTTAATGACAAGGCTTCTGAAATCAAAACAAAACTAGATGCATTGCTGTCTGAATTCCCCACAGACATGGAACAGCCTGTTGTTGAAAAATTAAACCCATTGCAAGAAGCGGTTGTTGATATTGTGTTGCGTGGTGCGGATGCACGTGACCTAGAAGAATATGTTGATAACACTTTGTCTAATAAAATCACAGGATTGCCTGGGGTTGCATCTGTATCGATTTTTGGCGGTACGGAACGCGCAATTCGTATCGCAATGAATCCAGATTTAATGGCGGCGCGCGGTGTAACGGTTATGGATGTTGTGGCGGCGCTGGGGAATCGCAACTTGAACGTGCCGGGTGGAAAAATTGAAACCACGACCAGTTCATCGACCGTACGTTTTGTTGGCGAATTTGCGTCTGTATCTGAAATTGAAAACCTGCGTCTGACCACGGTCGAAGGGCACAATTTCAAATTATCTGATATTGCGACTGTAACAGATGCTGCGCGTGAAATTGAAACGGGTGCACGTTATAACGGCGAAGATGTTGTAATTGCATCTGTGGTTAAGGCATCTGATGGTAACGCAATCAAAATTTCACAGCAGCTGCATAAACACATGCCCGCATACCAGGCTGATTTAAAAGCACACTTGCCAAATGCTGAAATGGAAATTGTTTATGACTCGTCAATATCTGTATCTGATGCAACAAACGATACAATTAATTCAATTGTGCTGGGGGTTGTTTTAACAGTGTTGGTATTGTTGGCATTTACGCGTAACTGGCGCTCAACAGTTATTGCAGGTGTTGTTATTCCTGCATCCTTGATTGCTGGCTTCTTCTTTATGGAAGGGTCTGGTTTTACAGTCAATGGATTAACATTATTGGCGTATTCAACAGCATTGGGTACATTGGTATCAAACGCAATTATTTTGATTGAAGCAGCATTGACCGAAATGTATGCCGGTAAAACACCCGAAGATGCTGCGATTGACGGTACGAAAAAGGTTGCTGTTTCCGTTCTTGCCGGTGTTGGAACAAACGTTGTTGTGTTCTTGCCATTGGCATTTATGAGTGGTATTGCAGGTCTGTTTATGAACCAGTTCGGTATGACGGTTGTGTATTTGACGGTACTGTCATTGATGTTCTCGTTCACATTAACACCAATGATGATTGCAAAATTCTTGCGTTTGACAGGCAAAAGAAAGCCTGCAAAAAAATCAGAACCTAAAAAAGTTGCTCAGTCTAATAGTAATTCAGGCCTTCGCAAATGGTACGATTTTCAGCATAAAAATCCAGGCAAGGTATTATTATTAGCAATTGCGGTGTTTATCGGTTCAACGATGTTGATGAAGTTTGTTGGTAATGAGTTTTCACCATCAACCGATGCTGACGAAATCACGGTTACTGCCCGTGCACCAATGGGTGCAACGTATGAGAAATCTGCCGCGATTGCAGAAAAATTGGAATCGCGCTTGCACGAATTTGAAGAAGTCAAATCAACCTCTGTCAAAATTGGTGAACGTGGGCTTCAAAATATCTCGGTCAAGGTTGAATTAGTAGATGCCGACGATCGTGCTTTATCTGACAAAGAATTGGCCCAGGCAATGTTGCCAACGTTGGCGGATATCCCTGATGCAGAAATTCAGATTCGTGCGGGTCAATCTACATCCGCTGGTGTTTCATCTGATTTGGTGTTAAATGTTTTTGGCCCAGATGACACTAAGCGCGAAGCGTACGCCGCACAAATCATTGACATGGTAAACCAAATACCCGAAGTTCAATCGGCTGTGCGTGCACAACAAACGCCCGCAAACGAATTTAGATTCGTCCCAGACGAAGATAAAATGAATTTCTGGGGTGTGCAAAATGCGTATGCTGGAACAACATTGCGTACAGCACTGTTTGGAAATGATACGTATAAATACAAAGAAGACGGCGAAGAATACCCAATCGTCTTAGAATTTGATGATGCGTTTAAAACATCTGCTTTGTTTGAAAATGTATACGTCAATTCACAAAAAGGTATGGTTCCGTTATCTGAACTGGGACGCGTGGAAAGTACTGCGGCAACCCCTGATATTCGTCGCAAATCTAAAAATCGTTTAACAGAAATCGATATTAACATTGGTAAATCAACAATGGGCCCAGTTCAGGCTAAAATTCAGTCTGGTCTGAATAAAATCGCATGGGATGATGGCTATTATGCTAAATTTGGCGGTATGTCAGAAATTCAGGGTGATACCGCATCTGAAATCGGAACAGCCTTCTTGTTGGCAACGGTGTTAACATTTATGTTGCTGGCGGCGATTTTGAATTCATTGGTGCATCCATTTACGATTGCGACATCGATTCTAACCAGTTTTACAGGTGTGTTTGTCCTGATGTTCTTGTCTGGGGCGACAATGAATATTGGTGCGATGTTGGCATTTGTTATGTTGGTCGGATTGGTGGTTAATAATAATATTCTGGTACTTGAACCAACAATCAATCGCGTTGCAAATGGTGAAAAACCGTACGAAGCATTGTGGTCTGAATTGCTGGATAAAAAGAACATGGTTCTTATGACGTCTATTGCGGTTATGGCGGGTATGGTGCCGCAATTGTGGTCTGGCGACGGGATGAAGGTTGCCATGGGTGCGGTTATGATTGGTGGTATGCTGGCCAGTCTGATATTCACATTTACCCTGACACCGGCGATATATTTCCTGATGGAAAAAATGCGCAATTGGAAACCGCGTTTTCGCAAATATTAAAAAGGTGTGAATGTTCACACCTTTTTTGTTTTTTTGTGGTTGTTATATTAGCGTTGTTTATTATTTTGGTCGGTGCCCTGGACGGCGATGCCTATGCCGATAGCAGTCACGGCCAAGCCGCCGATTGCGAATAACAATGTTTTAGCATCGGCAGATTTTGATTTTTGGATGTCGTCTGGTACAAAACCGTACATTTCATAGTCTTCGCGTTCGGATGCCGTAATTTGCGACATTTTATGGTCCGTTGTCCCATCGCAGCTGTTCAAAGCCATTACCACCAACAATGTTGCCAATGTTTTTGGGGCGACATTCGATAAAGATTTTAACGATTTTTTTCTCATTTGTTTTATGTCCTTTGTGTTTTACTTATATATAAGTATAGTACAAAAATAACAATTGTCAATATTATTTGTGATTTTTATCAATTGCGTGTGGAAAAAATCATTGTTATAGTTAAGACAACAAAAACAAAAGGAAAATAATGTTAAAAAAACAAGATGTTGTTGTGTTTGATTTTGATGGCACGTTGTCTGCGCGTGATTCAAACATAGAATTTGCTAAATATTGTTTTCGTCACTCGCTTCGTCCATGGTTGTATTTGCCATTAATGGCGGTATGTGGTGTGATTCGCTGGATAAAGCCTGATGGTATTTGGTGGCGTGAAAATATTCGTCGTTTTTTAACACGTGATATGGTTAAAAAATTTGCGCCTGATTTTATCAAGCAACATAAACGTGAACGTTTTGGTTGGGCCAAAGAACGTGTGCAAAGCGAACGCGATGCCGGTCGCAAGGTTGTCTTGGTTTCAGCCAGTACAGATTACCTTGTTCCGCACCTTGTTCGTGATATGAAATTTGATGCGGTATTGTCATCGCGTATGGATAAAAAGAAGCCATGGAAATACGAATATTTGTGCTGGGGCCTGAACAAGGTTTATGCCCTGGACGAATGGGCAAAACAGAACAAGATGATTCCACGTGTTGTGCGGTCTTATTCTGACAGTAAATCGGACATGCCAATGATGGAAATTGCGGATGAACGCGTGTGGATAAATCCAAAAACAGGCATGCGAAAAGAAGCCTAGTGTGTGTTTTTATAAAAAATGTTAAAGTGTTTCTATGGTTATCCTAGAAACACTTTTTGATGTACTAAGCGCATCTGTTGGTGCTGTTATTGGTGTTTTTGTTGGTTTTGTTTTAAATCGTAAGACGCGCAAGAAAATGGCATCCCAGGTTGTGATTAGTCGCCAAGCATTAGATAAAATTAAACTGGAAAACAGTGAATTATTAAAACGTATCCAAGACAAAGAAAATATAATTCTTAAAATGCAGATGCAAATTTTGGGTAATGGCGACGATGAAAAAAAAGACGGCGCCCGTAAAAAGAAAAAATCCACCACCAACTAAAAAAATCCCAACCTGGGCGGGATTTTTTTATTGTAAAAAACTTATTTCGGTATAATATATAATCGTTTATTAAATACAGGGGTTAAAATTATGCCAGCAAAAACAGTTAATGATATCGTTGCGCTTTGTAAACGTCGTGGTTTTATATTTACCGGGTCTGAAATCTATGGTGGCTTGGGCGGTGCGTATGATTACGGTCCGTATGGCGTTGAATTGATGAAGAATATTCGCAATGCCTGGTGGAATGCGATGATTTATTCCCGCAATGATGTCGAAGGATTGGATGCGGCATTAATTTCAAACCGTTTGTTGTGGAAATATTCTGGACACGAAGCGGGCTTTTCAGATCCATTGGTCGAATGTAAAAAATGCGGCACTCGCATGCGCCAAGATAAAATGAAGGATCAAACCAAGTGTGATAATTGTGGTTCAACTGAAATTACTGAGCCGCGCGCATATCAGTTGATGATGGGGTTGTCTATTGGTGCGACGGCTGATGGGGCGATAAATGCGTACCTGCGTCCTGAAACAGCGACAACAACATATACAAACTTTAAAAATGTTCTGGATGCAAAGCCGCATAAATTACCATTTGGTATTGCCCAGATTGGTAAAGCGTTCCGTAATGAAATTTCACCACGTGGATTTGTGTTCCGTATGCGCGAATTTGAACAGGCTGAATTACAATACTTCGTTCGTCCCGACCAAGATGAACAGTATCATAAAATGTGGATGGATACGCGTCTGGCCTGGTGGGTAAATGAATTGGGGATACCTGCGGAAAAGTTGCGCTTTATGCCACATGAAAAATTGGCCCATTATGCCAAGGCTGCGGTTGATATTGAATATGAATTCCCAGACGGTTTTGATGAAGTCGAAGGTATCCATAATCGTCAAGATTTTGACCTGGGGTCGCATACCAAGGCGCAAAATGAATTTGAAATTCATGCAAATGTTCTGGAAAACAAAGACAGCACGACCAAATTGTCTTATTCTGATCCCCAGACGGGTGAAAACTTCTTGCCGTATGTAATTGAAACGGCGATGGGTGTAAATCGTGCAATGCTGGCGGTTATGTTAGAAGCCTATACCGAAGAAGACCTGGGTGATGGTAAATCGCGTACCGTTTTGAAACTGAAACCAAAATTAGCACCGGTCAAGGCTGCAGTTATTCCATTGGCGCGTAATGTCCCAGAATTGTTGGATATTGCGACAAATATTGAAAACGATTTGCGTAAATTGGCAATCGGCCGTATTGAATTGGAAAATTCGGGCAATATCGGTAAAAACTATCGTCGTCATGATGAAATTGGTACACCGGTTTGTATTACGGTTGATCATCAAACAATGGAAGATAACACCGTTACCCTGCGTCATCGTGACAGCATGGCCCAGGAACGCATTTCAATAACGGACGTGCCGCGTCGTGTTCTGGAAATCGTAAATGGTTAAAAAAATCCCCAAACGGGGATTTTTTTAGTGGTTAGTGACAAGTGATGGCAAGCGGCGAATGCCGCACGTCATAGTGCATTCACTATCCACTAACCACTTGCACTAACCACTGTTGTATAAATTTTTCGACAAAATGCTTGACTTTTGGTGTAAAAAATATAGAATTTGCATAAACTTTTCGACAAAGTGCGAAAAATAACGATAAAATAACAATAATAAAAAGGAAAGATAGATGGCAGAATACGCAATCTTTCAAACCGGTGGCAAACAATATCGCGTTGCAAATGGCGATGTTATCAAGGTTGAAAAACTTAATGCCGACGGAAAAATTGAATTCGACCAGGTATTAATGGTCGGTGACAAGGTTGGCACACCTTTCGTAGAAGGGGCCAAGGTTGTCGCAGAAGTAGTCGAACAGAAACGTGCCGACAAAATTTTGGTGTTCAAGAAAAAACGTCGCCAGAATTATCGTCGTACCGCTGGTCATCGCCAGTTTGTTACTGTTCTGAAAATAACAGAAATTAAAGCCTAAGGAGCGAAATTATGGCACATAAGAAAGCGGGTTCCGCAACGTCAAACGGACGCGACTCAGCCGGACGCAGATTAGGCGTTAAAAAAGCCGGTGGCAGCCGTGTTATCCCAGGTAACATCATCATTCGCCAGCGTGGTACATCTGTACACCCAGGTTTGAATGTTGGTATGGGTAAAGACCACACATTATTTGCGAAAATCGCAGGTATTGTAAAATTCAAAAAAGGCAATGGCGACAGAAAGACAGTTTCTGTTGTTCCTGAAACCGATGCTGAATAAGTAATAAAAAATCCCGCCAATCGGCGGGATTTTTATTCTTCGCCAAAATCCATTGCGCGCAATTTTTCTGCGCGCGGTGTAATTTTTCCAATTGATGTTTGTAATTGTTCTATGTCTGTTTGAGCCATGGCGAAATGCTGGTTGACTTTGATTGCGCGGTCGTTTAAGCGCCCCAAATCTGTTAACAATAATTCCAGTTCTTTTTTTATTTTTGCCGCCACGCGTTTAATTTTTATATCAGACAGCACCGCGCGAATTGTATTCAATGTTGCCCACAGTGTCGATGGCGAAACGATAAAGACTTTTTTGCGCCCTGCGTATTCAATCGTGGCTGGAAATTCGCGATGCAGTGTTTCAAATATAGATTCCGAAGCGATAAACATCATGGCTGATTCTGCGGTCTGGCCGGGGATGATGTATTTTGCGCCTATATCATCAATATGCTTGCGAACATCTAATTCAAATTGCTTGCGCGCCATGATGTCAGTGCTGTCTATCATCATGCGGTTATAACTTTCCAGTGGAAATTTGCTGTCTATTATCATATCCCCCGGCGGATATGGCAGGCGTATTATGCAATCTGGTCGCACACCTGTTTCCAGAACACTTTGAAATGCGTATGTTTCCGGCGGCATAATATCTGCAACCAAATCTTCCAGTTGTCTTTCACCAAATGTGCCACGTGCCTGTTTGTTGCCCATTAAAATATTTTTGAAATTTGCAATATCGCCACTGATGTTTTTCAGTTCAATCGCATTTTGTGATAATGCCCCCAGGCGCTCTGCCAATCGTTCACGTAATCTTGCGTTATCTTCGCGCAGGGCAGATATGTCCACAGTTGGTTTTCGCATCAATATTGCCATCAGTAACACAATAATAACCGCCAACATAATGAAAATATAAGTTGTCATTTCCTAATCCTTTGGTATCATACCGGTATTATATAAGGATTTAGATATGTTGCAAATGAAACTTTGCGGGGATTTAGTATTACGTCAAAAATGTGCGCCGGTATCTGAAATTACACCGGAATTGTTGCATACAATGGATGAAATGGTATCAATGATGGATGCGCAAAATGGCGTAGGTCTGGCCGCGCCCCAGGTTGGAATATTGTCGCGTTTTTTGGTTATGATGGACCCCGATACCAAGACTGTATATCGCATGATAAACCCAGAAATTACATCTGTGTCTGATGACAAATGCACCATGGAAGAAGGTTGTTTGTCTGTCTTGGGGGCGGATAACCTGCCGGTGTTTTCAAATGTGTCACGTCCAGAATCTGTAACAGTTCAATGGACAAATGAAAATGGCGAACGCGTTGGCGCGCAAATGTCGGGTCTGCCGGCACGCATTGTACAACATGAAACAGATCACTTGGACGGTGTACTGTTTATCGATCATCTGTCGCCGGTACGCCGCGAAATGGTCATGAGAAAAGTGAGACGTCGCAAATGAAACTGGTCTTGATGGGAACGAACGCATTTGTTGTTCCAATGTTTGAAAGAATAAAAAACGCCGGACATGAAATCTTGGCGGTGTTTACGCGCGCGCCAAAACCGATGGGTCGTAAAAAAATCTTAACACCGTCACCGGTGCATAACTGGGCGATTGAAAATAATTTGACGGTGCATACAAATATAAATGAATACAATTACACGCCTGATATGATTGTGGTTGTGTCGTATGGTGTAATATTGCGCGACAATGTTTTGTCGTCTGCGCCGTGCATAAATATTCACCCGAGTTTTCTGCCGCAATATCGTGGGCCATCACCAATCAGGACGGCAATTTATAATGGCGACAAAACATCTGCGGTATGTTTAATGGATGTGACGGCGGAACTGGATGCAGGTGATGTACATATGTGTCGTGAATTTGAAATTGGTGAAAACGATACTAATGACACAGTCGAAGAAATCGTATCAAAAATCGGCGCTGATATGTTGGTTGAATATCTGAATAACCCCGGTGCATATCCTGCCACGCCGCAATCTGGTGCGCCTTCTTTTACACACAAATGGACGGGTGCGGATGAAATAATTGATTGGAACAAATCTGCATACCAAATCCACAATCAAATCCGTGCGCTGGGGGCTGGGCGTACAAAAATCAGTGGTGTGGATGTAAAAATCTTGGAAACCAGAATCGAAAATAGTGAATTAAAAATCACACGGATTCAGCCGTCTGGCAAAAATCCAATGGATTGGAAAAGCTTTATAAACGGCCTGCGCGGTGGCGAAATAAAATATGGGGAATAAATATGTCAGATAATAAAAATTTATGTGCTTTGACCGGTGTCCATGTCTGTGTGTCTGAACACAATAACAATGGCGAATGTCCGTGCTTGAATTGCAAGGGAACAC
This sequence comes from Candidatus Enterousia sp., assembly GCA_045546155.1. Taxonomy (GTDB): domain Bacteria; phylum Pseudomonadota; class Alphaproteobacteria; order Rs-D84; family Rs-D84; genus Enterousia. Next base: position 29,909 of record JAZQCG010000003.1, read on the forward strand.
ATTGTCATGCGTGTTCGGATTTTAAGCAACTGAAATTAGAAATACTGTTATCGCTGGGCGACACGCGTTGTCGTCAGTGCCAGGCACACACACGATAAAAACGGATAAAACAAAATAATGACACGATACAAAGTAATCTTGGAATACGATGGCACAGACCTAATTGGCTGGCAAGAAAACCGCCAAGGTCCATCTGTGCAATCATTGGTCAAAGATGCGATTTATGGATTTTGTGGTGCGCGCCCCGATGTTGTTGGTGCGGGTCGCACGGATGCGGGCGTGCACGCCATTGCAATGACGGCGCATTTTGATTTGCCGGGGGATACGCCGGCGGAAACGGTTATGCGTGCGCTGAACTTTTACCTGAACGGGAAACCGGTTGTTGTGCGTGCGTGTGAAATTGTGTCGGATGAATTTAATGCGCGTTTTGATTGCACGTCGCGCCATTATAAATATGTTGTTTTAAATCGTCCAATGGCGCCGGTATTACAACGCAATCGTGTGTATTGGGTGCCACGTAAATTAGATGTTGATGCAATGCATCGGGCGGCACAAAAACTGATTGGTAATCACGATTTTACCAGTTTTCGCGCATCCGAGTGCCAGGCAAAATCCCCAATCAAAACATTGGATAAAATCGAAATAACGCAAAGTGGTGATGAAATTATTTTTGAATTTTCTGCGCGTTCTTTTTTGCATCATATGGTTCGTAATATTGTTGGCACATTGATTGAAATTGGCATTGGCAAGCCATACGATATCGATGAAATTCTAGCGGCAAAAAATCGTAGCGTGGCCGGTCCAACCGCGCCGGCATCGGGGCTGTATTTTATCCGCGCCGATTATGCCAGTGCCGATTAAGCGGTACAGACTTAATCCGACCATTGTCATAAATTATAAACGCATCGCGCAGGATTTTGTGGTTGCATTTTGGTGCGTCAATATCCAGATATGAAACGATATAATCGACACTGTCGTCCATGCACCAATTGCTCAAATTTTTAACCAGCGGCATAAAACGTTGCGTATACATTATTTTAAAATTATCAGACTTAAATTCACAAACACTACGACTGCATTTGTGTTTATGGCGTGTGGCATCGATTGGACGGCCTGAAATTTGTAAAAATGTATCAAACGCAAAATAGTGATTTGATGCGCGTACCTTGTTAAATTCTAATTCGCCATCTGCGCGCCGCATCGCAACCAGTTCGTTATCGTATGTCGACATAAATAACGGCATGGGTTGCATGGCAAGTGTTATAAAGCCCGCACAAATAGCCATTGCGCCAATCACATAGTTTTCACGCCACCGCGTTGCGCGAATAAAAATTATACATGTCAGTCCAATTATAAAACATACCATTACTGTATTTGAAATATGTGGCACTGTAATTGTAGATACTGGTAATTCTGCAATCCAGTTTGCAATGCCTAACGTCCAATCATAAATTTCATGTGCAAATTCAGTTGCCCAGTTTATACCACATGCCCCAATCATAACCAGTGGCATAATCGCAAATGAAAATATTGGCAGTAAAATCAGATTTCCAATCAAACCATAAATTGGTATCGCATAGAAATGTGCGGCTACAAATGGTGCGGTGAATATTGTTGCGATAATCGATGTCATAATTGCCACATAAATTGTTCGCAATATTTTCTGGGTGCGCCCGCGCTTTACGTATTGGACATCGCCCCAGAACCATATCAACCCAAATACCGCAGAAAAAGATAATTGGAATCCTGGCTGCATAACATAGTGTGGATTGATTAAGAATATTAAACAAAATGCCAGGCAAATATTACGCATTGAAATTGCATTGCGCCCAAATATAAATGCCATAAATACCAGTGTCGTCATCAAAAACGCGCGAATTGTTGCAACGTCCAGTCCTGATATGAACAAATATCCCATCAGACCCACCCACGCACAAATAATTGCGGGTATTCGCGCCGGAATTCGCCGTGTGACATATGGAATAGCGCGGAATATTAAAAAGAATATTGCAAATAACCATCCGCCCACCAATGTCATGTGAAATCCACTGATTGACCATACGTGACCGATACCGGTGGCGGTCCATATTTTATTGTCATTTTTTGGAACTGAATTTTTATATCCTAACACCAAACTGTCGACCAGAAAGGAATCAGAACGCTTATGTAAATCATCGCGCAGCGAATTAATACTGAATCCCTTGGCAGGTTTTATAACACTATAATCTGAAATATATCCAGTTGCGCTTAAATTATTAAAGTATGCCCATCGTGCATAATCAAATGTTGCCGGTGCATATGCGCCAGCCGGTCGAAACAGTGTTGCGGTTGCACTTATTTTATCGCCAACATTTGGGGTGCTTAAACTTGTGTCCAGTGAAACGCGCACGCGCATATCGTTATCTGTATTTATATAGATGCGTGATTTATCGTTTGCAAAGTCAATCTTGTAAACATCACCCACGATATTTGTGTCACGCATGGTTGATTTTATTTGCGGTGTATCAATTGCGTGTGTATATGCGCATGCATACATAAATCCAAACATAAATGTTGCAATCGCACGCAGCGCAATTGGTACGCGTTTCCAAATCATAATTGCAAATAATGCGCCTGCAATCAGCCACGCATACGGCACAGCCGGTTCATACGATAATGAAAAATAGAGTGCCGCCCCAAACGCCATAACCATGGGTGACCATAAAAACAGATTCTGATACTGATTTTCTATGAATTTCTGCATATGGCCAGTATAGAAATTTATTTGATTGCACCGCAATGGAAAATTTCCTATGATAGAATTCCATAAGGGGGCTTTCTTATGGCAAAGTATATATTTATTACAGGTGGTGTTGTTTCCAGTTTAGGCAAGGGCGTCGCGGCGGCAAGTTGTGGCGCCCTTCTTCAATCGCGTGGGTACACGGTGCATGCGCGCAAATTTGATCCGTATCTGAATATCGATCCGGGTACAATGTCGCCGTTTCAGCATGGCGAAGTGTATGTGACGAACGATGGATATGAAACGGACTTGGATTTAGGGTATTATGAACGTTTTTTGGGGGCGCGCTTGTCGCGTACTGATTCGGTATCCGGCGGACGTATTTATTGGGATGTGCTAAGTGCGGAACGTCGTGGTGATTACCTTGGGGCGACGGTACAAATGATTCCGCATGTTACAAATAAAATCAAAGAATACGTATCTGCGCCGGTCGATACAGATTTTGTTGTCTGTGAAATCGGTGGTACGGTCGGCGACATAGAAGGACAAATTTTCTTGGAATCTATCCGCCAATTTGCAAACCAGGTTGGTCGTCGAAACGTTATGTTTGTGCATTTAACCCTTGCGCCATATCTGGAAAAGTCGGGCGAATTAAAAACAAAGCCAACCCAGATGTCTGTACGTCGCTTGCTTGAAAATGGGATTCAGGCTGATATGTTGATTGTGCGTACGCCACGCATGCTAACATCGGACGAACGTGCCAAGATTGGTATGTTCTGTAATCTGCCGGCCAAAAATGTAATCAGTGGTATTGACGTTGATAATATTTATAAGATTCCATTGGCATATGAATCACAGCACGTATTTGATATTATCGCAGATCACTTTGGGTTGCCTAATGCGATTGGTGATATGTCGCGTTTTGAAAAGATTGAAAAATATTTAAACGCAGATATTCCAACGGTAAACATTGGCATTGTTGGAAAATACTTTGATGTTCCCGATGCCTATAAATCATTGAACGAAGCCTTGTTCCACGCTGGCATCCAAAATAATGTCCACGTAAAATTGAAAAAGATTAACGCTGAAACGTTTACCCCCGACGATTGTGCCGATGTAGATGGTATTTTAGTGCCAGGTGGGTTTGGCGCGCGTGGTGTCGCAGGCAAAATTGCAGCGGCCGGATTCGCGCGTGAAAATCGCGTGCCATATATGGGAATCTGCCTTGGGATGCAGGTGGCGGTTATTGAATTTGCACGAAATGTATTGGGAATATCGGATGCAGATTCAACCGAATTTAACAAATCTGCAACCCCGGTTATAAATATCATGGCGGACCACGATGCCGCCGATATGGGTGGAACGTTACGATTGGGTGCGTATCCATGTGTGATTGCGCCGGATTCACGTGCGTATGAAATATATGGTGCTGAAAATATCAGTGAACGTCACCGTCATCGATATGAAATGGATATTGCCTGGCGTGAAAAATTCGAAGCGGCTGGCATGAAAATATCCGGGCTCAGTCCTGATGGCAAATTACCCGAGATTGTTGAGATTCCATCGCATCCGTTCTTTGTAGCGGGACAATTTCATCCGGAATTTCAATCCAGTCCCTATACCGGTCATCCAATGTTCAATGCATTTGTTGCGGCGGCGGCAAAAAATCATAAATAAAAAAAATCCCCCGATTGGGGGATTTTTTTAATCCAGTGTTCGCAGGCTAATTTTATCTTCGTCAACGATAACCAGTTTGCCCATATTTATATTAAAACGTCGGGCTGCATTAAACGCATCGCGCATGCCGAATAATTGTTCGTCGTAAATTGGGAATATGCCACGCGCTAAACATAATTGATTTGCTGTAACAGATTCATTGCATACAGCCACGATTGGAATATCCGGTTTGCGACACGATATTTGAACCGCAATATCAGTATCGCGTGCAAACACAACAATTGCAGACGCTTTGTTTAAATATGCCATCGAAGCCACCGACCGTGACCAATCATTTTCAGGAATATTTTCAACGCGTGACCAATCAAACGGATTCGCAATTGCATCCATATCGGCATGCGATAAAATCTTGTACATAGTTTCTATGACATTAACAGGATTGATTCCGATAGTTGTTTCTTCGCTTGTCATTGTTGAATCCGCGCGCAGATATGCCGTATTCGCAACGTCTGTAATTTCGGCGCGGGTTGGAAATTCGCTGGCCACCATAGAGCCTAACATTTGTGTTGCAACAATCACAGGTCTGTTCATTTTGCGACATTCACGAATAATGCAACGGGAAATAGCAGGAACATCTTGGAACGGGACTTCTACGGCCAAATCGCCACGTGCAATCATAATACCGTCGGCTGCGGCGGCAATGTCGCAAATGCGTTCAACCGCGTTTGGGCGTTCGATTTTTGCGATGATTTTTATCGGGTGTGATGTGCGTTGGGTGATAAAGTCGCGAACCTCTGCGATGTCTTCGGGTTTTTGTACAAATGAAATCGCAACATAGTCTGGTTTTTTTGTAATTGCGTATTCTAAATCTGCGCGATCTTTTGCGGTCAGAACCGATGTAGCGATTTCAGTATCCGGCAGATTAAATCCACGACGTGACCAAATTTTATCCCCGCGCAAAACAGTTGTTTCGACTGCATTGTCATCAATTGCATCAACACGCATTTCGATTTTACCATCGTTTAATAATACGCGATCCCCGACGTTCAGTGATTTTAATACATCGGCATCTGGTAATTGTACACGTGTACTGTCGCCGGGTGTTGGGTCGTTATCAAATGTGAATTTTTGCCCAATCTGCAAATCGTATGGATTTTCGGTTGCAAAGTTTCCAATTCGATGTTTTGGCCCCTGCAGGTCAATCATCACTGCGACCGGTGTATCCAGTTCTTCGGATATGGAACGAATAAGGTCAATTTTCTGTCCTTGGACATCGCCGGTGTCATGACTGAAATTCAGGCGGCACACGTTCACCCCCGATGAAATCATACGGGTTAATGTCTGTCTGTCTTCGCATTTTGGGCCAACAGATGCAGTAATTTTTGTATATTTGTTCATAATTTTCCCTTCCTGTTTTTCTTGATTTTTTCGATTAATGGTATATCATAAAGTCATCAAATAAACAAGGGGAAAACAGAATGAAACAAGCAAATCATGGTGCAATTGATAACCAGCAATTAATTAGCATTATTGAAAGAATTGAAAAATTAAACGAAGATACAGCTGCAATCGCCGCCGACATCAAAGAAATTTTTAGCGAAGCAAAATCTGCGGGCTATGATCCAAAATATATTCGCCAGATGATACGCCTGCGTAAAATGGACCCAGATGAAATTGACGAAGCAGACGAATTAACACAAATGTATCGCAATGCGTTGGGGTTGTAATGAAGGCGTTTACCAAAACAACCGAAGATTTTAACTGCGCCCACTGTGGCGCAGTTGTTCATGGCAATGGATATACTAACCATTGCCCAAATTGCCTGTGGTCACGACATGTTGATGAAAATCCAGGCGATCGTGCGGCGACGTGTGGTGGTATGATGCGGCCAATTTCAGCCGCCCCCGATGGTGCACGATTTATCATCACGCACAAATGTGAAGTATGCGGAAAAACTAAACGTCAACGCACATCAGATAATGATAACATAGACGCAATTATTGAAATCAGTCGTGATAATTCGTTTATATTTGGAAAATAGTGTTGGGATTTTAATTATTGACCGGGTGTGTGAAAATTTACTAAACTGCATTTGATGAGAATGCGCTTTCTTTTTTTACCAATTTTATTACTGTGCGCGCCGGCGTATGCGGCGCAGTATCGTGCGGCATTGGTTGCTGATATGGATACTGGTCGTGTGTTGTACCAAGAAAACGCAAATGAATTAAATTATCCAGCATCGTTAACGAAAATCATGACATTGTATTTGACGTTTGATGCGCTGGAACATGGTCGATTGAATCTGGATGATTATTTAATTGTGTCACAATCGGCCGCAAATGCAGAGCCTGTAAAACTGGGGCTGTCGGCGGGGTCAAAAATCCGTGTCGAAGACGCGATAAAGGCGGTCGCCGTGCACAGTGCAAACGACGTTGCGCGTGTGTTGGCTGAAAATTTAAAGGGCGGTCAAGAAGAAACCTTTGCTGATTTAATGACACGTGTTGCGCGCGAAATTGGTTTAACGCGTACGAACTTTGAAAACTCGTCGGGTTTGCCCAATGATGATCATATGTCGACGGCGCGTGATATCGCGTTGCTGTCTATGGCGGTATATAAACATTTCCCCCAGTATTGGAAATATTTCGGCATAAAATCTTGGACGTATAATGGCAAAACATATACAAACGGAAATCGTTTGTTGGGCTCGTTCAACGGATGTGACGGGATGAAAACAGGGTATACAAAAAAATCTAAGTATTCGTTGGTTGCAACCGCCCATCGTGGGGATGCACATCTAATGTCTGTGGTGTTGGGGGCTGAAAACAAAGACGTTCGTGCAAATGTAGCAGCGCAAATGTTGAACAAAGGGTTCGGAATGATGGGTGTGTCGCCTGAAACAATTGCGGTCAGTGCACCGGTTCGGACATATTCTGCGCCAAATGATACAACACCGTCTGCATCAACATTTAATGCAGCATATAATGCGGCAACTGCCGCCGCAGTGCCGGAATATCGCGCCGCTAAACCCACCACCCCGGTGGCAAAAAAATCTGTTGGCGGTGCAGGTGTTCAATTTGGCGCGTTTTCGTCACGTTCTGCCGCCGAAGCCCAGGTTGCAAATGTAAAGTCACGTTTGAATGCAAATGCAGTGGTTGAAACAGCGCCAAACGGCATGTATCGTGTTCGTGTAAACGGACTAACAGATGGGGCGGCGCAAAAATTAAAGTCATCTGCCACCGCTAATGGTATTGACAGTTATGTTTTTCACTAGTATTGTGTGCGTACAATGAATCCAAAAATAGATAAGTTGATTAAATTATTTGCTAAATTACCGCGTGTTGGTTCGCGCGGTGGACAACGTATAGTCTTGTCTTTGCTTCAAGATAAAACCGGTCGTGCCCAGACTTTGGCGACGGCGCTAATTGATGCGACGGAAACTATCGCGCCATGTGCATGTTGTGGCGTGTTATCAGAGCGGGGCGCAATGTGTGAATTTTGTCGTGACACCGCGCGCGCAAATGGTCAGTTGTGTATTGTTCGCGACCTTGCAGACGTTTGGACACTTGAAAAATCATCGGTCTTTCATGGACGGTATCATATTATTGGGGGACTGCTGTCGGGGGCGGGCGGTGTATTGCCGTCTGATTTAAATATTAAAAATTTGACCGAACGCATTGAAAAAGAAAATATAAGCGAAATTATTTTTGCTTTGCCTAATACAGTCGAAGGCAAAACCACCCAGCATTACATTATGTCATTTGTTGGTGATGTGAATAATGTTGTTTATTCCGAATTAGCGTCTGGTGTTCCATTGGGTGGCGATTTAGACTATATTGACGATGGCACGTTGACATTGGCGTTTGGGGGGCGCAAATCATTATGACGGACAAAATTGCAAATTTACCCCCTGTATCAGAAATGATGCGCGCATCGGGGCTAGAACCGAAAAAACAGTTCGGTCAAAATTTTTTGTTTGATTTAAATCTAACTGGTCGTATCGCGCGCAGTGTGCCAAATATTTCGCATACCACGGTAATAGAGGTTGGGCCTGGGCCTGCCGGCTTAACGCGCGCATTGCTGATGGCGGGCGCTAAACGTGTTATTGCGATTGAAAAAGACAAAACAACCGAACCTATATTGTCGCAAATCATAGATGCTGCCGCGGGCCGTCTTAGTGTGATTTTTGATGACGCGTTGCGTGTAAATTTTGCAGATTTTGGTGTTGAAGAATACGCAATCTGTTCAAATTTGCCATATAATGTTGGAACTGAATTATTAATCGGCTGGTTGCATAAAATGGCGGTGGGCGAACAAATAAAATCATTAACACTTATGTTTCAAAAAGAAGTTGCGCAACGTATAACATCAAAACCTGGCGATGAACATTATGGTCGTCTGGCGGTGTTAACATCGCTTATCGCAGATGCAAAAATTTTATTTGACGTTCCAAATACTGCGTTTGTTCCGCGGCCTCGGGTGCAAAGTGCAGTTGTCCAGATTATTCCTAATGCGGACAAGATTTCAAAACTGGCTGATTTAAATAAAATTGAACAATTAACCGCTAAATTATTTGGCCAGCGTCGTAAAATGATACGTGCAATTATGCCGAACGTCGCGTGGGAAAAATATGGATTAACGGGAACAGAGCGTGCTGAAAAAATAAGTCCAGAAACATTTGCATTAATGGCGCGCGATTTGTTATAGTGTGTTTGTAGTAGGGGGGACAAATGCCAATATCTGTTTTAATATTTTTAGGTATTTTATTTGTATTGGTTTATTTGTTGCGTCGGGTGCACATTGGTGCGTTGGTTGCATTTTTGTTTGCTGGTATTTTATCTGGGCCATATGTATTCAATCTTTTTGAATTAAATGAAACGTGGCAGTTTTTGGGCGATATTGGGATTATGTTTTTATGGTTTACAATTGGGCTTGAAATCAATATGCGCCGCCTGTGGAATTTACGTCATACGATATTTGGTTTTGGTGCCGCCCAGGTTATGATGGTTGCGATAATGTTATTCCCATTATTGTTTGGTGTGACAATTTGGTCGATTATGGGATGCGTGATGGTATCGTTGATGCTGGCAATGTCCAGTACGTCGTCTGCGATGGATTTATTAGTGTCGCGCAATCAATTGAATACCAACATGGGGCGCCAGACTTTTTCAATTTTGTTATTCCAAGATTTGTTGTCAATTCCATTGCTTGCAATGTTGCCGGTTTTTGCAGGAAAAAGTTTTGACCTGGGGGCCAGTGCAATTGACGTTGCGGTTATATCGGTTGCATTGATAATCAGTGTTGTTGTAATCGGTCGTTTTGTATTAAATCCGTTATTGAATTTGGTTTCTAAATTAAAATCAAACGAAGTATTTTTGTTGGCGGTCTTATTAAATATTGTTATTTGGGCTGTGTTGTTGGACATAATGGGGTTGCCTGCGGGATTGGGGGCGTTCTTGGCCGGAATGTTAATGTCTGAAACGGTGTATCGTCATCAAATTGATGCCCAAATTGGGCCGTATGCAACAATGTTTCTGGGGTTGTTCTTTATCGTACTTGGTATGGGGTTTGATTTACCGATGTTGGGTGAAAATTGGTATATTATCTTGGGCGGCTTAATTGGTTTAGTTACTTTAAAGTTTGTCGCGATATATATCGTTGCGCGCGTTCGCAACGTCGATATTCCAGATGCTACCATGATTGCATTATTGCTTGCCAACGGTGGTGAATTTGGCCTGCTGATGCTTCAGACATTAAAAACGTCTGGTATTAATGCGATACCCGCCGCGCACCAAGAAATTTTATCTGCGATAATTGTGTTGTCGATTATGATGACGCCTATATTGCTGGCGATATATGATTATTTGCGCCGTACAGGGCGACTAATGACCCAGCGTTTCCCGCGTACATTGGACGATTCTGATAATTCTGTTCAGCCCACTGTTATGATTTGCGGATTTGGTCGTGTGGGACAAATTGTTGCCCAAATGCTGGATGCCCAGAATATTTCATATATCGCAATTGATATGGATGTTAGCACGATTATGGTCGCGCGTGAGCGTGGATTAAATGTCGTGTATGGCGACACGACAAACGAACGTGTTCTGCGTGAATTTGGATTGCACCCACGTAAAATTCGCGCGGTTGTTGTTGCATTGGATAATGCTGGCACTGCACGCAAAGCGGTTCGTGCGATAAAATCTATTGCGCCACGTATGAAAATATTTGCACGTGCCCGAAATTTGGCGGATTCCCGTGTGTTATTAAAAGATGGTGTTTTTGCAGCAACCCCTGAAACGATTGAATCCTCCTTCTTCTTGGGGCGCAGTGTCTTAGATCATTTGGGGGCATCTGATTCAGAAATAACAAAAATGCTGTCTGAAATGCGCGATGATAATTACATGGAACTGGCATCACAAATATCAGACAAGCAATGATAATCATCCTATAAAAAAGTCCCCATTTGGGGACATTTTATTTGCAATTATATGCTACGATTGCTATATTTCAATGAAACAGGAAAGTAATATGAAAAAGATTATCACAATTGTGTCGATTATGTTGGGAATCATTGTCCTGGATGCCATGTCCAAGGGGGCGTTGTTGTATCTTATTACAGGCGGTTTTCCATTGGTTGGTTCGGCATGGGATTTGGTCCCACATCCGTATTTAATGACGCCTGTGACTGGATTTTTTAACATCGTATTCACATGGAATTTTGGCACAGCATTTTCGTTGTTTAATGGACTGGGTGAATATGCGCCAATCGCACTGGTTATTATGACTGGTTTTATTATCGGTGTGATTCTTTATTATTTATTTACCCGCGCCAAGAATTACGAAGTTGTTCCGTTATCATTAATCGCCGGTGGTGCAATTGGCAATCTGATTGACAGAATCCGTTTCGGCGCGGTGGTTGATTTCCTGGACTTTCATATTGGCGGGTATCATTGGCCGGCATTTAATGTGGCGGATATCTGTATCGTAGTAGGCGTAGGGCTTTATATTTTAAATTGGTATATCGCACGTCGCAAGTGTTTGGAAAATTGTAAAAAGGAATGTAAATAATCATGGTTCAGTATATGGATAATAATTCTGGGTTTGCCCAGTGGAACGCAAATAAGAACGCAACCACCAAAAAATCTCCGTTTGGTGGATTTATGTGGTGGTTTTTAATTTTTGTTGCCGTCTGGTGGCTGTTGGGTTCGTGGATGACACCAAAAACAACCAATGTTCCGGTTGAAAACGCGCCTGTTGTTGATTTGTCAAATGTACCAACCACGACAATTGAAAACCAAGATATTTCTGCAACGGTTCAGGGCCTGCGTATATCAGACATCGCATTAAAAGAATTTAATACTTCATCATCTGATGCATCGCCTGTGACACTGTTAAATACCGATGATGCATACGCAGAATTCGGATTAATTGCAAATGGAACAACTGCGCCGACGGCGACAACGGTTTGGAAAACCCAAGACGGTGTATATTCATGGCGCAATTCCGACGGTGTTGAATTTACGCGTTCGATAACAACTGATAATTATGTAATTATTGTCAATGACACGATAAAGAATAACACATCGCGCGATATATCAATTGCACCGTATGGACGTATTGTACGCGCAAATGATGCGACAAATTCTGCGGGTGTATCGACGGGTGCAATCGCATATGAAAATAATGATATTGAACGTATTGATTGGCGCAAAATGGACAAGCGTTCATACGCCTACACAACAACAAATGGCTTTATTGGATTTGCAGACCAATATTGGGAAACGGTGTTGTCGATTGGTGCGCTTGATCAAACAATGACGTTCAAGAAGTCTGGCGCAAACTATGGCGCAGATGTTGTCGCGGGTGGCATTGCGGTTGCGCCGAACGCAACGGCCAGCATTGCATACCACTTGTACGCCGGTCCCCTAGAACCAGATGCATTGGCCGGTGCGAATAAATATATTTCTGATATTGACGACACGATTGATTACGGATGGTTTGGATTCTTGGCGCGTCCAATGTTGTGGATTATTAACACTTTAAATTCATTGGTAATGAATTACGGTGTTGCGATTATTTTGATGACATTGATTTTGCGCATGTTGATGTGGCCATTAACGCGCAAGTCTTATACCTCAATGATTGCGATGCAGAAAATGCAACCTGAATTACAGCGAATTCAGAAATTGTATGCCAATGATAAAATGCGCCTGCAAATGGAAATGATGAAGGTGTACCAGACACACAAGACGTCGCCTATGTCGGGTTGTCTGCCAATGCTAATTCAGATTCCAATTTTCTTTGCATTGTACAAGGCCTTATTGGTATCCGTACAAATGCGCAGTGCGAATTTCTTGTGGATAAATGATTTAGCGGTAATGGATCCATATTTCATATTGCCAATATTGATGGGCGCGACAATGTGGCTGCAACAATATCTGCAAAGCGCACAAAATACCAAATCCACGGACAAAAACGATATCGCCGCCCAGACTCAGCGTATGATGCGCTGGATGCCGATATTATTCACCGTGATGTTTGCGTGGATGCCGGCTGGCTTGGTTCTGTATTGGACGATGTCGAATATATTTGGAATAATTCAAATGTATATAATCAAGCGCCAAAAATAAAATAATCCCGGTTAATCCGGGATTATTAATTATGTAAATTTTTATAAAGAGCATATGGTGTTTGAATCCGCCAATTATGTAATCCGATTGCTTGTTTGGCCAAATCAACACAACTTCGGGCATGATATGGATTAAAATCATGGGCCAGTGTTGCGCCATCAATATATATAAATCGCCATCCATGCGTTTTTAGAATTTTAATATCCCGCATCCGTAGGGCTATTTTTTCAATGCGTCCTGGTGCAATAAATTGAAACATAATCAGTTTATTTCCACGCGGCACGATTGGTGCCACGTGTTTAAATTTCCGACATAATATATTCGGAATAAATTTAGACGTCTTATTCGAAAAAGCAATGATAATCATAATATTTTCCTTATCTTGTTTTACTATTCAATCCATCCACGTTCAATTGCTGCGTTTTGTATTACATCCATTGCGCGTCGCCATTGATCTGCGGCACGATTTTCGCGCCAGATATATTGATGTGGCGCGCGACGTTTGTCACCGAATTCCTTCATAATTTGCAACTGTTCATCGGTCAATTTCCCAGACAGATATAATTTTGTAATCAGTGTTTCTACATCAACCAGTTCGCACACGCGTCGCATCCCGCGCATCCCGTTGTGTACAAAACCATTACGCACAGATTTTGAATATAAAAACCAGAACCACAGTTGCTCTGAATTTTGAAATTTTTCTGTATTATAAATCGCTTGTTGTTGTTCCATATCTACATCTCCTTTATTTTGTTTTGCGACCTGTTAAGATTTATATCCTAAAAAACCGATTGTGATAAATACTACAACCGACGGTTGATTGTTGAATCGGATTTTCGATTCGAAAATTGAATCTTGTGATTTGTATTCGAATCGAATTTTTATCCATGTTCATCGTCATGTGTTCCCGTTTGATTACAAAAAAATAAGCGTCCAAAAATTGGACGCACAAACACGCATATAAAAACAGTCATATTGTTATTCCGTTTATTTTATTATAGTTCCCTTGGTTAAAAAATAAACCCACCATATGGTGGGTTTTATTAAATTATTTCCCGGTTACAGTATTGGCGGGAAACAATCGCCCCCTGATGATGGGCAACAATTGAATCCTTGTTCACCCATATCGGTGTAAACTTCCCCCGCACAGCAACCATTTGCATCTGGCAGGCTACCATCTTCACATGTTAATACTGTTGCTGCTGCATCAATAACAGCTGCTTCCTCCTTCTTTTCAAATGGGTTTTCGATATAACCATCTTCGTCATATGTTAATCCCAAGACTTGTTCATTGTATGCCTGGTCTCCCTGCTGATATGTATCTTGGAATTTTTTCTGTTGGCTTTGGAACAGCGCATCCTGCTTTGCCATGTTTATCGCTTTATACTGGCTTGATTGGCAATAAAATACCAGTGTTCTGTAATCGTATGTATCGCAACCTTCGCCTTTTTGATTGACACTGCCGTCATCGTTGCAGCATTGTGATATTGCGAACGAGCGCACCTGACCTTCCCAGCTTCCATCATTTGCACGTGTTATAGAGTGCGTCCAACTGTCGTTGCGTTTTTTGTCTCCATAGCCCAAAGAGCACTTTTTTTCACCGTTTTTTTCACCACATGATGCGATCAAATCCACTGGTGAATAAACAGTGATACGTGTACCAGCGGCAATTGTAAATGGCGGAACGGTGTTGTCCATCATATCAACCAATAATTTCTGTGCCACTTGATTCCATGCGGTAATAATTTCATTTTTTGCCAATTCAGATGAACGTACCGTGCCCGATTGCACAACAGTGTTGTTATCTAAATCAATCTGATTAACAAATGCGTCACTGACCGGTGCGATTAAATTCACCGCCGCTGGCACAATCGCAGTCAGCATTGGCATAAAGAATTGTTCAATATAATCTGTGCTGCCATATCCTGGGATGCCTGAGCGTCCCTGTGCATCACCAGAAAACGGTATTTGTTGGTCAAAATTAAATTCAACGCCATTTGGTAAAATAAATTGATACCATTTTATATCCATACGTCCAACTGATGTATATGGCCCCGGTAAATCCCCATCAACATATCCCATCAGCAGTGTTCCCGTCGGTATAATTACGTTTCGACCATTATCAGAATAAACATTGCGGTCAACCGTTGCCCGCACCGGCAGTCGGTTATTTTTCAATGCTTCTGGATCGGCACGTACATCCGATACAATTGTTGCCGGAATAGGTTTAAATTGACGTAAAACAAATTGCCTGTCATATGGTTTTGATGATTTTACGGATGTGCCAGAAGACTCATATTCAACATCCGGCGCTGGTGCATCATGCAGCCCGCCCATTGCTGCAATCCCATCCGCGCCCAAGCGGCCCATACCACTGACCGCGCGGTTTTCTGTATCAATCATGGATTCACGTGCAGCTGATTTTACTGGATTCGACAACTCTGGGATTACACCATTGGTAATAATCGCATATCCAATATGATCCGCATCACTGCCGATTTTCTTAGACTTGTCTTTTATATCTGTGATTATGCCGTTGTCTGGATTATATGTGCCGGTCGGTTTTTCACATTTTTTATCTGAAAATGGGTGAAAATAATATGCGCCACCCTTTGGCTTAATCCATCCAATCTGACGACCCGAATTATCATATCCCGGAAACGCAAAGTCTGAACATGCTTCTGGTGGTGCGACATATTCATCTGATTTGCGTTCATTAACTGTGTCAAATGGCTTGGTCGTTGCGATTAATTCGACCGCCGGCTCTTCTTCGGTTTCTTCTTCTATTTCAATTTCTTCTTCTTCCTCAGGTTCTGCTTCTTTGACCACAATCTTTTCAACTGGTTTTTCAATAACCTTTTCTACAACTTTTTCGATAACAACTGGGGCAGGGGCCTCAACCACTGGGGCTGTTGCACCCAAAACCATCAAAAATTTATCAGTTTTTTTCATTTCGTCTGGTTCGTTAATCCCGCGCCAGTCAATAAATAATGGAACGCCACGCGCCGTCATTGCGGTTGTTGGTGTATAATCAATTGTTATTGTGCATGCAAACCCAGAATTGATTTCGCCCGCATTTTCGCATCCTTGATTAACAATCAATCCATTTATATTCTGTTCACGTCTGATTTTCAGAACCTTGGCCGGCCCAGTCGCCGACACCTTAATAACCTGGTTTTTTGTTTGTCCAACTGTGACATCTGCCCAATCCAAGGATTCTGGTGTTATTACCAGATTCACCGGTGTTGAATCAACTTCTTCTATTTTTTTATCAGATTTCCCCCCAGTCAGCAACAGGGTCAGCAAAATCAGCACCATTACAAATGCCACCGCCAGCAATAACCACTGAACACGTTTTGGTGTAGCCGCACGCCAATCAGAAAAAGTCTTTTTTATTTTATTCATAATTTTCCACACCCGATTAAGTCAATTATTGAATACGAACGACACTGCAACTTGCCCCGCTGAATTTCAGCAACTGGTCACACAGTTTTTGTGCTGTATCAATATCGCTTAATGGCCCAATACGCAGACGATACAAGCGTGCCGATGTTGATTCTGCGCCCAATTCGCCAACGCCTTGTTCATCAACCGCAAAGAATACCTTGTCTTTGTATGGTGTTAACAGACCTGCGCCATCATCCCCACTGAACTTAGCCAACAAACCTGTCCAATAATCATTAAGCGCTTTAACAGATGGGTCAGCCTTTAATTCAACGGCAACACCACTTTGATTGCTGGTGATTAATGGGATGTTAGTCTGTGGCAAATATGCGCCCGCTGTATCGCGCACTGTTGGAACCATCGTCATTGCGGTGGATGCGCCCGTCATGCCACCGGTCGTAAAGCCAGCCGGCATATAATACCCCGCACCCGTTGCCGCCGCAACCGAACCGTTACCAACAAATGTTGGTGTTGTTGTATAGTTTCCAACGTTCATGTTCATTGCCGCCATATCCATGTTGTATGCGATATTGTTCAATGACTGACCGCTCATCATGCTTTGTGCAACGTTGGCTTCTGCTAATGCCATAACAGATGCTGTGTCTGCAATCAAGAACGGTTTTTCGCGCTTTTTGATGCAAACAATACGTTGCCCACTGCGCAGAACCATATCTCCGACCGCCTCTACAATCAACAGTCGTCCATCTTCGCCATCGGTGCGGAATCCAACCGGGGATTCACCGCCTTCGACCAATAACGAAACAACCGGACGTTGGGTCATAGAAATAACCTTGTCACCAAAGTCAATGTATGTAAATATACGATCACGCCATACGCGTTCTGGGGCGATAACATAGTCATCTGGATTTGGAACAAAAATATCTAAATCAAAACGGAATTCAGATGGATCAATTTTCATAGATTTAATCCAACCGTAATCTTCGCCATCAACCCCAACGGTATTGGATGTCGTTGCAGGCTTGTTGAAAATAGATTTCATCCCCGCACCCGATGTTGTTGATGCGGCTACGCTTGGCAAAACTGCATTTCCATCTAAAACAACTTCTACCTGGGAATATGTAATTTCAGACGAATTTGTTGGTTCTGCGCGCAAATAGAATATATATTTGTTGCCAGATTTTCCGTCGACAATCATGTTGGTGTCGCCACCCATTGTTTCGCCTTTTGGGGTCAAGAATATCGTGTTCGCACCTTTTTGTGCATCAACTTCAAACAGACCACTGTCGCCGACGATAATATCTGCAATTTGTTCGCCGTTTGGCAAAGATACCATTGTCACCATGCCATTGCGTAATTTTAATGGCAACGTACTGCCCTTGGACCAGGATAATTGTGCATAGCCTGGCTTAATACTGCCTGCGGTCATGTTTGCATTTGGATTGTCCCATGCACCTTGGTATGCCACGGCCGCTCTAACGTTGGCCAGCCCCAGTACCGCCCCAATACATAACAGTGATACGTTTAATCTAATTGCTTTTGCAAATGTCATACCAAAATCCTTCCGTCTTCGTTTTATTTAAAATCTGTTCAGCGGATCTGTTTTATCAGATTTATCGCCATCCACAGATTCAACAGCATATCGCACAACCTTTATCCCCAATGGATTGTTCAGGCGATCAACCCATTGTGTGGCTGTGTCTATGTCTGAGCCTAATTCTAATACGATTGTATAATCTTTTGCGGCCACCTGTCCATTACTATTTTCACAAAAATAGCGGAATTTTACAGCGTACATGTTTTCACCACGTGGTGTAATCGCCCCAGATTCAAATTCAACCGGACATTTTAGTTCAAAACCCGGAATTTCGTTCATAAGCGCCGTCCACATGCGGGTTTGGGCAAAATCATTGTATACTGCATCGCTTGACCATGCGCGCACCGCTGCGGTTGGATCATTTGTCCACTTTTTGCGCATTGCGTTTATGTTTGATGAAATTTCGTTTCGTGCTTTGATGTATTCTTTGATAAAGGCGCGCTTATACCGGTCCAGATTTTCACTTGTTGGCGCCATGTCTTGCAAGGTAACTTCCAATTGGTGGCTTGGTTGTGTCATCAAAAAGAACACCTGGGGACGGTTTAATGGGAACATCTTATATAATGTTAATCCCATAACAGCCAACACAACCACCGCGGTTGCGAATACAAACGTTAACATCCTGGACAACAAAATTGGCGGTTCTACGCGGTTTTGCACTAAATTCTCCCCCTTGATTAAGTGGATTGTAGAAAAAAATACGTCGCATATGCAAGAAAAAATTGCAAATACAAAATCATATTTTAAAAAATGTGTCGCAGAAACGGATTTTTGTCTTGCGTGGTCTGGTAAAAAATAATATAATATTTCCGCTTGATTTTTTGTATCTGTGTGCTATCCTGTCGCAGACTGTGGACATGTGTGCGGTACAAAAAGACAGATTTTTTGCAGTTCCTAGGGGCATAGTTCAACGGTAGAATATCGGTCTCCAAAACCGCGGATGAGGGTTCGATTCCTTCTGCCCCTGCCATGAATATAGTCATTAATTAAACAAGTAAGTGGACGTGTTTTATGAAGAAAATACTGGAATATATCAAATCTGTACGTCGCGAGTGGTTCAAGATTGTATGGCCATCGCGTGATACTGTAACGCGTGCGACAATTATGATTTTAGTGTTTTCGGCCATTGCGGCGCTGTTCTTCTTTGCGATAGACAGTGTGCTGGGGGCGATTGTTAATTGGATTTTCTAAAACAGAATTGACAAAGGGTGCATACGATGGAAGAAAAAATGCAGTGGTTCGTTGTAAATGTTCATACAAGTTGCGAAGACAAGGTTGCGCGTGGTCTGCGTGAACAGATTGATAAACGTCGCTTAAATGCGTATTTTGGTGAAATTTTAGTTCCAACCCGCGAAGTTACAGAAATCAAGGGTGGTAAACGTGTTAAAACGGAACGTAAATTCTTTCCGGGTTATATCGTTGTTCAAATGGTTATGAATAACGAAACCTTTACGCTTGTAAAACAGATTCCCCAGGTTGTTATGTTCCTGGGCGCGAAACAAAAACCAATCGCAGTCAGCGAAGAAGAAGCACGTCGCCTGATGAAACAGGTCGAAGAAGGCGCAGTCGCAATGGATGATATTGAATATTCTGTTGGTCAAGAAGTGCATGTTATTGATGGTCCATTTGCGGGCTTTAACGGTATTGCATCCGAAGTTGACAATGTAAAACAGAAAATGACTGTGACGGTTCTGGTATTTGGTCGTGAAACCAGCATGGATCTGGAATTTAGTCAGGTTGAAAAGGTGTAGTGTAGAATGAAGAAAACACTGGGCGTCACTGGCCGACCGCTTAGTCTCGAAGACTCAAAAAAACTAGAACGGGTTCTAACGGGATTGTGTGATATGCGAAAAGAGTGGGAACAAGAAGCCAGGTTGCACCAGGCGCAAGCCCTAGAAAGTGCCAAGAAGATAATTCTTCGCTAGGCGCAAAAGATTTTTGTGGTTTTCTGAAAAATATTCAGTAAAATCACACCAAACCGTGGTAGATACGCCATATCGTACCACGACACTAACCAAAAAAATGGAGTGAACAAATGGCAAAGAAAGAAGTTAAGGGATTGGTCAAATTGGTCGTCCCTGCAAAACAGGCAAATCCTGCGCCTCCAATCGGTCCGGCGTTGGGTGCTGCTGGTGTTAACATCGCAGAATTCTGCAAACAGTTTAACGATAAAACATCTGATAAAGAACCGGGTATGCCGATTCCATGTATTATAACTGTTTACACAGATGGCAGTTTCCAATTCATTATGAAATTGCCACCTGTATCGTACTATATTAAAAAAGCATTGAAATTGAAAATCGGTTCTCATAAACCTGGTCGCGACTTTGTTGGTACATTGTCCAAGGCCCAGATTAAAGAAATTGCCGAAGCAAAAATGCCTGACTTGAATTGCTCTTCCATTGAATCTGCAATGAATATCGTTGCGGGTCAGTGCCGTTCTATGGGCGTAAAGGTAGAGGAGTAATATCATGAAACTGACAAAGAAACAGCAGACTTGGAAAAATTTGGACACAGACAAAGTGTATGCTTTATCTGAAGCAATTGAAACATTGCGCGAATATGCGTCCAAGAAATTTGACGAAACATTGGAAATTGCTATCCGTTTGGGTATCGACATAACCAAAGCAGACCAGAATATCCGTGGCATGTTGTCATTGCCAAATGGTACTGGTAAAACGGTTCGTGTTGCGGTATTTACAATTAATGCCCAGGACGAAGCTAAAAAAGCTGGTGCTGATGTTGTTGGTGGCGAAGAATTGATTGATGCTGTTGCAGCGGGCAATATTAATTTTGACCGTGTTATTGCAACACCTGATATGATGCCAAAAATGTCAAAGATTGCACGCGTATTAGGGCCAAAGGGTTTGATGCCGAATCCAAAATTGGGTACAGTTACAAACAACGTTGCAGAAGCTGTTAAAACAGCCAAAGCAGGTCAGATTGAATACCGTGCCGAAAAGAAGGGTATCATCCACGCTGGTATTGGTAAAATGTCATTTACAACCGATGCATTGGTTGAAAATGCAAATGCTTTGATTGATCAATTGAAAAAGATCAAACCAGCATCCGCTAAGGGTCAGTATATCTTGGGTATTTCCGTTGCGACAACCCAGGGCCCAGGTCTGAAAGTAGATGCAAAATAATTAAATGCGACGTGTGTGAAAACATGCGTCGCATAAACAGATTTCTGTCCAAGACTGATGGTGTGACGAAAACGTTGCTTAATTGCCATCATAGACAAAGAACAAATTCTTTGGGGCAGGAAACAAAGCCCCACCCGGGGCAACCCGGATGGAAAGTTAACAAAACAGAAGCTTGAAGGAAATAAAGATGAAACGCGAAGAAAAATCAGATTTGATTTCAGCGTTACAGTCGTCCTTGAAAGAAGCGAACGGTGTTTTCGTTGTTGAAAACCACGGCTTGACTGTACAGGAATTCGAAGGTCTGCGTAATGAATTACGCCCATTGGTTTCTGTATTCAAAGTTGTTAAAAACCGTTTGATGAAATTGGCGTTAAAAGACACTGATTTCGAACCTGTATCCGATATGCTGAAACGTCCAACCGCGGTTGCAGTTGCAACAGACGGCTTGGCGGTTACCAAAGTATTGGCAAAATTTGCGGAATCACATCCAAATTTGACAATCGTTGGTGGTAAAATGGATGCGGACGTTCTGGACTGTAACGGCGTATTACAATTATCCAAGCTTCCTTCCCTGTTGGAAATCCGTGGCACTATTGCGCGTATCTTGGTCGAACCTGCATCGCGCATTGCACGTGTATCCGCAGAGTATGGAAAAAAAGAACAATAAAATCAGAATACTTTATTCTGACCTAAAACAAAACTTAGGAGTAAAAAAATGGCAGACATTCAGAAATTAGTTGAAGAATTGTCAAAATTGACCGTTTTGGAAGCAGTTGAACTGTCCAAAGCATTAGAAGAAACATGGGGCGTAAGCGCTGCTGCTGCTGTTGCAGTTGCTGCTGGTCCTGTTGCAGCTGCTGCAGAAGAAAAGAGCGAATTTGATGTTGTATTGGCAGAAGTCGGTGCAAACAAATTGGCTGTTATCAAAGCTGTAAAAGACATCACTGGTTTAGGTTTGGGCGAAGCAAAAGCTTTGGTTGAATCTGCACCAAAGGCAGTTAAAGAAGGCGTAGCAAAAGATGAAGCTGAAAAAATGAAAGCTACAATCGAAGCCGCCGGTGCCAAAGTTGAATTGAAATAATTCAACCCAGAACCGACAAGGTTCAAAAAATCCGCCGTATGAAAATATGGCAAAAACGCCGCCCGTGTGGGATGAAAATCCCATACGGGCACAAAGGCGTAAAATACAGACAATACGATAATATCGAAAATCGTTTGCACAAAACGCACAGAAAAAAGGACTAAAACCCATGGCAGTAATCCAGAAACTTAGAAAATCTTTTGGTAAAAGTTTTTTGCAAACTCCGCTTCCTGATTTAGTTGAAATTCAATACGATTCCTACAAAGATTTTTTGCAGGCTGACGTTGCGCCGCAAAACCGTAAAAACATTGGTTTGCAGAACGTGTTCTCGTCAATGTTCCCAATCAAAGACTATGCCGGTATTGCCGACTTGGAATTTGTGGAATATACATTGGACAAACCTGTATACAATGTAAAAGAATGCATGCTGCGTAATATGACATATTCCAGCAAGCTGAAATTGAAGCTGAGATTGATTTTATGGGATGTCGCAGAAGATGGTAAAAAGACACTGCGTGACATCAAGGAACAAGAAATATTTATGGGCGAAGTGCCGTTAATGACAGAACGCGGCAGCTTTATCGCATCCGGTGTTGAACGTGTTATCGTTTCCCAGATGCATCGTGCCCAGGGCGTTGTGTTTGCAACAACCAAAGAAGCCAAGGTTGCGGGTAATCCAATCACATACACTGCACGCATTATCCCAGAACATGGTTCTTGGATTGATTTCGAAGAATCCAAGGGTGTAATCTATGTTCGTATCGACCGTCGCCGCAAAGTTCCAGCAACAGTTCTGTTGCGTTGCTTGCCAGCTGCCGAAGATGAAAAGAAATGGTTGGCAGAACCACGCAAGACCACAATCCGCGGTATGAGTGACACAGAAATTCTGGGTACTTTCTATAACCGCATTGGTCTGAAATTTGATGGCAAACTGTGGACTGGCGATGTTGCATCATTCGAAGGTCTGGATAAATATCGCTTAAATTACGATTTGATTAATCCAAAAGATAAAAAAGTCTTGGCATCTAAGGGCGATCGTTTGAACGCAAAACGCTTGAAAAAGATTATGGATGCATCCAAGACATTTGGCATCATGCCAGAATCTTTGATTGGTGAATATCTGTTTGACCCAATTATGTCTGGGGACGAAGTTGTAATGCCAGCTGGCACAGAAATCACCGAAGAAGTTCTGAACGATTTGGATAAAATGAATATCAAAGAAATCAGCCTGATTTCTATTGATAACACAACAATCACAGCTCACATGCGCAATACTTTGTTGGCTGATAAAACAACCAATCGCGAAGAAGCTTTGATTGAAATCTATAACATTATCCGTCCAGGCGAACGTCCAACACTGGAAGCGGCAATTAATCTGTTTATGCGCCAGGGCTTTGAACCTGCGTACTATGATTTGTCAGCGGTTGGTCGTTTCAAGATGAATAAACGCTTGAAAATCGATTCCGGTAAAAAACCAGAAGACGAACGTTTGTTGACCAAGGGTGATTTCTTGGCGGTATTGAAAACATTAACAAACATTATTGACCGCAAAGACACTGTTGATGATATTGACAACCTGTCGAACCGTCGCGTTCGCACCGTTGGTGAATTATTAGAACAGAATTTCCGCACCGGTATGATTCGTATCGAACGCTTGGTACGTGAAGCATTGTCATCACCAAATATTGCCAATATGCAGCCCCAGGATGTTATCAATGTAAAACCATTGATGTCATTGGTATCTGAATTCTTGGGAACATCCCAGTTGTCTCAGTTTATGGATGCGTATAATCCATTGGCTGAATTGGAACACAAACGTTTGATTTCAGCATTGGGGCCGGGCGGTTTGAACCGTGAACGTGCTGGTATCGACGTTCGTGACGTTCACCCAACACACTATGGTCGTTTGTGCCCAATTCACACCCCAGAAGGTGCGAATATTGGTCTGATTAACCATTTGTCTACGTATGCACGTGTTAATCCATATGGATTTATCGAAACACCATACTATGTTGTTGAAAACAGCCGCATCACAGACAAAATGGTATACCTGACTGCGGACGAAGAACTGGGGCACAAAATTGCCCAAGGTAATACCCCAACAACCAAAGATGGTGTATTGGCTGATGACACGGTAACAGCCCGTGTTGACGGCGAATTTACCATGGTTGCCAAAGAAGAAATTGACCTTATCGACGTAGAACCACGCCAGGTGGTATCAATTGCAACTGGATTAATTCCGTTCGTTGAAAATGACGACGCGAACCGTGCTTTGATGGGTTCAAACATGCAGCGCCAGGGCGTTCCATTATTGCGTGTCCAGGCCCCATTGGTTGGAACAGGTATCGAACGCGAAGTTGCACGTGATTCCCGCACTGGTAAGGTTGCAAAACGCAGCGGTGTTGTAGAATCTGTAGATGCAAACCGTATCGTGGTTAAATGTATGAACAGCCGCAATGTCGTAACCGGTGTTGATATTTACAACCTGGAAAAATTCGAACGCAGCAACAGTGAAACATTGGTTCACCAGAAACCATTGGTCAAGGTTGGCGATCGTATTTCTGCGGGCGACATTATTGCCGACGGTTCGTCAATGAACTATGGCGAATTGGCATTGGGCCGCAACGTATTGGTTGCCTTTATGCCATGGCGCGGATATAACTACGAAGACTCAATCGTTATCTCGGAAAAGATTTCACGTGACGACGTATTTACATCTGTAAAAATCGTTGAAAAAGAATTCAAAGTACGTGATACCCAGTTGGGCCCAGAAAGTTTCACACGCGACATTCCAAACGTCAGCGAAGAAGCATTAAAGAATCTGGACGAATCCGGTATCATCTATGTTGGCGCACGCGTAAAACAGGGCGACATCTTGGTTGGTCGTGTTTCACCAAAATCTGAAACATTATTGACCCCAGAAGAAGCACTGTTACGTAACATCTTTGGTGAAAAGGCCTTAAATGTAAAGGATACATCACTGCGCGTTGGACCAAACGAAGAAGGTACAGTTATCGGCGTTAACGTTTTGACACGTCATGGCGTTAAGAAAGACGAACGTACCCAGATGATTGAATTGCAGAAAATCGAAAAGATTAACAAAGACCGCGAAGAAGAAACAAATATTATCGAAAAAGGCTTTGCGGATCAAATCTTCCAGATTGCAGAAGGCATGGTTATCGAATCCGGCACAGGCAGCTTAAAACCATTTATTGGTAAAAAACTGACCGCCGAAGTATTCGAAGGCATCCGTCCATCTGATGTGAAAAAATTGGTCGTTAAAAACAAAGAAGCACAAGCGAAAATTGATGAACTGCGTGAACAGCATGTTCTGAAATTAAAGCAGTTGAACGAAGAAGCCGATGCCGAAGTTGCCAAAGCAACCGAAAGCAATTCTTTGAACGCTGGTGTCTTGAAAGAAGTCAAGGTTTACATCGCGCACAAGATGAAATTGCAGCCGGGTGACAAAATGGCGGGACGTCACGGAAACAAAGGTATCGTTTCCAAGGTTGTGCCAGTCGAAGATATGCCACACTTGGCCGACGGTACACCGGTTGACATTGTTCTGAATCCATTGGGCGTACCATCACGTATGAACATTGGTCAGATTTTGGAAACCCACCTTGGTATGGCGGCACGCACATTGGGTGCACAAATTGGTGCTGTTTTGGACGAAGTAAAGGCAAAACGCGCTGTTACCGACGACTTGCGTACCATCATGGGCAAGGTTTACGGTGGCGAAGTTGCCGACAAACTGGAAAAAATGACAGACACAGATGTTCGTGCCCAGGCCGCATTACTGCGTGACGGTGTTCCAATGGCAACACCAACATTTGACGGTGCAACACCCGAAGATATTCGCAGCATGTTGAAATTGGCGGGTCTGCCAGAAACGGGTCAGTTTGATCTGTACGACGGTATGACGGGGGAAAAGTTTGCACGTCCGGTAACCGTTGGTGTTATGTACATGTTGAAACTGCATCACTTTGTTGATGAAAAGATTCACGCACGTTCAATTGGTAACTATTCATTGGTCACACAACAGCCATTGTCTGGTAAAGCCCACATGGGTGGCCAGCGTCTGGGTGAAATGGAAGTATGGGCACTGGAAGCCCACGGTGCAGCCCACCTGTTGCGTGAAATGTTAACGGTTAAATCTGACGATATCACAGGCCGAAACAAGATGTATGAATCCATCATTTCCGGCAGCAACGATATCCAGACCGGAACCCCAGAAGCTTTCAACGTATTCGTTCGCGAATTGCGTGGATTGGGTCTGGCAATGACACCAAAGAAAGTAGATTAGTTGTTAGCACTGGTGTGGGGCATTATCCCCCACACCCTAACCACTAGCCACTAACAACTAAAAACTATTTTATAAGGAGCAAAATATAATGAGCAATATGTTGCAAAAGATATTTGGACAAATCGAAACCAAAGAACAGTTCGACGCTTTACGCATTACAATTGCGTCACCCGAAGAAATTCTGTCTTGGTCATTTGGCGAAGTTAAAAAGCCTGAAACAATTAACTATCATTCGCTGAAACCAGAAGCAGAAGGTCTGTTCTGCCAGCAGATTTTTGGTCCGGTCAAAGATTATGAATGCGCATGTGGTAAATATAAACGCATTAAATTCCGTGGCGTTGTTTGTGAACGTTGTGGGGTTGAGGTTGGCCCATCCGCGGTTCGTCGTGAACGTATGGGGCATATCAAATTGGCAATGCCGGTTGCGCACACATGGTTCTTGCGCGAAGGCAAAATTGCAACCCTGTTAAACAACCTGCCACAAAAGAAATTAGAACAGGTTATTTCATACGATGCTTATATCGTTATTGAACCCGGTTTAACAAACTTGAAGCTGTATGACGTAATCAGCGAAGACGAATACCAGGCCGCCGTTGAAGAATTCGGCGCGGATGCGTTCCGCGTTGGTATCGGTGCCGAAGGCGTACGTACAATCATTGAAAACCTGGATATGGGTGATGAACGTACACGTCTGCGTGCAGAATTGGCGGACACAAAATCAGAAACAAAACGTAAATCAATTATCAAGCAATTGAAATTGGTCGAAGCGTTCCTGGATTCTAAAACAAATCCAGCCTGGATGATGCCAGATATTATCCCTGTTATCCCACCAGATATGCGTCCATTGGTTACATTGGATGCGGGACATGTTGCGGCATCTGACCTGAATGATTTGTATCGTCGTGTTATTATCCGTAATAACCGTTTGAAACGCTTTATGGAAATGCATGCCCCAGACATTATCGTACGTAACGAAAAACGCATGTTACAGGAAGCTGTTGATTCCTTGTTCGATAATGGTCACAAGGCACGTCCAATGGTTTCCCAGAACCGTCGTCCATTGAAATCATTGTCTGATTCTTTGCGCGGTAAATCTGGTCGTTTCCGTATGAACATGTTGGGTAAACGTGTGGACTATTCCGGTCGTTCCGTTATCGTATCTGGTCCAACATTGAAATTGCACCAGGTGGGTCTGCCAAAAACAATGGCATTAGAATTGTTTAAACCATTTGTTTATGCACGCTTGTTGGCGGGTGATTATGCAAACACATTAAAAACCGCCCGTAAAATGGTTGAAAACGGCGAAGATGTCGTATGGGAAATCCTGGAAAAAGTTATTTATGAACATCCAGTTCTGTTGAACCGTGCACCAACATTGCACCGTTTGTCACTGCTGGCATTTGAACCGGTATTGATTGAGGGCAAGGCAATTCGCCTGCACCCATTGGTATGTTCTGGCTTTAATGCTGACTTTGACGGTGACCAGATGTCTGTTCACGTTCCAATTTCATTAGAAGCGCAACTGGAAGCACGCACATTGATGTTGTCTTCGAACAACGTATTGTCGCCTGCGAACGGTGCGCCAATGGTTGTTCCATCCCAAGACATGGTATTGGGTGTTTACTATATTTCATTGATTAATGGCGAACATACCGATAAATCACCACGTTTTGCGAACATGGACGAAGTGAAATTGGCATTGGAAAACAAGACAATTACACTGCACACGCCAATTGTTGCACGTATTAATGGCAAAACATATAAAACAACGGCGGGTCGTATGATTTTGGGTGAATTGTTACCAAAATCTGACAATATGCCATTTGATTTGGTAAACAAAGTTATGCCTCGCAGTGCGATTAAATCATTATTGGCCACAACATATGAACGTTGCGGCGACAAAGCGATGATTTTATTGGCAGACGCGTTGAAAGATACTGGTTTTGAACAGGCCGCACGCAGTGGTATTTCCATTGGTTATGACGACATCGTTATTCCAGAAGAAAAGAAGGCGATGATTGCAGAATCAGAAAAAATTGCCGAAGAAATCGAAGAACAATATCAGAACGGTTTGTTGTCTGGTGGTGAACGCTATAACAAACTGGTCGATATGTGGCAGAAAACAACCGACAAATTGGGTGATATGGCATATGCTGCGCTGGGTAAAACAACCGGTGACAACTGGAATTCTATCCACATGATGGCATTGTCCGAAGCTCGTGGTTCTAAACGTCAGATTCAGCAGTTGGCAGGTATGCGTGGTATGATGCAGAAGCCAGACGGATCTATTATCGAAGTTCCAATTATCTCGAACTTTAAAGAAGGTCTGACCATGTCTGAATACTTTACATCCACCCACGGTGCACGTAAGGGTATGTCGGACACGGCTTTGAAAACTGCTGACGCGGGTTACTTGACACGTCGTTTGGTTGAATTGGCACAAAATACAGTTATTACAGAACACGATTGTGGAACAACTGAATTCATCACTGCTAAACCAGTGTACCAGGGTTCAACATTATCTGTTCCATTGGGTGACGTTGTATTGGGTCGCACCGCGGCACATGACGTTGTGCATCCAATTACCAAAGAAGTTATTGTCCCAGCCGGCGAATTGATTACTAAGGCCGCGTCCAAGGCAATTAATGAATCAGGCCTGCCATCTGTTGATGTTCGCAGTGTTCTGACATGTTGCAGTGACGGTTTGTGTGCAAAATGTTACGGTATGGACTTGTCACGTAATGCATTGGTACACGTCGGCGAAGCGGTTGGTGTTATCGCGGGTCAATCCATTGGTGAACCAGGTACTCAGTTAACCTTGCGTACCTTCCACATTGGTGGTATTGCGGCCGGTGGTACAGACAGCCACTTTATCGAAGTTCCAGTCGCAGGTAAAATTAAACTGTCTGGCGTTAATACGATTAAGAACAGCGCGGGTCGTGTTGTTGTCTTGTCACGTAATGGCAAAGTTGCCATTGTTGACGACGAAGGCAAAGAACTGTTCAGCTGTGCATTACCATATGCATCCATGCTGATTGTTAACGACGGCGATACTGTTGAAAAGGGCGCTAAGGTTGCTGAATGGGATCCATATTCCAACACAATCATCGCCGAAGCCGATGGTACTGTGAACTATAATGACTTGATTGAAAACGTATCGTTCCAAGAAGAAGTTGATTCTATGACTGGTATCGTTTCTCGCAAGGTTATTAACTGGAAAACAAATACCAAGAAAGCTTTGAAGCCAGCCGTTACGTTGGTTGATGCGTCGGGTAAAGTTATTAACTTGGGTGGTAAAAAGATTGCAGAATATCTGTTGCCAATCTATTCTATCCTGAACGTTGCAAATGGCGACACCGTTCATGCGGGTGACATCTTGGCACGTATCCCAGTTCAAACAAAACGTACAGGCGACATTACCGGTGGTCTGCCACGTGTTAATGAATTATTGGAAGTACGTCGTCCAACAAACCCAGCATTATTGGCAGAAATCGATGGTACGATTGATTTGGAAGATGCAAAATCAAAAATCATCATCCGTATCGAACCAGCCGATGGCTCAGCCCCTGTTGAATACGCAGTGCCAAAGGGTACAAACCTGTTGGTTCGCAGCGGCGACACTGTAAAGAAAGCTGATAAATTGGTTGATGGTGACCCAGTACCACAAGACATCTTGCGTATCCTGGGCCAGAAAGCCTTGGCAACATTTATGGTTGACCAGATTCAGCAAGTTTATCGCCTTCAGGGTGTGACGATTAATGACAAACATATCGAAATTCTGATACGTGAAATGACACGCCGTGTTGAAATCACGAACCCAGGTGACACTGGATTCTTGATGGGCCAGGTTGTTGACCGTGTTGATTTCGAAGAAGAAAATGCCCGTGTTGCTCGTGACGGCGGTCGTGTTGCCGAAGCGTCCCAGGTATTGGTTGGTTTGACACGCGCATCCCTGACGTCTCGTTCGTTTATTTCGAACGCATCGTTCCAACAGACAACCAAAGTATTGGTAGATGCTGCGATTTCTGGCTCGACCGACAAATTGGTTGGTATCAACGAAAACTTGATTGTTGGTCGTTTGATTCCAATTGGAACTGGTGCATACGTCCGTCGCGTACGCGAAATTGCCAAAGAAGAAGAAAAGGCAGAACGCCTTGCACGCGAAGGCAATACCCAGCAGCAATTGTTGGATATTTAGTAAAGGCCATTGTGTAAGTGGTTAGCAAAACACTAATCACTAACCACTTGCACTAATCACAAATGTAAACTTTTGCTTGCAAATTGGGATTATTTGAATAAAATAAGCAATCGGAAAATAAAAAGGATAATAAAATGGCAACGCCAAGAAGTAAAACAAGTAAATCACGCAGTGCCCAGCGCCAGTCTCATGATGCATTATCTGTAATGCCATGCAGCGTATGCAAGGTTTGCGGTGAAAAGAAACGCCCACATCACGTTTGTGCGGCATGTGGTGCGAAATAATTTAACCAAAATTTTAGGGCAGATGTGACCGCGAGCCCGTGGTCTGTCTGCCGTTTTTAATATTACTATGTCAGAACAAAAGAAAATTATAGCGGTTGATGCAATGAGTGGTGACAAAGGCCCATCTGCGGTCCTTGGCGGTATCAACCAGTTTTTATATCAAAATGGCGAAGACAAAGTTCAATTCCGCCTGTTCGGTGATGAAAAGCGTCTGCGCCGTATGTTGACCAAATATCCACGCGTTGGCCGCAATGTAGAAGTTGTCCACGCCCCAAATGTTATCAAGGGTACGGATAAAATTATGGATGTTTTGCGCCATGCCCAGGATACATCAATGTACATGGCAATCAAAGACGTCCGCGAAGGTAATGCCACCGCCGTGGTTAGTGCGGGCAATACCGGTGTTTTTATGTCACTGTCTAAATTGGCATTAAAGACGGTTGATGGTATTGCGCGTCCTGCAATTACGACAATGTTGCCGTCGGGCGCCGGGGACAGTCGCGTTGTTGTGCTGGATTTGGGTGCAAATGTTCAGTGTGATGAAACAATCTTGTTCGATTTTGCCGTCCTGGGCAGTGTTTATGCCGAGGTTATGGGTAAAATGCCAAAACCAAAACTGGGGGTTTTGAACATCGGTTCTGAAGAAACCAAGGGTAATGAAACTCTGGTGCATTTGAATCATGTGCTGACCGAACACAAAGATGAATTGCCATATGAATATCTGGGCTTTGTCGAAGCGAACGATATCAGTGCGGGCAAAGTTCAGGTTGTTGTCACCGACGGATTTACAGGCAATATCGTGTTAAAAACGGTCGAAGGTACTGCGAAACTGATTAAACGCGTTATTGTTGAAAATTTCAAAAAATCAATCTTGGCTATGATGGGGGCGTTCTTCTTGGTTCATGTGTTTAAGCGCTTGAAACATAAAATTGACCCACGTTCATATGCAGGTGCGGTTTTCTTGGGGTTAAAAGGGTTCTCTGTTAAAACCCATGGCAACAGTGATGCCTTGGCATTTGCGAATTCGTTAAAGTACGCATCTGATTTGATTCATGCGAATCTTAACGGACTGATTGCAGAACGTGCAAAATCTGTCGAGCCGATACGTAATCAGTTACAACAAGAAAAACAATAAAAAAACCGCCAATCGGCGGTTTTTTTATAAAGAAATTTTTAGATTCGGGCGCGCTGTACGCAGATTGTTAAGTGCTTGTTCTTGAACCGCGCGAAACGCATCGGGATTCCAGATTTGAAAACTGTTCCCGCGACCAACAAATACAGCACGATCGGTGATGCCTGCGTGTGCTAATAAATCAGATGGGATAACAATGCGACCTGTTACATCAAATGCCAACTGGCGTGCATCTGCGAACAACATTGCGGATAAATCATCCAGTTCGCTGTCAAAGATTCCCATTTGATCTGTTGCAGATGCCATTTGTTCCATGCGTGACATGGAAAAACCTTCGATGCAATTATTGGTAAATGATCGGAATAATACGACACCTGCAAATTTTTCATTTGCGACCGAAGCCCGGAAAGATGCCGGCACCGAGATACGTCCCTTAGTATCCAAACGATTTTCATAAGATGAGAGAAACAATGACATTCCTGCTTCTTGTGTTATTCGTGGGGCGTGCCCCAATGTTAGTCTTTCCGTCTTCGTATTCAAAATGTAGCATGGGTGTTTATGGTTGTCAATGACAATTTATAGTTGTTCTATGGGATTTTATGGTTTTTGTGCTAAAAAATAAAAAAATTAAAATAAAATGAAAATAAATATATTTTGTGCTTGACCTGCGATTCGTTTTTGTTCTAAGATGTTTGTATAGACAAGGGAAAAAGAAATAAAAAGCCCAGAAAACTGCATAACTGCGGAATTCTGCCAAAAAACAAAACAAAGGAAAAAATAAAATTCAAATTTTGTAAATACTAATGTAAATACACTGTTTGGATTCAGTTTTTGCCGCAACCGCAATCCCAAGGAAGGAGGGGAACGCACATGACAAAAAATATCAAAGAAATTATGATTGCCTTGAACCAAGTTTTAACAACAACAGTTTGGGTAAACGAAGATCGTCAGATTGTATCATTGGCAGACGAATTGAAAATTGGCAAAAATAACGCCCCACGTTCTATCGAAGATTTGGCACGCACATCCCTGGTTGGTGCATACGTGTCGTTGCAAATTCGCACTGATAACTTTGAAGTAGCCGCTGAAAGCATGGAAACGCGTGATTTGGCGCTGCGTGTCAAAGAAATGGTCTTTGCAGAAGCGAAAAAGATTATGGATGCGTCCAACGTTGCAGACAATGCGCACGTTGCAATGGCGGCATAATTCCCTGTTGCGCAGGTTGCGTATTTCTGGGCAAATTATGTGTCGTTCATCCTAAAACAGTTTCCGTTTATCGGAAGGAAGGGAGTCCCGTCGGTTTACGAGCAATCGTCCGACGGTGATTTTTTTTATTGGAAATCGTTCCTGGTGATTTTTATGCGTGTTTTATGCACAATTAAATCACAGAGGGAGAAATTACAATGTTTATAAAATCAAAAATTTGTTTTACTGTATTTGTTGTTTATGAAATTGTCGCGATTACATTATTGCATTTTCAGCGAACCTGTGATGCGATGTTTACCACTGGTTTTTGCGACAGTAATTTTAAGTATTTTGCAGGTGCGGTCGCTGTGCCGTTGTTGGCATATTTAATATGGATGTGGATACGTGAAATTATTCATGCGCGTCGACGTCATCGCTTTATCGCGCGGGCCAAGCATTTGGTTGGAAATATCGCGTCGACTGTACATGAAAAATTGGGTGCGGTTTCATCCCAGGATATGGAACGTATTTTAACCATGGCGATATTATTTGGAATCAAGAAGTATTCGGATCGTCATCCAAATTTGCGTTACGCAATTGGTGAAATAATTGGTGTAAATCAGGGGGTCGATATGGATTATGAATATGATATGGATACAGAAAATGTTGTTGCAGCCCAGAAAAAATCTGCATCGCGTCGTAATGCGGTTGCGAAATCGTCTGGTCGCACAGTGAAAAAGAAAAAATAATATGTTTTCTGTGTTTGTTATAAAAAATGTCCCACGGTAATTGTTTGTCGTGGGATTTTTGTTTTTTTTATGTGGTGGATTCTTTTCCAAACACTTGCGCGACCCTATCTGTTTGTGATATAATAAACCAAAAGGAATTTGGAAAGGGATGAATATGTCACGCATTTTTGCCGGTTTTGCCGGCCTGATGATGGTCTTGCCTGCGGCGTTAAATGCGGCGTATCCGGTGTATTCGTCATATCAGCCGGCGCAAAATTATGGCGCGCCTGCGGGTGTGGTGCCTGTTGTAAATGGTGGGCAAATGCAGTATTTGCCATCAAGTAATAGTCGTATTGTATCTGTGCCGAATAATGTTTCCCAGTATAATCAATATCGTTCCGTCGCGGCGGCCCAGCCAACGCGTATAACGGGGGCATTGCCATACGTCGGGTCCAGTCAGACAACCGCCGGTCGTTCGTATTACCAGCCGGCTGATTATGAAAGATTAGCAGACAGCGGTCTGTATGTTGGTCTGTCTGTCGCTTATACTGCATCGTTAATCGGCGGGATGAGTGCGGATTACGTTGGCGAACAAAATGCCTTCTTTGTACCTGGTGCATTTGAAGAAGCTGATTTCCACTCTGATACCGTTATCCCACTTCAGGTTTCCGTTGGTGCGGCAATTAATAATGATTTTCGTGTAGATTTTTCGTATCTGCGTTATTCTGGTCTGGCATACCCAACAATGGTTCGCACATTTGACGGGGAAAAAATGATTGATGCATCGGTTGATGGTGGTGCGATTACGTCTAATACAACGATGTTAAATGTTTATTATAATATTGATTCTTATACCGGATATTTGGCGGGTGGCTCGTTGCGTCCATATATCGGCGCAGGTGTTGGTATTGCGTTAAACACGGTTGCGGATTACGTTGTTTATGATAACTCTTTTTATAGTGAAATGGACCCTATGGGGGCGGGTGCGGGCGATTTAACTGGTATATCGGATGTTTATGCATATCACAACGGTGGTACGACCGAACAGCTTGCATTTATGCTAGAAGGTGGTTTAACCACAGAACTAGAAGGTGGTATGAAACTGGATCTTTATGTTCGTTATGCCAACCTGGGCAAGGTTAAAACATCTGGATCTATTATCGTTTCCCAGACGGAATGGTTGGGCGACGGTGCGGGCGGCGAATACGAAGCCCCGTATGACAGTGTTTTTCACTATACCAATTGGTACGAAAGTGGGCGCTTAGGCATGGTTGACGTTGGTGCCCGCCTGCGGTTACAGTTCTAGTATAAAAGAAAACAAGGGTGCATATATTGTGCCCTGTGTTGTTACAAAGGATAAGGGGCAATGGCGCACACAAAATCATTTTTGTATTATTCTTTATTGTCAGCATTGGTATTGATGCCATCGGATTCCTATTCTGCAATGAAAATTAGCAACAAATCGCGCAGTTATGCGGATGCCTATAACCAGGTGAACGAAGTTCGTGCATCTGTTGCCGCCCCCACTGTTACCAGTGCGCACAGCGATGATTTGGGTGTTGTTGGTAAAACTGAAAATTCTGATACAGGTGTAGATTTGCCAATTCGTGTTGCGAACCAAACGCTGGCATCGCAAATTGCACGTGGCGAAAGCTCGACTGTAACAGTCGGCCAGCTGGAAAAATGTGCCGCTGTATATCCAAATGGCGAATTTACATGGGATATGCCAACGGCGGGTACGCGTGGCGGCACTGGGTCTCAGTGTACAGCGGTTGTTGAAATGCGTGGCTATCAAATGGGACCGGGCGGGGAGAATTTGGTTTTGGCCCGTGTAAATGTAGCATCCGGGGACAGTGTTAAATGTAATATTTCTGCGTGGCCTGAATATTCGTATTTGCCGGCGGCTGGTACAATTGAATTTCCAAATGATGCCGAACCAACCGTCGAAGACGTGATTCAGGTTATGAACCAAGAACAAAAGCAGCATGCTGGGATAAAAATTGCGGCTGGTACGGTGTTGGCCGCGGTTGCTGGAAATGCCCTTGGTGCTAAAGAGGTTGGCAAAGATGCCATGTTTGGTGCAAACAAGGAAAAGTTACAATCAACTGCAATTGGTGGTCTGACGGGTGCTGCGATTATGGCGGGCAATGTCTATGGTGGCAAGGTTGCCGGTGACATGATTTTGTCGGCTGGTGTTAATGCGGCGGCGGGCGGTTTAATTGGAAATATGGCGGCATCTGGGGATGCGGTACTGAAAATCGAAAATTGCGAATACAAGGCTGATAATACCGCTGTTTCAGGTGCGGCCATTGTTGGAACGACCGCAACAGACACCGACGAAGCGGACACGGGCAACGATGCAAAGAAAAAGGATAAAAAGTCGGGCTCTGGTAAATCGGACGCATCAAGCAATGGCCAGAAATGCTTGTGGGGCGTATTGTTAAAAACAGGTCAAAAAGACGACACAAAAGAATATTTTTATAATATTGCTGACCAAGAAACCTATGAATGTGACAAAAATGGCGAAGAATTCACTAATTGTAAAATTTTTGCCAAAGATACTGCGGATATTTTCCCCGAAGGGTACAGCAAGGGTGATAAAGACACCAATGATGAAGAATATAATCTGCAAAAAATTGACTCAGAAGGCTATAAAAAAACAACGCAAAGTTATAAATTAACTGAAACCACGCGGAAAATGGAGCTTGCAGGTGGTGTACCAAATGGTAGTGGTGACAACAAGTATGTGAAAATTGCGGAATTTACAGTTGTCGAAGCAACCGAACCTGCGATGCTTGTTGGTGTTACAGACAAGGCCTTTGGTTGGAAAAAGAAGGATTGGAATAAGTTTTTAAAAGAAAATTCAAATGCAAAAATTATGGGACGTGGCGGCGATGGCCAGCCGGTTGCCCTGCAAGAAGAGGCTAAAATTGAAAACTTTAGTCCAATGTACCTAGATGCCGAAGATGGTGCATTAATTGACTTAGGCAACAAGGCACGCTTGAAAAGCACATTAATTGGTGCCGGTGCCGGTGGGGCATTGGGGGCATTTACCGCATACCAGGGTGCTCAAGATGAAATTCAGCAACGCTGGGTTACCGCCGTGCGTGAATACAAAGATTCACTTCAAAAGGTCTTTTGTGCAACGGGGGATCGTTTCTTGACACACTATAATGATTTGGTGATTATCCCAGCCACAGCCGAATAATAAAAATCCCCCAAATGGGGGATTTTTACTAGTGACTTGCCACATGCAATATAACACTAAGCACAAACAGTATTGTAATCGCAGACATAATTATTTTCTGGGGGCGGTGCGATTTATCACCGTCGCAATGTTCGCATTTGCACCGGCAATCGCGTGCCACCAGATACCACGAAAATATCAGCATTGCCCCCGATATGACAAACAAAAATGGTTCCCAGTCGTGTGGGATTAAATGAAAGTGCGCGGATTCTGGCGCGATTAATCCAATAACAGACAACACAATTGGCATGCCACAGCAAAATATATGTGGGACGATTGATGCGATAATTCCAATTTTAACGGCTTTGTTTTTCATAAATATTCCTTTGTGCGTGCCATTATAATATAATTTTGCTGGCTGTAAATCATAAAATGTCAGGATAAAAATCAGCGTTGACAAAATATAAAAATGTATTATATTATTTGATGTTATGTTTGATGTAATCAAGACCGCATATGCATTAAAAAATGGCGTTAATAAGCGCAGTGTTTATAATTGGCACGCGCCGGTGTTTTTGTTTACCAATGAAAATATTTCAGGGTATCTTGATAAAATGGATGATTTATCTGGAAAAAGCGTGCTTTCGGTCGCAGGCAGCGGTGATCATGCATTTGAATGTCTTTTGCGTGATGCAAAGTCGGTTGATACATTTGATGTCAATTACCTGCAAAAACATGTGATTGAGTTAAAGTCAAAGATGATTAAGCATTTGCCATATAAGTCATTTATGCGTTTCTTTTTTGACGAACGTTATTTTTTTGATCGTGAAATTATAAAGCCTATATGGCATACTTTTTCGCCGGCACTTAAAATATTTTTGAACAAATATTACAAGACACAAAATCGTTCTTTGTTTCGTTATCATACTGCGCAATCTATGTTTTATGATGTTGACAAGATTTCGTACATAAATGACGCATCAGCTTATAGTTGTCTGGGGCATAAAATGCCAACTAAAATAAATTTTACACACGCCGATTTGATTAATGTTTCGGCTAAGTTTAATGGGACTTATGATACGATTTTGTTGTCGAACATATCAGAATACATGTATGATGAAATCCCCGATACAGCGGGCAAAATTATGGCATTTTATAATAATGTGTTGACACCAATTGCAGACAAGAACCTAAATCAAGACGGTGGCCAGATTTGTTTTAATTATGCATGGTGTGCGAATTCGGACGATTATGCTAAAATGATTACAGCAATTCAGCGATATATGAAATATTCGATTGATAATTTTTATTCATCAGACCGCTTGATTGATATGGTTGTTGTGCCAACTGTGTGTAATGAATCATTAATGGCGTATGCGCGCCCAGATATTGCACTAACCCTTACACAAAAGGTGCGCTAACTATGTTTCGTCATATGCCTGACTTTAATCATGATATTGTGCCGGCTGGCGGCAATCATAATGCTTTGGGGCGGGTGTACCTGTTTACAAATGAAAATATAGCGGACTATGTCAAAAAATTTGATATGCAGGGCAAGCGTGTTTTGTCGGTTGCCGCGGGTGGTGATCATGCGTTTGAGTGTCTGCTAAACGGGGCCAGTTTTGTTGATACATTTGATGTAAATTATTCGCAAAAGCCAATCCAGGAACTAAAAACGCATATGATTAAGTCGTTACCATACGAAGATTTTATGGATTTCTTTTTTAATGACTGGTCTTTTTTTGATAAAAAAATCCTAGAACCAATTTGGCACGATTTTTCCCCAGAATTACAATTGTATTTGGATTGGTATTATTCTATTGGCCCGTCTGCGCCAATGCGGATGTTTGTTTACGGCGCATCCGACAGTCACACGGGTTCTGTGTCTTATATCAATAGCAAGGCTGCCTATGATCAATTGGCACATAAATTACCGCCCCAGATTAAGTTTACACACCTTAATGCGCATGATATAAGTTCGAAAATCGATACACAGTATGATTTTATATTGTTATCCAACATATTTGATTACTTGGATTTGCCGCGCGCTGATGCGTCTGAAACCTTGGCGTGTTGTTATGATAAATTTTTAAAACCATTGTCTGATAAAAATTTATCGTCCAATGGTGGTCATGCCTTATTTAATTATATGTGGGACACGTCATTTGTTAGCCTGGAAAAATGGAACTCTTTTGCAAAAAAATTTAATCGAAAAAAGAAGGATTATGGGCATAAAATGCATATGCTAGACATAGAATCACCATTTGATTCAGATATTAGAAACAGTGTTCTTTATATGACTCAAAATCAAAAAGTCAGATAATTTGGCATCCCCAACAGGAATGTAAATTCCCATATTCGTTATCACTCTATGGGCCCCTTTCACTTTGCGTGCGCTTCGTTCCGAACCTGTCGCAACTAACGTTGCTTAGTCGGTTCGCTTCCTGTTTTGGATTGGCATCCCCAACAGGAATCGAACCTGTATCTAATTCTTAGGAGGAATTTGTTCTATCCAATTGAACTATGGGGACCTGAATTGCACAGATTCTAAATCAAACATAAAAATAATTCAATATTTTTTGTATATAAATATTGACAATATTACAATTTGTATTATATTTGACAGGGCAAAGGATAATAAAATGGCACAGAAAAACTTATATCAAGCAACAATTAATTACGAAGGCGGCACAGACGTATTGACCGTGGATATGTTAAACCTGCCGTATGATATGTTTGGACCTAAATTTCCATTGGAAATTCGGGATGATGTAGATATGGGCAAATGCAAAGGGGCAACCTTACCGGATATGTCAAATGTTGTCATAAACGGCGCATTTGATTGTTCAAATTGTACGTTAACACCGTCCACTGTTCTGCCAAGCGGAATTACTTCATTGATTTGCAAGCATTCTATTGGTTCATTGGATGCGTTGCCCAGCAAATTACCAGAAAGCTTGACGACAATTGTGGTACGTTCTGCTATTTTTACCGCGATTAAGGATGCGACCAAGAAAAATGCAACCGATAAAACAGCGTATGAAAAAGCATTGCGCTTCATGGAAATGTACCCAAATATCACCGTTACAGATGGCAAAAAGACATTGCGTGAAGTGATAAATTCTTGTGCTGAAAAATTATCGCCTGTGCCGGTTCAGCCTGTTGCGCATGTGGTCGCTGCGCCGAAACCGGTCATGGAACAACAGACCGACGATTGGTTGTCTGTAAATGATTTGGTTGTCGTATGCGAAGAAGGATTGTCATCGGATGTGTTGGCAAACCTGGACAAAGATTTAAAAAGATATATTCGCCAGGCCTTAAATTCAAAAACAGATACTAAAATTGAAACGCGCGAAATGCAGCGCGCCGATGGCAGTGTTGTAAAATGTATCCATCGTGCAGATGTTGCGCGCGTTATTGAATATATCACTAAATCTGTATTACCAAAAAGTGATGCAGCAACTCAGCCTGAAAAGCCAAAAAAATCATCGGCAAAAAAATCAGAAGCCCCCGCAACACAGACCGGTAAAAAGAAATACTATATCGGTAATCGCGAAATTCACTCGGTTAAAATTAAAAAATATATTTCCAAGGCTGCTTGGGGACAAATCCTGTCCAAGGTTGGTAAAAATATGAATGCGCTTTTGGATATTTTACAGGACATAGAAAATATTAATGTGAATCCAGCCCTTGCGCACACTGCATCCGGCCAGGCTGCATTTATCAAAGACGGCCAGGTACAAGTATCCCCAACCGTTGGATTTAAAAATGGTCGCTGTCTGGCCCAGGGATTTGGCACACTTGACGACAGACCTCGTATTGTATGGGGAATTTGTGGCAACACCTTTGTCTGCCAGAACTTTTACCCTGCCCACGAAGGTAAAGTAAAACTGGAATACAACACATTATTACGTACAATTGATATAGATTTATCTAAATTGGATTTATCAGAATATCTGTTGGTGTCGGATTTAATCAAAGAATTAAGTGTTGAACGCGCTGTGGTGGATACAATCCCCGCCCCAGAAGCGGTTTTGCCGGTCGCGGAATCAACCACAGCACCTGAACCAGTCGCAGCAAAAGAAGCGCGCGCCACTGCAAAAACTTCCCCTGCGCCCGTTGAACAGCCAACCGTAACAATTACACCAGAACCAGAAAATAAACCAGAGGGTATTATGTCAGAACAACCAAAAGAATTTAAAAAACACGTTGCGCCACGTCCTGTCGCAAAAACACCATATTGGGCATCGCTGTATCATCTTAGCGCCCAGATTAAAGCGGATTACCGCGCAACAGTCGCCCAACAGGAACGTTTGTTGGCTGCATTAACAAAACCATTAAATACGGAACAGATGCTGGATTGCACAAACGAATTAAGCGAAGTTCTGGGGCACAAGAAAGACCTTGAATGGGCAATGCGTCAACTAGAAGAAAAGAACAAAGAATTGTTTGCGTTCATTGAAGAAATTCGCAGAGAAATCAAACGATAATGCACAAGCACCGCATACCGCGGTGTTTTTTTGTTATAAAATCATATTGCAAGATGGTAATCCCGCCTGTATAATGCGTGGGCAAAAATTAACAAGGCAAAGGAAACATCTCTATGGGTAACAGACTTGTTGGATATGGCGCATATTTACCATCGCGTGTCATGACCAATAATGATTTTGAACGCATTATGGACACGACCGATGAATGGATTGTCACGCGCACCGGTATCCGTGAACGTCATATTGCCCGTGATGATGAAACCGTTGTAGACATGGCGGTTGTGGCGGCCCAGCGTGCGCTGGATAACGCCAAATTGACCATTGACGATATAGATATGCTGATTGTGGCAACCACAACCCCTGAATTGGACTTTCCATCGGTTGGTGTACAAATTATGGGGCGGTTGGGGGCTACTAAAAATCAGCCGGCATTTGATGTACGTGGTGCATGCACAGGATATATTTATGCCCTGCATACAGCGCGCGCATTTTTTAGTGCCGGTATTCATCAGCGTATTATGATTGTTGGTGCAGAAAAAATGTCACGCTTTATCGATTGGACCGATCGCAGTACGGCGGTTTTGTTTGGTGATGGGGCAGGGGCATTGATATTTGAACATTCATCGTCCAGTTATTCTGGCATTATTGATACGGTTGTAATGGCGGATGGCGCGGGGTATGATATGCTGCATGGCACATGCGATCATAAAATCGAGATGAACGGTCCTGAAACCTATAAACGTGCGGTTATGTCAATGCCACATGCGGCGCGTTATATAATGGAACATGCGGGAATAACAGCGGACAACGTTGATTGGATTATCCCGCACCAGGCAAATTTACGCATAATTGAAAGTTGTGCAGCACGTCTGGAATTTCCATTGAACAAAATCTTGGTCACGGTGGACAAGCATGCGAATACCAGTGGCGCATCCGGTGTTTTAGCACTGGCATATGGATTTGAATCTGGTATGATAAAGCACGGACAATTAATTTTATATCCCGCATTCGGCAGTGGTCTGACCTGGGGTGCGGCATTAATAAGGGTGTAAAACATGGCAACAGTAACAAGAAGTGATTTAGCAGATAAACTGCGCGAAAAATTTGGTTTAACATCGGCAGATGCATACAAATTGGTCGATGTGATATTCGATGAAATAAGCGAATCCTTGCTTAATGGCGAAGAAGTTAAGTTTGCAGGATTTGGCACATTTAAGATTCTGGAAAAAAATGCCCGCATGGGTCGCAATCCAAAAACAGGCGAACCAGCTGTAATTACAGCACGCAATGTTGTAACGTTCCGCCCCAGTACGGAATTCAGAACCCGTGTAGCTAAGAAATAAAAAATCCCGCCATTTGGCGGGTTTTTATTAATAAGATTTTGCAACAAACACAAATGTTGGGTCGTTGTCATCAAGGCAGCGACGTGTAATTTTATGTTTGTCCATCAATGCATCAAATTTTTCATTTGTTGTCATTTCGTATTTTATGCGGAAAAATCCAATTTGACCATTGGACAATTCTTTGTCTAATTCGTCCAGGTCTGCAACCTGATGAATCATTTCGGTGTTTCTTTTTTCGACACGCGCAACCATATCATCATGAATTTGTTTCATGATGCTGTTTGCTGTTACAATTAATTCATTGGTTGCGATTGTGCGTTTGGATTCTTTGCCTAAATCACGACGTGTAATTGTAACTGATTCAGATTCCATTTCGCGTGCACCAATTTCAACGCGTAATGGTACGCCACGCTTAATCCATTTCCACATTTTATCTGGCGCGCGCATATCAGACGTGTCAACCAACACACGAATGCCTGTTTCGCGTAATTGTTCGCCCAGCTTTTCTGCATATGCGTTCAGTGCAGCTGCGGTATCTTCGCGTGT
The DNA here is from genome assembly GCA_045546155.1 of Candidatus Enterousia sp. GTDB lineage: Bacteria > Pseudomonadota > Alphaproteobacteria > Rs-D84 > Rs-D84 > Enterousia. The sequence goes on from JAZQCG010000003.1 coordinate 73,557, forward strand.
AATTGGGATAATAACAATTTGGTATGGTGCAACCGCCGGTGGTAAAATTAAGCCATCGTCATCCGAATGAACCATAAACATAGAACCCATCATACGTGTTGTTGTGCCCCACGATGTTGTCCATGCGTGCTGTAATTTACCGTCTGTCCCCAGGAACTGAATTCCAAATGATTTTGAAAAATGCTGCCCCAGGTCATGCGAAGTCCCAGCCTGTAATGCTTTGCCATCTTGCATAATATGTTCCAGGGTGTATGTGTGATCTGCGCCGGCAAATCTTTCTTCGGGTGTTTTTTCGCCCATAATTGATGGAATTGCCAAAATATCACGCATATAGTCGCCATACATTTTGTGCATTTTGCGTGCATCTGCATTGGCTTCTTCATGTGTTGCGAATACGTTGTGTCCTTCTTGCCAGTTAAATTCAGACGTGCGCAAGAACATACGTGGACGCATTTCCCAACGCATCACATTTACCCACTGGTTTAACTTCATTGGTAAATCGCGATAAGACTGAACCCAACGGGACATTGCTTCGCCGATAATTGTTTCAGACGTTGGGCGAATAATGTATGGTTCGGTTAATTTAGATTCTGGATCTGGCTGTAATTTCCCATCAATCATTTTCAAGCGATGATGTGTAACAACCGCAGATTCTTTGGCAAAACCATCAACGTGCTGTGCTTCTTTGTTAAAAAATTCAATTGGTATCAATAATGGGAAGTTTGCATTTTGCACACCATGCGATTTGATACGTCTGTCCATTTCATCACGCATCAATTCCCATATTGCCCAACCGTATGGTTTTATTGTCATACAACCACGTACAGGTGCGCTTTCCGCCAGATCTGCGGCAACGATTAAATTTTGATACCACTCGCTAAAATTTTCGGCGCGTGTTGGTGTAATTGCTGTTTTCATTTTTATTATCTCTTTATCTTAATTTTATTTTTTATCTTTTAATTCCATATATTTATCCGATACTATTTTTTGCAGTACCGATGCAATTTCTTTTCTGTCCATCCCCCCCAGGGGTGGTGGCGGTAATAATGTAATTTCAACTGTAAAACCGCCCAGCATCATGATATGAAATACTTGACCAAATGCGCTGCGTTCGCGTTTGCACTTTGGTCCCATATCCATCTTTTTATTATCAAAGTACGCAAAATGATCCGCCATTGTTTGGTCATCAATCACACTGCCGTCTTTGTAACGATAATGCATCGCCACAGGTTGCACGGTTATATTTGAATTTTCAACAAAATTAAACAATGTACTTTTAAAAGGTTTTACATATGCGCCATTTGTAGTTGTTCCTTCTGGGAAAACAATCATTGGGTACTTAACACTTTGTACTGCCTTTTGAACGACGGCCAATGCGTCCTGGGCATGCGAAGGGCGACGGTCAACAAAGATAACGCCGAACTTCCTTGCAACCCAGCCAACCAATGGCCAATTTTCCATTTCTTTTTTTGCAACAAAGCTGCCGCGGAAAACAAATGGAAATGTTGCGATTTCAAACACAGAAATATGGTTCGATACCACCATTAATGGTCGCGCCTTGGACAATTTTCCATGCACAACAATTTTTATCCCGCCCAGTTTAAGTAAAAACCACATAAATACCGGCATATATTGCACCGCCCAACGACGTGGCAAAAATGCAATAACAGGCACTTGGATAACAACCATAATCCAGAACGCGATAAACTTAATCGCAGCGGTTGTTGTGTTAAAAATATTCTGTTTGCGTAATTTTGATTTTGCCATTTTTTATTCTTCTTCGTTTTTCTCGGTGTCTTCGACGAATTCTGCATCTGCGGCATCTTCGTGTAACAAGAATTCAACAAATGCGCGCATAACCTTTAATGGGCCAGTCACCGGGAAAGTGACAATTTTACCAATCGTTTTGATGATACCGTCTTTGTCATCTTCTGGCTCGCCCAGTGCATTTTCACGCCCCAAGAAGTGCTTTTGATATGCAGCATCCATCTTGCGTGTTTCCATCATAACAAACACATCGTATGAATTAAATGGCGTGTCAACAAAAACCCCTTTGCCAAATGTCGCCCCCAGTCGCAGATACCCTTTGATAAGTGGTGTCATTTCACGTTTTGCATCCATTTCATCAACGAATTCTGGTGGTAAAATGTTCATACGTGCTAATTTTGGATTAACGCCATCTGCAAATTTTTCCGGCAATACTGTTGCCCGCAGGCGTAGCGGTGTTAAATGATTATAGTACAGGTATGATATTGCCTGGGCGGATTTAGCAGGCTTCGTCCCAACCCAAGATGCCACACCAAATAAAATACCAATTTTACGACGAACAATATATTCGCCCAGACCCGCCCACAGCATACGCATAACCAATGCGTTTTCACGATATGTCGGGTCAACGCATGCACGTGACATTTCTGCGATATTTCCATGATATTTTTTTATCTTGGAAATGTTAAATTCATTTTCGGTATAAAATCCACCCATTTTTTCAGCCGCGTTACGATCAATAATTCGATATGTACCAACAACACGACCCTGGTGGAAAACAGCCATATATTCTGCAAACCTATCATATGCATCGTATTCTTCGGCCAACGCGCGTTGTTCATCGGTGACACCTGCGCCTTCTTCTTCTACGAATACTTTATATCGCAGTTGACGTACCTGCTTTCTTTCTTCTTTGTTTCTGGTCAAGCGCACTTCAAAATCGCGTACCTTAATAGCCATAAATATATCCTTTGTATCTATTTATAATGGGAAGAATATCAAAGAAACACCTAATTGTAAACGTTTTATTTACTTTAATTCATCGGCCAGATTTGCGATTGCAATTGCGTACCAGTTTGAATTATTCCACCGTTTTATACGATAAAAATTAGGGTATGTTAAATATGCAACAATTGCCGGCTGGGGGGCAATGTCCGCATCCATTGGTTGAACTGTTGCGGCATCTGCAATAATTTGCGCGCGGTTGGCTTCTATGGTTGCAGTATCCGCGACCAGTCCTGCTAACATATCGTTTTGCGGTATTGGCGTACCGTCTGGATTGGTGACGCCCATCCCAGCCCATTGCGGCAGGGATAATTTAGTCTTGCCATCCAGCAGTGTTATATCAAAATCAGCTGGTAAAATCACGCGCCGTACAATGCGTTCGTTTTTGTTCCATCCCAACTTGTTTAAATAATTACCAGCGCTGAACATTGCATCCCCGACACTGTTGATTATATCAATGCGCCCATCGCCATTTCCATCAATCCCATATTGCGCCAATGTTGTTGGTATGAACTGAAAATGCCCCATTGCACCGGCCCATGAACCGCGAATATCATTTATGTTCAGCTTGTTTTTATCTGCAATTTTCATCAGTGCAATTAATTGATTACCGAAAAAGGTTTCGCGTCGACCGTTATACATTAATGTTAAAAAGGCATCTCTTAATTGATGGCGTGCCTTGACCGTGCCATAGTTTGATTCCATCCCCCAAAACGCCAAAATCACATGTGGTGGGACACCGAACTTTTTTTCAACCCGACCCAACATAGTTGGATATTTTGCGCGCATTTTACGGCCGTCTGAAACGCGTTTTGGATTAACCATCCGCCCCAAGTATTCATCCAGCGTTAATTTAAATTCTGCTTGGTTTTTGTCGCTTTTTACAATTGATGGGATAAAGGCTGGTGCGCGTAAGGTGTCTTGAATCACAGATTCAGATATACCGTTTGCCACAGCGCGCTTATGCACGTTTTCCAAGATTCCGTACCAGCGGTCTAAATCAAACATTCCTGCATCATTTGCATATGATGCAATTGGGGACAAAATCAACATTGCCACACCGCACATGCGGGCAAAAAAACGCAGTTTCATTTAACGTCCTTTTTTTTTGTTTGATCGTATCTAGAAAGAATATTTTACGCCGATATGCAAACCGAAAGACTGCCACGTGGCGCGTTTTAACGAATTGCTGACGTATTCAGTATATGCGGGTATTTCCTGGATAAGTGGATTCCCGTTGTCATCTGTTTGTATTGAACCATCGTCGTTATAAACGTAATCATACGTGCCTGCAACATACAGTTCGCCTGGGATTTGTCCAACATGGAAACAGTTTGTATCTGCGCGGATTGCCAACTGTAACCGGTCGGACAGTTTATAATTATACTCTATTTCCGCCTGATAAGAATAGGAATCATTATCCCCTTCGTCCAAGAAGCTTGGGTTTTGTTGCCAGTCTGTACGATTTGGCCAAATTCCTTCGGATGAATATTTTGGTAATCCGAACTGAACATACATGCGTAATTTATCGTTCAGTGTCATTTGTTTTTCAACTTCCAGTCCGACATAAAATCCAGACCAAGTCGTATTGTATATGTGTGTTGTGCCACTAACAATAACAGGGCCGTCGCCACCAATGATTACACATTCGCCCGCATCAACGCCCCATGGTACTAATCCCATCGCCGGGTCATAGTCGCCAATGCCCAAATCTGTCCCCAGTGAACCGTATCCAGATGAGCCAGCTTGAACCAATTTTATATCTTCTGGCGACATACAGACCTGGAACAGGCCGTCTGGAATTTCACCGCCCACAGGTACACTGAAAAAGTTTCCTGTTTCATCGCCATATACATAGTCACCCTTGTCCGTCATCAATGGCAAATAAATCCCAGGATTTGGATAGTAGTGATCGCTCATTTCCAGGTTGTGTTTGAATATTTCATATCCAATTGTTGGGGATAATTTCCATCCTGCAATATCCCATGCGTGTCGTGCGGTCAAACCGAAACGGAAATGTTCGCTGCGCCCCGACAAATTACCCATAGAAATTGTAAATATGCCATATGTCGGATCGGACGTATCAAACGGCTTCAAATCATAGTCCATAGATAATCCGCCATGTGATATTTCACCATGTGAATATTCGCCATATACAGACATATCAAAATCACGCAGGCTAAAATTATGACGGGCCCCAACCGTGATTTCGTTAATAATCATGTCGTCCCATTCCAGGATAGAGTTTACGCCTGTTTCAAATTCAAAATCCGCAAAGCGGCGGGTGTATCCCGCATAAATTGATGTGGCAGGTTCGCTTTCTGTAGGCAATGCGATGCCGTTCGCAGTCATTGTCCCTGGCATTTGTGGAATATACGATTGCTGACGTGGGACTTGGTATGTGTATGTACGTGATCCAACCGTCTGTTTGTTCCCAGATGTGCCAACGTATTTTGTATATCCCTGGGATGCGTATTGGTTGTATCCAACTTGATTTGCGTTAATTGCGCGTTGGGTTTGATAGTATGACGGCACGCCCTCGTTCGCGGCAGATGCCACAACAGGCGCTAAAATCAGCGACAAAAATGAAAATAAACCCTTTCTCATTCCAATATTCGTGTTTTTATTATATCACAAAAAAACGACCCATAAAAGTGTTTTTCATTTATTTCTTGCACGAATTAAAGTGCGGTGTACAATACGATGTATGATTTTGCCGCATAATATTTATATTCATGTTCCATTTTGTATATCTAAATGCCGGTATTGTGCATTTTTTTCGCATGCCTGTGCAACCCCAGATTGGGACGGGTATACAGATGCCATAATTGATGAAATTGAATTTTGGGCTGGTAAACTGGGGCGAATTGCTGTCCCGACAATATTTTTTGGTGGCGGTACGCCGTCTTTGATGCCGATAAAGTATTTCGATAAAATAGTTGCCAAGATTCATCAGTGCTTTGATGTTGCCCCAGGTTCAGAAATTACGATTGAATCAAATCCTGGGACAATTGATGAAACAAAAATGCGCGATTTTCAATCCATGGGTGTCAATCGTATCAGCATTGGTGTGCAAAGCCTGGATGATGTGCGGCTCAAATATCTGGGGCGGCGACACAGTGTGTCGGATGCGATTGACGCAATAAAAATCGCCCAGAAATTAAATCTGCGGGTTTCTGGGGATTTTATATATGGTTTACCCGGGGACAGTGTTTCTGACATTGTTAAAATGTGCCAGAACATAAATTCATTGGGGTTGCAGCATTGCTCGCTTTATGAATTGACGATTGAGCCCACAACCCCCATCGGTCGTGAAAATCCACAAATGCCAACAAACGATGAAATGGCGGATATGTACAACGCGATTGGTGATATATTGAATTTACCCCGGTACGAGGTTTCAAATTACGCCACCCACGATGCGCATTGCCAACACAATGAAAATATTTGGGACGGTGCGCCATACATTGGTATTGGTCGTGGTGCAGCGGGTCGGGTTTTTTATAAAGACACATGGTTTGAACAAATGGGGGCGCACGAAAAATTTGAAGCAATAGATTCTGATACGCGTGCGATTGAAAAACTAATAACAGGTCTGCGCACAGTACGTGGTACGAATTTGACAGACGACGTAAAACGCGTTATAAATATGGACGCGGTACGCAATATGTCCGATTTAGTGCAAATTGAAAACAATCGGATTTTCGTGACGACAAAGGGCATGTTGGTACTGGATGATATTTTGGTAAAAATCGCAGGGTAAAAGAATATGAGAAGTACTTTCTGGAACATAATTGGCATTGTAGCCGTTGCAGTTGCAATTTTATTCGCATATCAAACATCAAAGGGGAAGAAAATGGACGCAGGTATTAAAACTGAAAATATGGATATGACGGTTCGACCAGGGGATGATTTTTATGACTATGCAACGCGTGGGTGGCGCGATGCAAATCCGATTCCAGATGATTATTCTCGTTTTGGCGCGTTTGAGGTTTTACGCAATACAAATCTGGAACGTACCCGCGAAATAGCAGAAAGTGACGATAAAAAAATCGGCACGCTTTACAAAATTATTATGAACACAGACAAAAGAAATGCCGACGGTGTAAAACCTGTGTCTGCATACATGGCACAAATCGATGCGTTAACCGGCCCGGATCAATTACCACAATACCTGGGTAGAATGCATACGTTTTCATCAGCGTTTTGGGGTGATGGCGTTGCGCTGGATGAAATGGACAGCACTCATTACATTTATAACATAGGCCAGGGCGGTATTGGTTTATCGCGTGATTATTATTTTGATGACGACAGCAAATCTAAGCAAATTCGCACCGAATACAAGAAATTTATCACCAAACAATTAAAGAACTTTGGCATTTCGGGCGATGCAGACAAACTGTATGCCCTAGAAGAACGTATGGCAAAATCGTTTCATACCAAAGAAGTCTTGCGTGATCCGCATGCCAATTATCACAAAATGACGTTGGCTGATGTAAAAAAAGAATTCCCAGGCTTTAATTGGGATACATATCTTGTTGCGCGTGGGGCATCTGCGGCCAAAGACATTAATATAAATCAGCCTGATGCAATTCGTGAATCAATTGCAATTATGAACGATACTGATTTTGAACTAATCAAAACATATCTAAAATACCGTATTGCGAATTCGGCGGCATCATTGTTGGATGATACGACATACGAAATCGCATTTGATTTCTATAATCGTACAATGGCTGGCCAGAAAGAACCCAAGCCGCGCTGGAAACGTGCGGTATCTATGCTGGATGATGCGCTGGGGGATTTGGTTGGTCAATTATACGTTGAAAAGTATTTCCCATCCGCGGCAAAGAAACGCATGGAAACATTGGTCCAGAACCTGCAACGTGCATACGCGATAAGAATTGAAAATCTGGCATGGATGTCTGATGAAACGAAACAAAAGGCACTGGAAAAATTATCCACGTTCAAGGCTAAGATTGGATACCCGGATAAATGGCGTGATTATTCAAAATTGGTCATAGATTCCGATAAATCTTTGTGGGAAAACATGGTGCATGTTTCTGAATTTGAAGATGCCTTCTGGTTGGATAAAATTGGTGCGGACAAAGACCCAACTATTTGGTACATGAACGCACACGAAGTAAATGCATATTACGACCCATCAACGAACGAGATTTGTTTCCCCGCAGGAATTTTGCAATATCCGTTCTTTGATATGGCGGCCGATGATGCGTTTAATTATGGCGCAATCGGTGCGGTTATTGGTCACGAAATGACACACGGTTTTGATGATTCCGGGCGTAAATTTGACAAAGACGGGAATCTAAAAGATTGGTGGACATTGCTGGATGCAGCGCGATTTGATGTGCGTGCGCGCGTCATGCGTGAATTCTTTGACAATATAAAAATCAATGACGAAGTTAACGCAAACGGTGAATTTACGCTGGGTGAAAATCTGGCGGATTATGGTGGGGTAACAATCGCGTATACGGCATATAAAAACTTTGGTGTGCCGTCTAATGAATCCGCAGGTTTAACCCCAGACATGCGTTTCTTTATCGCGTATGCCGGCGCATGGGCCCAGAATATTCGCCCCGACGAAGAATTACGTCTAACAAAAATAGACGAACACTCTTTGGGTAAAAATCGTGTAAATGGAATATTGGTTCATATTGATGCGTGGTATGATGCGTTTGGAATAAAATCAGGCGACAAAATGTATGTCAAACCACATAAGCGTGTAAAGTTATGGTAAATGAAAAATCCCCCAGCAAAGGGGGATTTTTATTTCTGTTTTTTATTAAAGTCGATTGTATATCGTGCCAGTTTTAATTTTTTTAACACCTTTTCATATTCGTTCAGGTTTTTCCCCAGTATATATTCAGGCGATGTTTTGTCGGCCTTTTTGTCTTCGTATATGTCCTTAATTTCATACAAGAAATACGCCATATCTGTGCTTTGACCCAATGGAAATCTTTTGTTAATAATCGGGGCGGCTTTTACAATTTCGTTGGCGTAATATGTTGAATCGCGAACCAGTTCTGGAATCTGTGCATTAGCTTCCTCGCATGTGTCGCGTTCAGCGCGCCGTTTGTCCATATGGTTAACATCCATTAACGCACCCCATTCTGACCAGTATAACAAGAATTCTGCAAAATTCTTTGCGCGTGCTGCACTTTTTTGTGATTCAACGTCAATATCCTGGGCAACAGATGGTGTTGCCAATAACATCAATGATAATAATAATTTTATTTTTGTTTTGTTCTTCATCGCAACATTACAACCTAGCACAATATAAAAAAACTTCAAGTCCTATGTAAAAAATAGATTATTTGTGGTATAATGACTTTGAAAAAAACGGGGGGGGATATATGAAGGTTTCAATTATTGGTATTGGTTCGGTTGGTGCCGCTGTTGCGACCGCGGTCAAAAATACAGGTTTGGTTCATGAAATTGCATTGTATGATCGTGATAATGTGCGTTCGTATGCGGCGGCCGAAGACCTGGGGCACGCGTCTGCATTTTCGTATAATGTAAAAATTACGGCGGTAAATAATTATCGCGGTATTCGCGGTTCTGATATTGTAATTATTGCGGCTGGGGCAAATCAAAAGCCCGGTCAAACACGTACAGACCTATTAAATGCAAACGCAGATGTTATATCTGATATTGTACCACGCGTTATGGCAAATGTAGATGCAAAACACGTTACATTGGTGATTGTTACAAACCCATTGGATGTTATGGTTATGCTGGCACAGAAGCTGTCTAAATTACCTGCGTCCCGTGTGATTGGTACGGGGACAATGCTGGATTCGGCGCGTCTGCGGGCAATATTATCACGTCATTTGTCTGTGTCGACCCAGTCTATTAACGCGTATGTTTTGGGTGAACATGGTGACAGCAGTATGATTAACTGGTCATCGGCATCAATTGGTGCGATTGATTTAAACACCTTCTGTCGCCAGGCAAAAATAAGCCTTCCTGCGACAACACGTGCAACGATTGAACATCGTGTTCAGAATGCGGCCTATGAAATCATCCGCGGTCGTGGTGCAACATGGGATGGAATTGCAGCGGCAGTCGCGGATTTGTTGTGCTGTATAATAAATGACGAACGTCGTATTTTAACCGTCAGCACCGTCAATGGTGCTGGGGCAACCGCGTTGTCTATGTCGTTGCCACGAATTGTTGGACGTGATGGTGTTATTGCAACACTGATGCCGCGTATGACACCCGCGGAAAGTTCGCGTTTGCGTCGCAGTGGAAAAATCATCCGTAAAAATTTTGATGCAATAAAATAGTGCGCGGGGATAAAATCCCCGCTTTGTTTTTGAATACTGTCATAGTGCAACATGCCACTTATCGTGATATATTTTATCTCAGTGAGGGGCGAAAATTATGATGGATGATATCCGATATATGCCATCGGTTGATGGTTCTGGCATAGATGCGATTTTTCATGGTCAAATCATAGGCCAAGTAACCTTTGTTCGAATTGGTATGGATAAATTAATTATCGATTACACTGGTGTTGCGACCCCGCATCGTGGAAAAAACATAGGATTAACGCTGGTGCGACATGTTGCAGATATGGCGCGATCCCAACATCGTCGTGTAATAACAATATGCCCATTTGCGCGCGCAATGTTTAATAAATATCCTGAATTTGATGATATAAGGTTGATGAACGCGCATTAATTGTTGCACGGTTTTCAGTTTTCTTTTAATATATTTTTCCGAAAAGGAAACGGAGAATTTATTATGTCTAACAAGATGCGCACCTGGTTGATTGCATTAATATTTTTAAATGGTTTCATTAGTTTGTCTTTGGAATTAGTTGTCCTGCGCCAGTTGTCATTTTGGGTTGGTTCTAGTCCCGTTATAACCAGTATAATTATGGGGGCTTTTTTAGGCTTTATGTCCTTGGGGTATTGGTTGGGGAATTCGCCACGTGTACGCATAAAACAAGTTCCTAAAATCTTGGGGTGCAGTTTTCTGTTCATTTCTGCGCTTGCGCTATTCGCCGCCAGCTTTCCATTTGTTACAACATATTTCGCGTTGATGTATACGTCTGGGATTACGTCTGGCGTGGTTCAGACATTTATCTATTCGTTTGTATTTTTGTCTGTTGGCCCGTTTTTGTTTGGCTTTAATACGACATTGCTTTCCCGTTTGCTTCAGGTTCAAAACAAAAATAATACCGGTAATATTATGGCGGTTGATACGATTGGATCTGTTGTTGCATCGATGCTGACGACTTTGTTTTTAATGCCATTTTTGGGGGTGAATTATACCGTTGGTTTGGTAATATTGCTGGGGTGTGTATGCGCACTGATGGCATATCGTCGTTTATGGGTATGGTGCGTGGCGGCTGGATTAATGATTTTTGGTGGATACATAAACAGTGACTATGTCCAGTATTCGAAATATGGCATATTGGTAAATAATTCTAATTCAACAATATCAGTGGCGGAATATGGCGACGTTCGCGTGTTGGATATGAACCGCCTTGCGATGTCTGTATATAATACCAATGATGGCACAGGGGCCCCATATATTAATTTTATAAATGATAATTTTATTTATACACTGCCAACCGATGCGCCACGAAAAATATTGGTTTTGGGTGCTGGTGGTTTTACGGCTGGATTACGTGATACATTTCACGAATATACATTTGTAGACATAGAACCAACATTAAAAAATGTCGCAGAAAAACATTTCTTGAAACAAAATCTGACCCCAAATAAAAAATTTATTGTCCAGGATGCGTCTCAGTTTTTAAAGAATACCCCCGAACAATATGACATAATTTTATTGGACGTGTATTCAAATTCCTTCCAGATACCCGAAGGTTTAATAACAACTGAATTTATGTCGCGAATTAAATCTCGCGTTGCGCCAAATGGTGTTGTGTTGATGAACATGATTGAAAGTCCATCTTTTGCAGATGCATATACGCGTGTATTTGATAATACGTTTCGTTCTGTGTTTACGCATAATACATCGCGCCAGATAATTGATATATTTAATCCATGGGACGGGGATGAATTTGCAAATGTGATATACATCTATTTCAACACAGAAAACGACGGTCGAATTTATACGATAAATAAAACCCCTGTAATATATGACAGATAAATTCTAAGACCGGTTTTTACCGGTCTTGTTGTTTTAGGTTTTCTGCAACTTGCCCCCAGTCGACCAGATGGTCCAGATAATTATCCACAAAATCTGCGCGACGGTTCTGGTAATCTACATAGTATGCGTGTTCCCACACGTCCAGATTTAAAATAGGCAACATATTATGCGCAATTGGCGTATCCGCATTTTCCATATTGATGATTTTCAATGTGTCCCCATCCCGAACCAGCCATGTATATCCACTGCCAAATAAACTGGTGGCAGCAGATTTAAATTGTTCCCGAAATTTTTCGTCGCTTCCGAACGCGTTAATAATTTCTTGTGGAATTTTCCCCCCGCAATCGCGACACATCCCATTAAAGAAAAAGTCGTGGTTGAAAACCTGGGCGGCGTTATTAAATATTTTTTTAGCATCTGGATTTTGTGCATCTTGCGCAGACGTATTTATAATTTCGTACAGTGATACAGACTCGTATGGCGTATCTTGAATTAATTCGTTCAGATTCTTGATATACGTAGCTACGTGTTTGCCATGGTGCAACGCCAATGTTTGTTCAGACATATATGGCATCAAACCATCATACGCATACGGCAATGGAAATTGTGACAGTGTGAACATCTTGCCTTTCTCTCTTTTTGTATGATTTAATCATGGACGTGTGGCGTTAAAATTACAACAGGAATGAAATGCCAAAAAAACGCAAAAATCACTTGCGCTAGTAAAATAAACTTTTCTATAATCACATTATCTTAAAACACAAGAAAAAGGAGAAAAAATGAAAAAGTTATCTGCATTATTTGCATTGTGCGGTTTGGCATTTATGGGTGCGGCATCTGCGGCAAACATTACTGTATACTATTCCCCAACATGTCCACATTGCCATCACGCACGTGATTTTATTTCAGGACATTTGGCATACGAATACCCAATGATTTCGGTTACAGAAGTTAACGTCATGGACCAGGCTAATTTATCAAAATTCCAAGAAACATTAGAAAAATGTAAATATGAATCTGGTGGTGTGCCGGTATTAACAATTGGCGATAAATGCTTCCAGGGTTATGCCGATTTTATGCAAGAAGAATTACGCGAAGCGGTTGCAGCTGATTTAAGTGATGCTGACAAATCTGCGGCGGCTGAAACAAAGAAGGCAATGGAATCAGATGCTGAAAAATTTAAGTCTGAAAATGCTGATAAGAAAGCAACAATTTCCGAATATGTTGCATCGGCTGAACCTGTTGCCGCCCCAGAAACGGCTGTGGAAGCGCAAAAAAAAACAGCTGGCTCGTCTAGTATTTGGTTTTGGGGCTTGTTAATCGTATTGGTTGCAGGTCTGGGGATGGTTCTGGTACGCAAGGACAAAAAATAATAGTATAACCAATCACAGCAGGACAGGTTATGTTTGATTTAACTTCGCTTGATTATATCTATGTGGGTGTCATTTTGGCATCCACAATTTGGGCGTTTATTCGTGGTGGTGTGTTTGAAACGGTTGCAACCCTGTCATGGGTTATTGCTGCAATCGCGGCGCGTTTTGCATCACCATGGTTGGATAAATTGCTTCAGGCATGGTTTGATTTATCTGCATCAACGGTTGGAACACTGATTGCATCATACTTTATCGTATTTTTTGTGATATTGATGTTGGTTGGATTCTTTAACCAGAAATTACGCGATAAAATCCATGACAGTATGATGAAGGTAACCGATCGCACATTGGGGATAATATTTGGTATTATCCGTGGTGTTGTGATAATGGGTGGTGTTTATTGGGGGGCGTTGTGGTACTATTCTGATGCGCCACATTTGCCACAATGGCTGGAAATGGCGCGTACACGCCCAATTATGCAATATACGGCCGAAAAACTGGATCAATGGTTTGTCCCCGGTGCGCCGAATAAATTATTGGCACGTGATCGTGCGGCATCGGTTGAAAGTATGAAGATCTTTCAAAATCTGATTAATCCAGCGGTAACGTCGGGTGCACAAAAAACATCTGATAATCCGGCCCATGCACCTGAAACAGGTTACAAGTCATCTGAACGCACTGCACTTGAAAATCAGTTGCTGCAAATTGAAACGGCGGCTCGTGCCGAAGAGATGCGTGATGCTGACCCAGATGATGTAATTATTGTCGAATAAAAAATCCCCAATTGGGGATTTTTTTTATATGTTTTTTTCTTTATTCTGTTTGTGGTTTTATTAGCGTTCCGCCAAATGCGGCATCCATTGAAACACCGTTGGCATCATTGTATGTCGCCGTGCCAACGAATTCAGATGGTGTTCCCTTGTCACCATAGTATTCGAACTTTACGTCATAGTTGTCCGTTGGTGTCAAATTCGACAATTGATATTTTTCATCAATATCGCCATTTTTTGTGAATGTCATAGCGGAATCTGTACCATTGTTTGTGTATTCCATATGATACCATTTTGTTTCGCCTTCAACATCGGTTGAACCACCATTAAATGCAGCGGTTAACGTTTCTGTACCATTTTTGAAATTCAATACAGCATTTCCTGCAACGATTATTTGTGATTTATCTTCATCCGCAGCCGTCACAACCCCAATCGCAGTTCCATCAAAGTTCATTTCTGTGTCCAAACCATTAATGGTTTCGCGATTGATTTTTTTCAAGTCATACCCACCCGCAAAGATACTGCGTGTTGTGGTGCTGGTTTTTTCTTTGGTTGAATCATTAAATGTGCGTGTGATATTTTTTGCTTTTAAACCAAAGTCCGCATAGCTTAATTTATTGGCCTCCCCAAAGGTATTCAGCGAAATGGTTGTCGTGTCTGTATATTCTTTGGTTGCATCGCGTCTTTGAAATGCTGCGTTATTACGACTTAGACGCGTGTATTGCGTATCGCTATCCTTTATTCCAATAATTTCCCCGTGTTCATCCAGTATAAACGTTAATGTGTCCGTGCCCGACGGCGATATAAGGTTTATATCCGATAAATCTTGGGAACGATTTTTGATTATCCATGCATCTGAATTATCTGGGTCGCGATCAAAATATGTGTCAAGCAACGTTTCCGCGTGTGCAGATATGAAATCTACTATGGCTTGTTTCTGAACATCGGTCATGTCCGCATTCCAAGAATAGTCTTCGGCATTTCCGCCTGCAATCAGATATGCGTTCTTAACATCTAAATTGCTTAAGCCCTTGAATCCTTCGTTAGTGTATATTTTGTAAAGATTTTCAAATGCCTTTTGTGCGGTTGCATATTGTGTATTAAATATTGCAACCTTATCACGGTCGCTGGATTCGGTTGAATGTCCTGGCTTAACATAACCGCCACTCATTGCAAGGCGGGATACGGATTCAGATGCGGGGGTGGTATTATTTGCCACGACAACTACACCGACTTTTTTTGCGTATTCGACGATTTCTGCGCGATTTGTCGCAGTCTGTGCCAATCCTGTTACCTTGGTATTAGATACGCGCATATTTTGGTATTCGTTCATTGTATAGTTTCCACCGATGCGATTTGCTTCGCCAACGCTGGAACACGCGGCTAATAACAACAATCCTGGTAATACAAAAATGTGCTTCATAAATTCCCCTTTCTGTCCTGATTGGTATGGTATTAAATATTGCACCCATACGCAAGGGGATATTTTTTATTAGATAGTCATACGATTGGCAATTTGCTGCTGAACGTATTCGTCTTCGCTGTTATACAATGGCCAGTTTCCATTTGCCATTTCCTGCAGTGATGTTAACGGCTGATTTAACCGTGCGCGATACAGCCATAAATTAGACATAACGCGTTTGATATAGCTGCGCGTTTCGTATGCTGGGAAGCTTTCGATGTATAGCAATGGGTCGTATGTATAGAAAGATTTTTCAAACTTAGTCATCGTCCCCATGCCCGCATTATACGCCGCCAGCATTTTTATAATATTGTTTTCGATATTCGGGTGTGACAACAGGTCAACAATATACTGTTGTCCCAGGTACATATTGTGTTCTGGGTTTGACATATCCATTTCCGAAATGTCCAGATTGTTTTGCTTTGCAACACGTTTGGCGGTGCTGGGCATTATCTGCATTAATCCATTTGCGCCAACACCTGATTTTGCAGTTGTGCGGAATCCGCTTTCTTGTTTTGTAATCGCTAATAATAAAGCGCGATCGATGGACCAACCACCCATCGGTTCCCAGTCGGGCAATGGGTATTGTGCCGAATAAATAATATCGTCATCGATTTCTAAGATACCGCGGTCTTTGATAACGCTGGACACCTGAACCGAAACACGTGGCAGGCCATAGGCCGTCGCCACCGAATTTACCGCATGTAATTGCCGGTCGCTTGCGCGTGATGTGATTAACAGTTTCAGGTATTCTTCGGCCCTGTCTTTGCGATTAACCTGTAATAATGCCAACGCACGTTTTCCGTATTTTGTTTTGCGTAATTCATCAATATCTTCATCGGTGCATGTTTGTTCGAAAAACTCATATTGGGGCACACCCCCCAACATAGTTGCCGATAATGCGCCATAGAACGCCATCGGATACGCCGCCGCCACTGACCAGTATTGACGCGCCATGTCCGATGCACCGTTAAGATCCGCCGCACGTCCCGCCCAGAAAGCAGCTTCTATTTTTCGTGCATTGTTAATATGTTTCAAAGCTAAAATTTTAGAAAAGTATTTCTGGGATTCTTTAAAGTTTTCTTCTTTGAAATAAATCAATCCCATCGTCCACAGTCCGTATTCAGAATTTGCATCGGATGCAACAAAGCCCCATTTTTTGGCTAATTCAATTTCGCCGTTTGTATAGTAAATGTATGCCAACCGACCCGCTAAACGCCCATAGTCTGATTCCGTTAATTTATTTTTAAAAGATTTTGTTTCCAGTATTGTTCGCGCTGTTTTTGTTGAACCATTACGAATTGCGCGCTTGAATTTATCGATATTTTTTGCTGTATCCCCAGAATACTTTTTCGCGGTCCAATTTTCAGATTGTGGTGTTTCGATTGACCCACCGCCACTGATTGAAGTTGGCAGGTTGGGGTTCTTCACAGTCGCCTTTTTTAAATTGGCTAATTTCTTCATACGCACCGCGCCCGGCATATCGTTGTATTTGTTCATCCATGCGGTAATTTCTTTGCCACGTGTTGTGTACGAGTCTGAAAAATAACGTTGATATAAAACTTCGTTCAACAACAGGTCGTCTTGCAATTGGGATTGCAGTTTTGTTGCAGAATTTATTTTTTCTTTATCCTGCAATTCAAAAATTTGCCTATAAAGGCTGGCGTCCCCATCGGACAAAATGTCCAGCGTTGGATTTGCCATTGCAATAAACGGCAAAAACAGCAGGGCAAAAAATGTAAAGATTTTTTTCATCATTTTAATATATCAAAACAGTGTTGTGCGTGGCAGTTCGCAAACCGCTGCGCCTTCGTCCGCTTCTGGTATTTGGTCGATGATTTTTTTGAAGTCCGATACACGTGAAAACTTGCGATAAACAGATGAAAAACGAATAAACGCAATCGGATCCAGGTTTAACAGTGAATCAGAAACCATTTGTCCAACCATAACCGATGTTACGGTGTCATCGGGGGCTTCTGTTTCCAGACGGCGATGTATAGATGTTACCAATCGTTCGATTTGATGTTCGTCAACATCGCGGTTGCGACATGCCAACAAAATACTGCGACGTAGTTTTTCGCGATCAAATGGTTCAAGTTTTCCGCTGTTCTTACGTACCACTAAATCACGCATTTGAATACGTTCAACAGTTGTGAATTTAGCGCCGCATTGATTACAAACGCGACGACGGCGAATAATCGCATCTTCGATATCTGGCCGTGAATCTGTTACACGACTGTCTGTTGAACTGCAGTATGGGCATCTCATAACACGTATACGGTAGCAATGAAATCCCCCCCTTGCAAGTATTAATTGCAAAAAAACGCCTTGGTAAAAATTGCTGTTTTTATAAAAATCAAGCAATTTATTTCTATTTTGTTTGCGTGGTGTGCATTTTTTATACCCCGAAATATGGTAAAATATCATATGCAGTAATGGCAGAGCGAGAGAGATGCAAAAATACCTGAACCAGATTTTATGTGGCGATTGTATCGAATTGATGCGTGGGATACCAGATGCGTCGGTTGATGCAATTTTTGCCGATCCACCATATAATCTGCAATTGGGGGCAAAAACCCTGTATCGTCCCGAAGATCAAACCGCCGCCCGTGCGGTTCGTGACGAATGGGATGCATTTGAATCGCCTGCACAATACGATGAATTTACCCGCGCATGGATGGCGGAATGCAAGCGTATTTTAAAGCCCACCGGCGCAATGTGGACAATCGGCAGTTATCATAACATTTTCCGTGTCGGCACAATTTTACAGGATATGGGTTTTTGGATTTTAAATGATATTGTTTGGGTAAAAACAAACCCGATGCCGAACTTTCGTGGAACGCGCTTTACCAATGCGCATGAAACATTAATATGGGCCACACCAACCAAGACCGGTAAATACACATTTAATTATGAAACGATGAAACGTTTGAACGGTGGTAAACAGATGCGTTCAGACTGGGATATGAATATTTGCCTGGGCGAAGAAAGATTAAAGGGCGCGGATGGAAAAAGTCTGCACAATACCCAAAAACCATTGGATTTGTTGCGTCGTGTGATTTTGGCATCAACCAAGCCTGGGGATGTAATCCTAGACCCATTTATGGGGTCGGGTACAACGGCGGCAGCGGCCGTCGAAATGGGACGTCAGTTTATTGGAATTGAGCGTGATTCTACATACGTTGCGGCCGCACGTGCACGCATCGCAAATACCCGCCCAATGGATCTAAGTGATATCGAAGTCACAACACCAAAACGTGCTGAAATTCGCATCGCGTTCAAAGAATTAATCGAAGCAGGGCTGTTGTATGTCGGCCAAACACTGGTCAGTCCGCGCGGTGAACGTGTCATGATTACGCGCGATGGACAATTGACACACCCATTGTTGGGCAAAGCATCCATCCATGTTATGGCGGCAAAGTTACAGCGCAGCGTCAGTTTTAATGGCTGGGATTATTGGTCTGCTGAAAAGCGCGATGGTGGCTTGGTCGCAATTGACGAGTTGCGTAAATATATCCGCAACATCAAACGCGACATGAAGCAAGCTGCATAACCTAAGAAAACGCCCCAGACGGGGCGCGTATTATTTCTGTTTTTCAATGTCTATGCGCATTGCACTATGAATTTCATTGAATTTGTCTTGGTATTTTTGGATTTGGATACGTGGACGTTTTGAACGTACGGCTGTGTCGGCTGTTTCTTGCTTTGCCTGTGCCTGGGCTTGGGCTTCTGCCTTAGCTGCGGCGCGACGTTCGCGTACGCGTAAAGCGTTTTGGTGACGCACACGTGCACGACATAAAAACGCATTTTTTGTATTTAATCTATTAAACAGGTATTGGCGTGCTGCTTCTTCGGCATTTTTAAAGTGTGGCGCGCGCGCAAAATATACCATTAAATGATCAATAATCTGATTGATTACTTCTTCAAGGAATTCTGGATTATATGAATTCTGACTGTCTGGCGATATATTTAATGGGAAAAACACTTTTGATTGAAATACCATTTCGTTTGCGAATTTAGTATCCCATGGAATTATTTTGCCCCAATTTTCTGTGATTTGATCAGCAGTCAGGCAAGACACAGGCGCAAATTCCAAAACTTTCGCTTTTATATATGGCAAATACTGGCGATAAAATAAGCGCTGGGCAGGCGTGCGTTTTTGTAGTTTTGGTTTATCGTCGTACATGTTTTATCTCTTTTTTCGGTATGTGTTTACTTCTGCAAATTCACCCATGACCTGGTTATGCAGTTCGCGTGCGCGTTTTGCCGCAATCTGGGCTTCTTTTTTGCGTTGTGCTGCAACGCGCTCAGGTGTGCGCTTAAAGCCTGCTTTACGTTTTTGTTCTTGTTTTTCGGTCAGTAATTGTATGTATTGGCTGTTTGTGTACAGGGTAGCAAACAAATCGTCTTTGGCCTGCTTGCGTTTCTTGCCTGCGCGCATCGTATATGCGGACAAATAATCTGCAATTCTTTTTATGAAGGCTTTTAAGAAGTCTGGATTTGTAGATTTTGGATCGTTTGAGTTTAAGTTGCGGATGTATGTCTGGGTTTGCAGAATTAAAAATGCTTCTGCTTCGGCTGAATATTCGCCTTCGTAAAGCCAACTGTTACGAACTTTGTCTGGTGTTGTGTATGAGCGCTTGTCGCATTTTTCTACAAACAAAGCAGTGATATGCCGTGTAAAATCTTGCATTTGTTTGTCTGTTGCAGTGTTGTGCTTATGTGCCATATTGTATACCTTTGTATTGCTGGGATAAATATAGCATACAAAAAAAACGTTTGTCAAATATTATTTGGTTTTAGTCAACTTATTCTTGTTTTCTTTATCCAGTCGCCAAAATTCCCACATTGCGATTGGGCCAATATCAGTCATGCGCATTTTACGTCTGAAACGAAAAATGCCAAATAATTCCTGGCGTAAAATATTATAGTGCGCATATTCCCAATCAATAATCCCGACAACATCCATCGTTTCTGGATTAACGATTATATTGCTGCACATATCCCCATGAACCAGCCCCAGTTCACGCTTTTTTGCATCTTTGGGTTTCATATCACGCAAAGATTTTATATCTGCGTTAAACAGTGCGTAAATTGTTTCGCCAATTTGTTTGCCAATTTTTTCTTTGTTTTCGATTATGCGTTTTAGCGGCATATCCACCAGCACCCGCCCCGGAATAAATTGTGTTTTATAGAACAAATACTGACCTGCCTGAATCAGTTCAATTTTCGGAACAGCAACCGGCATAATTGGTGCAATCGCATCGGTAATACGTTTTTCACGTTCGAATTTTTCAGCAGATTTGTCCTTCAAATGGTATTTACGTACCTTGAACACAGTGTCATCTACGATAAATGCCAAACTGCCACCACCCTTAGCCAGGCGTACTTTCCCCCAGTTCAGCCCCGGCATCGCCGCACGAATAGCGCGCAATTTATTTTTATAATCAAAGCATTTGTTTAACCGAAACCACGTACGTGCCCCACGAAATGGGATAAAATAAGAAATAAACCACAAAAAATCAAAGAACGGTTTCCACATTTATTGCGCCTTTTTATTTGTTCACAAATAATGATATTGAAAAGATGAAAAAAAACAAGTATTTTGTCGGTATGTTTAATGCTGGCACAATTGTAAAAGTTTTAGTCCCAAATGCTGTAAATACCGGTTATGATTATCGTCTGACCGCACCGGCAGACATTGGTACATTTGTTGGTGTTACAATTATGAATCGTCCGTATGTTGGTGTTGTCTGGGGCTTTGGTGACAGTGGTCTGCCAGATTCAAAAATCAAAAACGTTACATGTGTTTATGACACGGGCTTAAATATTTCCGACCTGCAATGGATAAAACGTATGTCTGATTGGACGTTGATGGCGCCGGGTGCGGTTCTGCGCTTGATTATAAATGTACCAGATGCGTTTTTACCCCCAAAAATGGAAGAATTGTATTCATATAACCACGAATCCACAGCGCGTATGACCGACAATCGCATCGCAGTCGCAGATGCGTTTGCATCAAATGATTTTGATGCAATGTCGGTAAATGATATTCAAAATATTGCCCGGGTCAGTTCCGCTGTAATTCGTACAATGATAAAAAACAGTACGTTGATACCGACGGCATCGCGTGAAACAAACCCCAATCAATTTGTGTATCAATATAACGACGTTGGGAATATTATACTAAACGCCGAACAACAGGCGGCTGCTGATAAAATAGGTAATGCGATTGCATCAGGTGGTTTTTCTGTGCACTTGCTGGACGGCATAACCGGCAGTGGCAAAACCCAGGTATACTTTGATGCCGCTTGGCGTGCGTACAGTGCGGGAAAATCAGTGCTATTGATGATGCCTGAAATTGCGTTAACGGCACAATTTATGTCACGCTTTGAAAGTCGTTTTGGTGCGCCACCGGTTGTCTGGCACAGTAATTTGACTGCTGCCCGTCGTCGGGAAATTTGGCGCGGTGTAATGCGTGGTAAAATCCGTATTGTTGTGGGCACGCGCAGCGCATTGTTCTTGCCATGGCAGGATTTAGGACTGATTGTTATTGACGAAGAACATGACCCATCGTATAAGCAAGAAGATATGGGCAATTATCACGCGCGTGACATGGCGATTTTACGTGCAAATATTGCCGGCTTTCCCATTGTCCTGGCCAGTGCCACCCCCGCCGCTGAAACACTTGAAAATGTAAACTGTGGTAAATACACACAATTAAAATTAACATCGCGCTTTGGTGGGGCACAATTGCCAGAAATAAAGACAATCGATTTACGTGCCACCAGACCAGAACCATACACCATAAACGAAACAGAACAGACGGGATTTTTATCGCCCCCCCTGTGTGATGCGTTGCGGAATACTTTGGACACCAGACACCAGGCAATGTTATTCATTAATCGTCGTGGTTTTGCACCGATTGTTCAATGTAAAAAGTGTGGCTGGAATGCCCAGTGCCCTGATTGCAGTGTGGGTATGACATACCATAAACGGATTGGCAAATTGCTTTGCCATATGTGCGGGCGCACAATGCCGTTAATGAAGCAATGTCCTGCATGTGATTCAGATGTATCAATGCGTGGGGTGGGGCTTGAAAAGATTCAAGAAGAAGTCATTACAAAATTCCCCGGTGTTCGAACGGCCCTGGTGTCCAGTGATACGATTTTATCACGTCAAAGTTTGGAACGTTTGGTCGCGCAAATGGAAAGCGGGGACATAGACGTTGTTATCGGAACACAAATATTGGCCAAGGGACATCATTTTCCCAATCTAACTTTGGTCGGTGTTGTTGACGCAGATATGGGATTGTTTGGTACTGACTTTCGTGCCGGCGAACATACCTTTCAGCAATTATTCCAGGTCGCCGGTCGTGCCGGTCGTGGCACACATCCGGGAACTGTATTGTTACAAACGTATCAGCCTGATCATCCTGTACTAACTGCGATTTGTGCGGGCAATCGTGATGATTTTATGAACGCAGATATGGCATCGCGGCGCATGGCGCAAATGCCACCGTACGGTCAATTAATTGCCGTTATTGTCGAAGGACAACGGGAATCGATTTTAACCCAGTTTTGCTCTGAACTTTCCGCATGCGCACCCGTACTGCATGGCGCAAAAATTATGGGACCCATCACCGCCCAGGTATACCAAATTCGCAATTGGTATCGCATGCGATTCTTAATCGCGGGTGGTAAAAATGCAAATCTGCAACCAATTGTGGCAAAATGGATTGCATCGGTCAAAGTGCCCACAAACATCCGCATAAAAATAGACGTAAATCCCATTAATTTTATGTAATCAGTCCTATTGGTTATTTCGCATAAAAATCGTATAATTTTTATGTAATTAAAGGGGGAAAATGCCATGGGTGAATTTTTACTTGTTTTTGGAATAATGTTTGTTCTGGGGTTAATTTTAGTAGGGATTTTGATGATTCCGATTGCCATTGCGAACGCACGTGGAATTTGTGGCGGTGAAAAGACAACGATAAGTATCTTGTCTTGGATGGGTATATTTTTTGGAATTACGTGGGTTGTTGCGTTGGTGCTGTCGCTGGTATGGCGTGGTGAATGTGGTATGCGCGAAAGTAATCTGGATAAGTTGGAAAAACTGTCGCGCCTTTACAGAAATAAATCAATTTCCCGCGAAGAATACAATGAAATAAAATCGCGACTACTTTCACGTGAATAAAAATCCCGCCATCTGGCGGGATTTTTATTCAATGAGCAATTAAAATAAGCTCATCATACCGGCTGGGAACCACCCACAAAATTTTCAATTTTGCGGGGCCCGGGGCCGGTATCCATTGCATTCCACCCAGTTTCGAAGTTGAGAAGAACACAATGCCCCCCGACCTCCGTCGGGGTGACGACTATAAAAGTTACTCCACTAAACATTTATTTATCTAACTATTTGCACAAATACAAACAATACGTTATAATACGCTTGTTATGGTGATTTTGCCATAATGGGGTGTCATAACCCGAACATAGGCATTGAAATACAAACAAACGATATTTCATCGTGCTTGTTGTGTTTTGATGAAACAAAAACTCCTGAACCTTAGACGTCAGGAGGGTTGCGAATATATCGAATAAGCACACAATTCCTATGATTGTTATGAACCTCCTGACCACTCGTGAATGCGCAGTGGTTTTGTTTTTTCGCGAAGAACAAAGAAAGGAGTGAACTAATGAAAAAACTTTTAACTTTAACAGCGGTGTGTGCGGTGCTGACCGCCCCGGCGATTGGCGTACACAAATGCGTATACACCCCAACAATGGACAATTGGGATGTTTGCACTGGCGGAAATGACGGGATTGGTGACGGCAAAGCCGGATGGCATGTTGAATGTAACGGTATACAATATCGGGGGATTGCAACATTTTCCACATCGGATGTTGGCGATGTGGCGGAAAGTATTGACAGTGCCACAGCTAAGCCGTCAGAGGTTTATTGTTATTGTAAAATGATATATCCAGTTTTATCTAAGTGGATAAAAGTCGGTAGTGGTTTCCCGACAAAAACAATCAGTGGTGACATCTATAATACATACATCATTTCAAGTATGAATGATGACTGTTCAAGCTGGTGTGTAAACTATGGCTACGACGGCGAAGGTTATGCCGAGACAGTGAGAAAATTCTTAAGTAATCTAGAGGAAAACTAATGAAACGAATAATATTTTTATTTGCGTGTGTACCGGCCCTGGCATACGCCGCAGATCCGTCAATGTTATGCCCATCGGGATATACTGCTTATGCTGCGCCTGCAATAACCATTGCGACAACGTGTCCGACTGGTACGACATCTGCGGGTACGGCGGATTCGTGTTTGGAGTCAAATCCGTCTATGGACTGTGTAATGTACGCACCCGTTGGCATGTCGTATACCGATGCATCCGGCACATACGAATACACAGAACCCTGTGCAATGGAATAAAAAATCCCGCCATCTGGCGGGATTTTTTATTCGTGTGCAATTGCGCCAACCGGACAGATTGATGCGCATGTCCCACATGAAATACATTTAGATGGATCGATTACACATTTGCCGTCGCTGCCAACTGATATTGCGCCAACTGGGCACATGCCCATGCAGCTGTGACAACCGATACATTTATTTGGATCTATTTTATACGCCATTTTTTTCCCTTTTTATTATTCGCGATTAAATAAACTTAACAGATATTCGAACATTGCAACAAATGATATATACAGATGCAAAGCACCCAACACAGCCATTTGGTTTTTCTGGGTATCATCACTGATATACTTGTATGCGTTTTTCAGTGTCTGCATATCATATGCCGTAAACAGCGCGAACACCAGTACCCCAATCAGGCTAACTACGGTTGAAAAACCAGCCCCCAGTGGTACAAACATTGAAATAATCCCAACCAAGATTAATCCCAACATGCCGATAAACAAGAATACACCCAAAAATGATAAATCTTTGATTGTTTTATATCCAAACAATGCCATGCACGCAAACATTAATGCCGCAACACCAAATGCCCACACAATAGACATCGGATTAACCGACAGTGAATACCAAATCAACGGTGTCATTGTTACGCCAATCAACACCGCATACAGTGCCAACAACCATGCCGCCGATGATGGCTTCATATGAAAAACACGAACCTGGGCCCAGATAGATAACGCCAACCCACCAAACAACAAAACATAGTATGTTGCTGAAAAACCGCTGAACGTGGCATTAAATAAATGCGTAACCGCCCCCGTCGCCAGTGTCAGGTACGCCGCCACCCCCGTCAGGGCAACCGCCCCAAACATCAACGCAAATATACGTTTCAAGTACCCTTCGATACCCGATGTCTGTGTCGCGCCACGTGATACGCGGCGTGCCGTAGTATCTGTGATTTTTGACTTTCTTGTAACCATTATTTTCTCCTTGTTATTTACGGAATATATAATACAATGCGCAAACATTTTCAAGATTAAAAGGATAAAATATGTATAACTACGAAAACACATCACGTGGTTTTGTTGTAAATAATGAACCAAATGTGGACAGATATCAATACGAAGCCTTAAACGGTCGCGCAGAACACAAACGCGAATTAAATGGTCTGGCGCGAAAGCTGCTGGAATCAGAAGCCAGATTGAAAAAAGAAAAAGAATCGAAATATCCGGACCCAGAATTAATTGCGCGCCTGGAACGGATTATTGCAGGCTTGGAAAAATATCGTGACCCAAATGTAAAATTGCGCTAAGATATAAAAAAAGCTTAGAGCAGGGGGCATTATATGGCAATAACTATTACACAGATTAATCCAGTTGCTTTTTCAGTCTTTGGACTGGATGTGCGCTGGTATGCTTTGGCATATGTTGCGGCATTTGTTGTTGGTTATGTGTTGTTTAAGCGTCTTATGCGGTGTCCAAATAGCAATCTGGATATTTCCAACAAAAAAATGGATGATTTATTAACCGCGGTCATCTTGGGGGTTGTGTTGGGTGGCCGGATTGGCTATGTGCTGTTTTATAATCTGGGGTATTTTATTGCGCATCCATTGGAAATATTTGCTGTTTGGCATGGTGGGATGAGCTTTCATGGCGGATTGCTTGGGGTGATTGCGGCGACGTTTTGGTTTGGATGGAAAAACAAGATTAATTCATGGCGAATTCTTGACTTGATGGCGATTGTTGCACCAATTGGTTTGTTCTTTGGTCGTATTGCGAACTTCATCAATATGGAATTAATTGGGTATCCAACAAATGTACCATGGGCGGTGAAATTTGTAGATAAATCTGGGGAAGTCTTAATCCCCGCATCGCACCCCAGTCCAATTTACGAAGCTCTAACCGAAGGCGCACTGTTGTTTGCAATAATGTATTGCCTATATCGATATACAGGCTTACGCAACAAGCCAGGCGCATTGGCGGGAATAATGGGTATGGGATATGCGGTTGCCCGAATTTTTTGTGAACAGTTTCGCATCCCAGATGCCCAGGTTGGCTATCTGGCGGGGCAATGGTTAACGATGGGGATGACATTATCGCTTGTGATGTTTTTTTGCGGTCTTGCAATTTTTGTGTTTGCGTTTCGTAAAAAATAATGTACAATACGCCCCGTTGACCTTTAAAATGGGAAACAAAGTTTAGGATGGTTGGCAGAGCGTGTTGAGGCGTGCGAGTCTTGACTACGAGCGCCAGCGAAGTGCGGTCCGAGTATGAAGTAATCATACGCAGGACCAAAACCGTAGGTTGAAAGACCGACGGCAAAATAGTTTAGGATGGTTGGCAGAGCGGTCGAATGCGGCGGTCTTGAAAACCGTTGATGGGGCAACCCATCCGGGGGTTCGAATCCCTCACCATCCGCCACAAAAATCAAATGCCCGAATGGGCATTTTATTTTTGTCGTGATTGGCATCGGGTTGGACACAGCAACACAGTTGCCGGGTTCGGAACAAGCGCACAAAGTGCGCGCAGTGAAAGGGGCCCACGCGCAAAGCGAGTGGGAATATACAATCCCTCACTATCCGCCAGAAAAATAAATCACCCCAATGGGGTGTTTTTTGTGCTTTGTACAGGAGCAAATTGCCTATAGGGAATAATAAAAAAACCGCAGAAATCTGCGGAAATTCTGGCTCGGCATGGCTTGTTCATACCGACACGAAAACCCAACAGAATTCGAACGCCTGGGCACAGTCGTAGAAATATTTCTGAAATAATAAAGTTGACAAAAATAACAAATTTCTCTACAATGGATAAGAAATGACAAGAAATAGTTTGCATTTTAATCAGATTTCAAAATGTGCGCAGATTTGCGTACGTGGTTTTTATTACGCCTATTGACCCCTTATGGTGTTACGGGTTTGATTGGCTTTGGCACCATAAGGGGTATATGCCAAAGCCAATTTTTTATTCATTAAACAAAAAACAAAGGATTTAAGTAATGAAAACCAAAGAACAAATTATTGATGAAATTCTGGACAGGGGCATAATTGTCGACATCTTGCCCTCACGTGCAGAATTCAAGAAAAAACTGCTGACAGAAAAACTGCGCTTTTTTATCGGTGCAGACCCGACAAATACATCGTTGCACCTGTCGCACGCCAAGAATTTTATGTTATTGGAAGAATTCAGAAAATTGGGACACGAAGTCTTTGTATTGTTCGGTGACTTTACCGCATGTATTGGCGACCCCAGTGACCGAAATTCTGCGCGCGCCAGATTAACACCGGAACAAGTACACGAATTTTCCGCTGACTGGGTACGCCAAATCTCACCAATTATCAACTTTAACGCCCCAGACAATCCGGCCAAAGTGGTCTTTAATGGCGAATGGCTAAACAAACTATCTATGCACGATTTGATTGAATTGTCATCAAATACAACTGTGCAGCATATGCTGGAACGTGATATGTTTCAGAAACGGTTGGCGAACAACCGGCCAATTCACCTGCACGAATTCCTGTACCCAATTTTCCAGGGCTTTGATTCAGTTGCGTTGGATGCGGATGTTGAATTGTGTGGCACAGACCAGACATTTAATGCGCTGATGGGGCGTACTTTGTTGCGCAAATTAAAGAACAAGGAAAAGTTTATTGTTTGCAACAACCTGATGGAAAATCCGGTGACGGGCGAACTGATGTCAAAATCGCGTGGTACAGGCGTTTTCTTGAATGTCGATGCCGATACCATGTTTGCCCAGATTATGGCGCAGCCCGATGAAATGATACGTATTTTGTTGATAAATAATACACGTGTTTCATTGTCGGAAATTGATGCGTTGGATATTGACAACGAGCCAATGCGGGCAAAACTGTTTGCCGCCCAGAAAATAACAGAAATCTTCCATGGTGCGGATGCGGCTGTTGCAGCATTGGAAAACTGGCGCAGGACTTTTTCTGACCGTTCTTTCCCAGACAATGCGCCTGAAATTAAAATCGCCCAAGACGAATTATCCGTAATGGAAATCTTGAAATTAGGTATGTCAGACGCATCAAACAGTGAACTGCGCAGACTGGTTGCCCAAAACGCAGTTACGATAAACGATGACAAGGTAAACGACCTAAATCAAACATTCATAACTGATAAACCGTTATGTGTGCGTGTCGGTCGTAAAACATTTTTCAAAGTCATAAAAAAATAAAGAGGTAAAAAATGGCAATATTGGAACGTTTAACAGAAATGCAAAATGCCCATGGTAAAAACCGTCTGGTAATGATACTGGACGGTATGGGTGTCGCTGTGATGCGCAGGCTGTTGGATAAAAACGGATATTTTTGTCGTCATTTGGCGGGCGTTGAAACGGCTATTATTCCTGCGACAACTGTGGCGGCAACAACAGCCTATCAAACCGGCAAAATGCCGTGGGAAACGGGCTTTATCGGCTGGGCGCAATATTATTCTGAAACGGACGAAGTTATCGAGGTTTTTAGAAATACCAACCTATATACAGGCGAAGTGTCTAAAATGCCCCAAACCACAAATACGCTACCGTGTAAAACAGTAGTTGAAGAATTGAATAACAAAGGTCGTTCTGCGTACGAAGTTATGCCTGGCTTTGCCCCAGGCGGTTTTGATACGTTTGAACAATGGCTGGCACGTATTGTTGAATTGTGTAATATAGAATCTGATGCGTATATTTACGCATACTGGACAGAACCAGATTCCTGCCTGCATGAATTAGGTGCAGACGCCCCAGCGGTAAAAACATTGTTGCGTGACATGGAACAACAGATAGAATTTGCACTAAAACAAATTCGCAATAAAACGGATGTCCTGATAACAGCCGACCATGGGCATACAGATATTGAATCTTTGTTCATCGACGATGTTCCAGAATTGCTGGACTGTTTGTTGCACCCATTGTCACTGGAAAGTCGTTGTGTATCATTGTTCATAAAACCAGAATGTCTGGCAGAATTTCCAGGCCTGTTCAATAAACACTTCGGCAAATGGTTCAAATTGGTGACGAAGTCAGAATTTGAAAAACAATACCTGCACGCAGAAAGTCATGTGCGTTTTATTGGTGATTTTGTTGCGCTGGCAACTGATAAATATGACTTGAAACAGCGGCCAGATACAATTGTGCTTAAAAGTCACCACGCAGGGATAACACCAGATGAATTGGAAATACCAGTAATAAAAATAAGCATATGAAATATTGAGTTTTTATAAATCGTAGTCTAAGATATGACAAAGGATACGAAATGACAGAACGTGCAATGTTTAAGGGTGTAATTAACCTGATTATAAAGCAAGACGACAAAGTCTTACTGTTCTTCCGCAATGATGGTTTCTTTAACTATGACGGTGGTTGGTGGGTTCTGCCGGCGGGGCACATTGAACAGGGCGAAACCGCACGTGCCGCCGCCATACGAGAGGCCAAAGAAGAACTGGACATAGACATTGCGCCCGACGACATCAAATGCGTACACGTTACCAGCAATCTGGCCAGTCGCACAGAATCTTTTGATTTCTTTTTCGAGGTGTCAAAATACACCGGCATAATTCGCAACTGCGAAGGGGACAAGTGTGCCGATATGCAATATTTCACATTGGACGAAGTCGCCAAACTGAAGAACGTTGTTTCAACAACCCGTATATCATTGGCGGGATTGGCTAATGGCGAAATATATTCGGAATTAAGATCATATCGCAGTGAATCAAAGGATACAAAATGATAAAAGACATCAGTTATTCTGCATATATTTTGCCGGTGCGTGATGGACAGGTTGCGCTATTAAAATACGGCGAAAACGGATATGGACCAATAGGCGGGCGACTGGATGATGGCGAAGATTTCTTGACGGCAATGCGGCGTGAACTGACCGAAGAATTGGGCGAATCTACATCTGCGCTGGCAGACCAAGTGGTTGGAATTCCGGTGCCATATGAATTTCGTCACCCAACCCCCGAACGGGCGCAAAAACGTGGCGCATGGGGCGAAGAACATCATTTTTATATTGTGCATATCCCAGATGATATGGACTTGAATTTCTGTGAAAATCGCCCCGAAGAAATTTCGGTTGCCTGGGTTGCCCCCGACGACTTATTAAACCCAAAAATCACACCATTTGACGACATGCGTGATTTTTATGCGCTGCACATTTTGCCAAACTTGGGCTGTAAATTTTCAATGAGTTTGCGCCCTGAATATTATGAAATGGTGCATTCTGGCGAAAAAGATATTGAACTGCGCCTGTATGATGAAAAGCGTCGCAGAATGCGCAACGGCGATATGTTGCTGATATATGATGCGCAAAATCGTAGTGATTATATTCGTGCCAAAATAGTTCGCCTGCATATTGCCCACAGTTTTGCAGACCTGGCCACAAAAATCAGTATGCCCCGCACAGGTTTTGCATCGCTAAATGCACTGATGTCTGCAATATCAAAATTCTATGATGCTGAAATGGAATCCAAATACGGTATTGTGGGGATAGAGTTAGAGGTTATATAACCACAAACTCGTTTAATTCCAGCCAATCAGTTTCCTGAAAATCGGGAAAGTATTTGTTAAAAAAGTCAATATGAACACGTCGCCAGTATGCCAGGGACAGGTCGCCTTCGCCCTCTATTTTTGCCCATGCGTCATCAATGTCACAAAAGCGACACTTTCGAACGGCTGTAATTTGAATTCGTATTGTTTCGCCACGACTGTTATAAATTTCTTGAATTTCCCCGACATATGCCATATCTGCATCGCACGAATAACGACTGCATGTGCCATACTTGCGCTCATTGCGAACCAATTCAAACAAATTATCATCATCAAAAGTCCAGCGGTTTATCATGATGGGGTTCTTTCCGATATTTTATCGTCCTACATCTTTTTGGCTTACCGTATAATCGTGTGCTTGAACCACTGTTCTTGGAAAGCGGTTTTTTGTTCGATATATTCGTTTGTTGGATTTTGTCCGTCTGGCACAACAATCAGTTTATCGTCGTTGTCATTTGTGCGATGAATAATCGCAACGCATTTTCCGGAAAATGTTGCCAACGGTGTATCAACACCCAATACATATGCGTCTAATTCTTCGCCATCGCCCGATATGGTGTTTGGGATAAATCCATAATTCACTTCGTATGTAAAGCCGTGTTTTGGGTGTTTGCTGCCCAGGGGTCTGTCCATTTGTACACGCACTAATTTGCCCAAGAAATCACGTGCATTGACTGGGTTGGGATTTATCATTTTCTGATAATTCAAAACCATATTAAACCCTGGAACAATAGACGGGATAAATTCGCCTGTGTTTTGCATATGTTGAATGTCAGCCAGTGTCGTCCACTTGACGGATTGTACCTCGCTTGCCTGTGGTTTTAGTTCGGAAATGTTAGCATTGCTGTGCACAAGCCATATATCAACAAAATCCATTGGTCGCTTAATTGTGCCAATCAATACAGAATTTTTAGGGTCTGGTGTCAGTCCTAACTCTTCCACTGTTTCGCGAACGCATGCATCCCAACTGGATTCACCTGCGATTGCGCCACCACCAGTTTGCCCCCACATGTTTGGGAATTTCTTGGCCGTCCCCATACGCTGTTGTAATAAGTATTCGCCCGCATCATTTACAATCCATACATGCACGGACAGCTTGTTCAATCCGCTGGGGATTGGTTGTCCGCGTTCAATTGTTGAAACTGGATTGCGTAAATTATCATACAGGGTGTTTTTTTCAGGCATTTCAAATCCTTATGGCTGGGAGTACAGGTTCAGTATAAAATGCAAAATACATAATGTCAAAAAATATGCGACCACAAATAAGCGAAGTATACTCAAAATACAAAACAGGGTTAGATTTCTAGTCTTTTTTATTATGCAGTTCGATAACGCCTGAAAAATAGTCTGTTTTACAACCGGTATTATCGAACTGTGAAAATCCTTAGAAATCCAAAGAAAAACCGCCCTTTGACAGGACGGTACAAATTCTGGCTCGGTGCGGCTTGTTCATACCGACACGAAACCCCAACAGAATTTACAGCCATTACTAGACTTTGTGAAATTTTTCTAAAAGATTACACAAATGCACCATAAGGGGCAAGGCAAATTAAAAGGTTAATCTGTTTCTATTTGTTTTTGATACAGTGTTGCATAGGGTAATTTATCCATATTTACGTAATTAAACATCCTGTAATTTGCTCTTCTAGCCTTTGGTGACAAGGTGTATTTCTTCAAATGAGATTTTGGAACAAACGGATAAAATCTAATTTCCTGAAACTGTTTGCCTTTTTCTTTCCATTTAAAATTCAAAATAAGTAATGGTGGCAGTATGCCCGCTTTTAAAACCTTTTCCATAATATCCCATCCTGCACCACGAATGACAGATGATGGTTTATGGTTTGCGGTTTTTATCTGTGCTCTGAATTGGCAGCCGGTACATTGTATATCACACAACGGATAATTCGGCGGCAACAACATCAATTGCTTTTTACAATTTGGGCACAATACCAAATCAACGACTTCTTGTTCGCCTTTTTTGCCGTTATCTTGTGTGATAGACATCTTTTTCCTCTAAATTCTACTTGTATTACATAGGGATTATATTCAAAAAGTTCTTTGATTACAATATCTTTGTGCTATCCTAATATGAAATGAAAGTAGCTGCTGCGATTTTTAGAAATGGGGATAAAGTTCTGCTGATGCGACGTGCGGCGGACCAACCATTGGCGGGGACGTGGGAATACCCCGGTGGCAAGTTTGAAGATGGCGAAGACGGCCCAACATGCCTGCGCAGGGAACTGGCCGAAGAATTGGGGATAGATGCACAAATTGGCGGTCTAATTACCATTGCAAAACATACAACGGATTCTGGCAAGGTTATCGAACTGCACACATACGAAATTTTGGGCTACACCGGTGAAATTCAACTGCGCGTCCATGACGATATGCACTGGGTGCCAGTCCAGGACTTACCCTCCCACCCACAACTCCCCGCCGACCAAATCGTATCTAAAACACTACAAGGCAAAGGAAAGTAAAATGAGCGACGCTTTCTACAAAAACAGTATTCATAACTTTTTGCACCAAAGCGATGATGAAATCTTTGGTATTATCGCCGCAGGTGACAGATACGATACAGTTGCGGCACAAAAAGACGCCTGGATGGAACAAATTCGCGTGTTGAAATATGCGCTGGCATATGCACCATCGGGCAGCATTCTGTTTGAATACACACTGCCACGTGTGGGCGGTCGCATAGATAACATCTTGCTGATAAACAATACTGTCTTTGTTCTGGAATTTAAGGTCGGCGCAGAAACATATGCCAGTGACGCAATCCGCCAGGTTCGCACATATGCATTTGATTTGCAAAACTATCACGAAGAAAGCCGTCAGTGTAAAATCGTTCCTATCTTGGTGGCAACGGGTGTGCCGGATGACTACCGCAAACACGATATGCCAGAAGATGTAATCCTGACCGATGGTGATGAATTGCGTAATATAATTATTCACAACACAGATACTTCGTGCACAACAATCAATATGGATAAATGGGTAAATTCCAGATATCTTCCAACGCCAACAATTATTGAGGCCGCCAAAGCCCTATATAACACTCACTCTGTCGCAGATATTGCGCAAAATAGTGCCGCCGAAAACCTGACCAAGACATCAGATGCGGTTCAGCGTATAATCGAACAATCAAAGCAGAATAAACAAAAATCCATCTGCTTTATCACGGGTGTTCCTGGTGCGGGTAAAACCTTGGCTGGTCTGAACATTGTATTTGCAAATCAGAAAACAACGGGGCAAAGTTATTCGTGCTTTTTGACAGGTAATCAGCCATTGGTTTCGGTACTTAGCGAGGCTTTGGCTCTAGATGCATACAAGCAAAATGGTACATCCAAATCTCTTACGCACAGCAAGATAAAATCTTCTATTCAGATAATTCATCACTTTCGTGATCGTTCCTTGAATGAGGCAGACGTTCCAACTGAAAATGTTGTCATATTTGACGAAGCACAGCGTGCATGGAACCAACGTATGTTATCAGACTTTATGCAAAAGAAGAAAGGGGCGATTCTTAACCATCTAACCGATGAACAGCGTGCCCACTTCTTGGCTATGAGCGAGCCAGAGTTGTTAATTGACTATATGAACCGACGCCAAGATTGGGCCGTAATCGTCTGTCTTGTTGGCGGCGGTCAGGACATTAACACTGGTGAAGCTGGTATCCAGGAATGGTTTGCGTCATTAAAGCGTTCTTTCCCAGATTGGAATGTTTACGTGTCTGGCGACATAACATCCAATGAATACCTGGGCGGCCAATCGTTTGCAGAACTGACCAATGGATTGAAATGCGAAACGATTAAAGAGTTGCACCTGTCCGTATCATTGCGTGCACACAGAACATCCGATGTCGCGGGCTTTGTGGATTCTTTATTG
Organism: Candidatus Enterousia sp.; assembly: GCA_045546155.1. Lineage (GTDB taxonomy): Bacteria > Pseudomonadota > Alphaproteobacteria > Rs-D84 > Rs-D84 > Enterousia. Next base: position 108,953 of record JAZQCG010000003.1, read on the forward strand.
GATAATGATGCCAACGCCGCCGCAGAAAAATATAAGCGACTGTCCGAAGTTTATCCAATTTATATGGCGCGTGATTTGGCGCGTGCCAAACAATGGGTGCGTGAACAGACTGCCGGCAGGGCATGGCGTCACGGTCTGATTGCCAGTTCGAATGGTCGCAGATTGCGTGCAGATGGTATTTGGATAGAAAGTAAGTGCAAGCCGGAAAAGTGGTTCCTTGGTGAACGTGATGATATCAAGTCTTCATACTTTATGGAAGAAGCGGCCAGTGAATTTGATATCCAGGGCCTGGAAATAGATTATGCGGTTGTCGGCTGGGACGCAGATTACAGATATGTTGACGGCAAATTTGAATATTTCAAACCAAGCGGCTCGCGCTGGTTGTCCATAAACCAAGAAGACAAGCGACGTTATCTTAAAAACGCGTATCGTGTACTGCTGACCCGCGCCCGTGAAGGTTTCGTAATATTTATCCCGCGCGGCGACGCATCAGACGCCACCCGCCAACCAAAATTCTACGACGCCCTATGGCAATACCTAACCGACATTGGCGTGGAGGAGTTATAACCATATGATTAAAGAATATCCATTGCCACATCCGTTAAAGAATGATGATATCGATACCTTAATGAAAAAATTAAGGATGATGGTTCGTACCATGGAATCATTTCATCCCCAGACCACAAAAGATAAGGCTCTTATGGGGGTGCATAGTTTGGTTGCTGCGATGATATCGTTAGCTGCAGAAATTTACGAAGCTTTGCAAAAAGACAGAGTTTTTGTAGCCTGCTCATTAACATGTCAGATGATAGAGCTTGAAATTCAATTGTTGTGGTTAAATAAGCATTTTAATACGAATGGGGCTGATTACATAGATTTTGGTTACATTGAACAAATCGATATGCTACGAGTGCACCCAGAACGTGTGGATAGAGTATTAGAACTTATCAAACAAAACAATTGTGAGCGTTTTTTTATAAATAAACCCAAAGATGACAATTTATTGAACAGAAAAAATTATAGAACACATTGGTATCCTGGTACATTAAAATCAATATCTCAAGATTACTTTGAGGACGTTTGGAATAAAATAAAAGATATTCCAGAATTGGCGAAATATTACGAACATGTAGATGTGAACTACGAGAATTATCAGCTGTTTTGCGGGTTTAAGCATTTTTCTACATACTGTGTTAGAAAATGTTTTGCAACAAGTCAATCTTTTGTCGAGGACACACCGCAAGACATAAGATGGATTACATTGATGACGGTTTTGCAAGTGATGTTAGCTGTGTGTGAAATATTAGAACAACACGGTGATCATATTTTGAACTCAAAACCAGTTGCTACAGAAGGGTTGACACCTGCCTCTAGAAAACAATAAAAATCAGAAAGAAGATAGAGATATTATTTCCTCATCATTAAACCAATTTTTATTTAACTGATTTTTTGTTGTATCCGTGTATAATATTACAGCAAGATTTTGTTTTGCACGTGTACAAATCACATATAAAAGACGTAGAGTATCTTTGTTAGCTTTACCTGCGACAAAAAAATTGGTTTCATCGTAAGTTCTCCATTTTGTGTCATTATCTATTATCGCCATAACATTATCAAATTCCAAACCCTTTACACCATGATGTGTTTTAAATTCTGATAAATTATCTATATACTTAGCATAAGGGATTATTTGTGATAATTTTATGTTAAAAAACAATTCAAAACTTTCTGATTCCTCATCATACTTATGCGGGATATTAAAAATATTGCAAGTTCTAATAATGTCAAGCATTTCCCCAAAAGTTATATTTGGATTGTTTGTGTATGCTGTTTTAATTCTTGAGACACATTCTGATATATATCTTAAAGAGTCTTTATTTATCTGTTTGAATAAATCCTTATAATATTTTTTTATAATTCTCATTATTTCAAAATCATTGTTAGATTGTACTAAAGGCAGTACAAAATTTTTAAAGAAATTTATTTCTTGTGATGTACCGGATTTTACACTATCAAATTCTGATGTGCTTTTTAATGCATCCCACATCTCAACAAAACCCATACGAACTGCCGCCATCCTGTGTTCTAAAACTAAAGTAGCGCCTTCTTTATCTTTCCAGTTTTTTTTGTTCCATAAACTGTTCCCTGTTATAGTGGCCATGTGTTCTTTTACACGGCTTTCTGTTAAATGTTTATCAGTGTTCGTTGGTGCTAAAAATAGTCGTACACATCCTGCTCCTGTGTCTGGTACAGGATTTTGTGTAGGTGTTTCATCTATCAAACTACCAATTTTATTTGCTAATTCTACAATTCTGCTGCCGGACCGGTGATTTTGCGGTTTTTGTGGGGTTTTAAATCCACAAGAAGACCAATAATCTATATCCCCCAAATCCTCTTTGCCAGTTGCATATATTCTTTGTTTTGTATCTCCAAATAATCCTAATGTAAAGCAATCTGCAAATTTATTTTGTATTGATAAAAAAGCTTCCATTAAATTTTTGTCAGTATCTTGGCTTTCATCAATCAATAATATTGGAAATTTTTGAACAAGCATTTTGGCAAATAACGGTTTGTTGATCAGAAAGTGAGCGCATATCTTTAATACCTCGGAATGATTCAAGCTATCTTTTCCAGAATTAGCAGCCTCAGGAGCCGGATCATAATTAAAATGTTTTATAGTTTCTAATTGTTTTAATCGTTCTAATTGTTTGTTATAACTAGCTTCCTGTTTTGTGCCTGATTTGTGTGGCTTAGAATTATATTCGTTTATTTTTGATTGCAGATAGTCTTTCAGCCATTTTTTTATGTCGACATCAAATCCCTTAATAAGTTGCCAAACAAAACTATGTATAGTAGATATTGTAAATAAAGAATCATATTGTGTTCTGTTTTTTATTTCTTCTGCTGCTGCATTTGTAAATGTAATCACAGCTACATGTTTGTCAAGCAATACCAATTGATCGCGTATTGTGTTGTTTATATATTGTAAAGCGTTTACCAAAGAACGCGTTTTCCCAGCACCAGCACCAGCAAATAAAAAGAAACTTTTTGGGGTGTGTAAAGAAAGACATTCTTCAATAATTTTATCAGCTTCTGTTCTCTCATATTCATTATTCATTTTTAGCTTCCTCGTCATTGAAAAGTTTGTTTTGTAAGATATTATCCAACCATATTAAGCCTGATTCAATGTAGCGTGGAGTGTTTAAGCCTGTTTCAAATTCTTCTATATATAATAGATTCAATGCATTTTCTGCTTTTGGACGATTGTCATTGATTTTATCAGACAAATGCGGATTCTCGTTTTTTATTGCGTCTTCAAATGTTTGTTCCCCTTCGGTCGTTTGATATACTACTTTTAATGGGAATGTATCATTGCTTTCTTTGTCTTGTTCTGTAGCGCTTAGTAATTTATCAATGCTTTCTTGTTTCGGAATCCATGTTTTTAGTGTGTTATTACAGGTTTTTTGACCGGCATTGAGTTTGGAGGGGGAACTTACGCTTCTTTTTTTGTCGCTATCTTCTTGTACAGGATCTAAATCTGTTATAATCAGTGTTGGAATACATAATGATTCTATTAGCGGTCTTAATCTATATGCGTGACTTCCACCTATTGCTAGGATACACATATAAGATTGTGTAAGGTGTTCATGTTTGGAAATAAAATGCGGCATTAAAATACGCTCTGCATCGCCTTCAATTAAGATAGTCGCATCTGCAAAAAATAGATCACAATGATTTAATTTTATATATCGTGTCACGAAACGCTTTGTTTCCCAATCGCTGCCAAAGATATTTGTTAAATTAACAACATTTGTTGAGGGGATTTTTGCGGTAAAATCACGTTTAAAATATCGTAGCTGTTCAAAGTCGCATTCATGTACAATATGAGATGAATGTGTGGATACAATCATTTGTGTTGTTAATTTTCCGTCTTTTATTTCTTTTCTGGATGTCAAAACCTGGTAAGCTTTTTTAATAAAAACTTGTTGTGCTTGAGGATGTAAGTGAGCTTCTGGTTCTTCTATAAGTACAAGGTGTATAGGCGCTATTTTATCAGCTTCAGTTTTTTGTTTGCCATACTTAAGCCAAGAGTCCCTAAAACAAATCATCTTAAAGGTCATAAAAATCAGATTCTGATATCCAAGCCCATTATAGTTTTCTGGAAGAAATAAGTTGTCATCTGCTTTATACTGCAATGCGTTTGAATGATTTATGCTGTCAGCTGCTTTAATTTGTGGATTTATGGTAATACTTGGTGTTCCAAAAGGTGGATACCCAATCCCTGAAAGTTCGTTCAGTGCAGGTTTAAAGCTTGTTTCCATTATTTCGGTAAAATTAGAAGTGGCTTCATTAAGTTTTTCTATTGCATTTAAATCGTCATCGGATATCTCACCTTTGTTTGGATCCAAATGGTTAAAATAATAACTCGTTAAAAGGTTAGACAATTTTCTATTTTCGATTTGTTCTGTATCCGCAATTTCATCATTCATACCACGCTGAGCATTTATAATGTCGATTTTTATAAGATTATCTAGTGGCGAATTCTCTAGAGGATCACCTAGTGATATTTGTGGTTGTATGTCTTCTTTATGGTTAGGATCGAGCAAATAATAACGCAAAATAAAATGGTTAGATAATTTTTTTGAAAGAAAATCCATCATATGTTTTGGGAAAATCTTAGCTTTATTTTTAATACGTTCTCGTGCTTGTTTATATTCGGCAAATAATTTGGCAATGTCCTTTATTTCATAACGTAATCTGACACCTAAATTTCCGCCAGCCCAATCTAAAGTTGGCAACAACTGACCAACACGATAAATGTCATCGTCTTCAACATGAAACCACAGGTCCATTGTTGGAAAAATATCATCAAAGGCTCGCATGTTTGGTTCGGCTTCTGCATCAAACAACTCATTTATTTTTAAGTGATTTTTTAAATTAAAATCATATGTTAAAAATTTATTATCATTACTCAAAAATAGTTTTATGGCCGTTATCGCACTTGTTTTGCCACTGTTATTAGCACCAATAAATAGCGTGGTCTGATTATGAATGTCAATTGTAACATTCTCTAATTTTCGAAAATTTCTAATTTTTATTGTGCTGATATGCATTCATAAACTCTTATTACATTTGTTTAATGTCGTAAACATATCAATAAAAATTGTATAAAGCAAGAAAGACTAGAAAGAATAATTTTCTTACATCATTTCATAATCTTCGTGGGACAGGACGGTGTCGAATAATCCAACGCTTTCACCTGCGTGTTTGTTAATGCCCGCATATTCCAAACTGGCGTCTTCGTATCGTTTGAACTTATACACGGCATCGTTCATAAGCGCATCATTGAACACGCCCAAACTTACCAGCAATTCAAAATCTTTTACGTCCAGCCCCGTCACCTTTTTGAACAGGCCTGGTTCCAGTTGGGTTATGACATCTTTCAAACTGCGTTCACGATAGTCGGTTAAATACATGAAAATTGGCACACGAGTTGCGAACTTAATCAGTTTTTCCTGGATGCGTTTGCGTGCGGATTTGAATTCCTTTTCTTCATCCGACATTTCTTTCTTTTCTTTCGGTGTCAATTCCCGTTCATTGGCGGCCGCTTTCTTTTCTTTGACTGCATTAGATTTGTTAATAACCGTTTCAATGTCTTGGTTCAAACTGCGGAACCCCTCGATACTCATAAGGGCATCCATGGCCGCTTTGTTATTCATAAGGCGCAACAGGGTTGCATTGTCCACATTAACCAGCAATGCACTTTCCCAACGGCGTGCAAGCAATGTTGCGCTGGTGCCACTCATTGCCATGTCCAGGATTTCGCTGGCATTAACTTGGCGCATGGCGCTGCCGTCATAGGCCAACACAGGCAAAAAGTTAATAAATTCAGCGACTTTCTTTTCTGGGTCGGTTTCTTTTACATTCAGTCGGCAACTGTAATCTGTGATTTGGCGCAATGCACGGTCGGGAGCAAAGTCAAAGATATAACACTCTTCTTTCATGATTTGGGTGGCATTTGGGTGTTCGCCGTCTGGATTTTTGATTGTCCATGGGGTTTGAACACGGAATGCCGCCTGGAAATATGATTCTGGGCTTTTAAGGTTGCACAGCATAAAGATGCCAGACCATGGTTTAACCGATACGCCCGTCATCAGTTTGCCGCATGACAAGGTGATTGTTTTTGTTTCCAATGGGTTGGCCATTTTCTCTTGCACAGGTGCCAGGGCTTTTATGCCAACGCCAGCGGACGTGCCTGCGGCCACAATTACCCGATAATCATGGTAAAATGTGTTTTGACGGCGTTTCAGCAGGTTTGCCATGGCATTGCATGCTGCAATCGATGGCAGGAACCATATTGTATGTGACAGGATGCCCAACAGGCGTGTGTCTGCAAATGGCATTGGTGGTTTTTTGGCGCCCATTTTCAGGTTGTCCAGGGTGGTTTCTGCCAACTGGCCACGAATTAAGTCCAACCATTTTTGAACTTCGTTTTCATATTTGAACTTGGCATTTTCCCCATCGCCATCGGCGGCAAAGAATTCATTAAGGTTGAATTCGTTGAATTCGCCGCCCAATGCAATATTACGAATGGTGTCGGGCAATTGATAGGTCATCATTACCATGCGTGGCAAGGCCGCATACGGGTTGTTTGGGCCTTTCCACTCTTCCTTTTCGCGCTGTTCATCCGAATATGTCCAGTTATAAATTTGCTCTTCTATAAACTCGCCACTGTTTATGGCACGAAACGGGGTGCCAGACAGGTATAAATAATGTCCTGTGGTGATTGGCATGTTGGACTCGTCAAAATAGTCCATGGCTTCGCCAGCGGCATTTTTTTGTTCTGCCTTGGATTCGTTTTCAAACAGGTCTTTGGCATTTTCACGCCATGCGCCATAATGATACTCGTCAAATACGACACAATCCCAGTTTGTGCCATGCACCCATTCATTCTGTGCCTTGATGCCACCTGCATCATTTTTGCCCAGATAATCCTGGAATGAACCAAAACATACAATCGGGCGATTGCTGTCCAGGTGTTTGACCGCATCCATGAATTGTTCGGTTGTTTTGTCTTTTTTGGAAATAAACTGCCAGCCGTCAAAGTCGCAATGGCTGTTCAGGTCTTCTTCCCATGCCTGATGCACCGCAGGTTTGAATGTAAGCACCAATATCTTGGACCACCCCATTTGTTTGGCCAGTTGATATGTGGCAAATGTTTTGCCAAAACGCATTTTTGCATTCCACAAAAAGTGCGGTGTTTTACCTGGGTTTTCATGGTGCCAAGCATTGAAATAAGCGATTGTTTTTTCAACGGCTTCGGCCTGTTCAGGACGCATAGCAAATGTTTCGGTTCGCTGGGTTTCCAGGTCGGTGCCTGTGCGCAATGATGTAATTGCCGCCATAACGTCTTTGACGTCGCATTGGAACCATTCGGTCAATTTGCCGTCTTTGTCATGCAGTTGAATAATACCACGATTTCGCAATATGCGGTGGACGTCTTTGTCAGTGAATACCGAACCGTCTTTGCGAATGGCGGGTTCGTCCACATGAATGGTATATGGAATGTCGCCAGGTTTTAATATGGGGTACTGTTCGGCCACACGGGTTGCAGCGGACTTTATAGTGTAGCCCACCTTTAACATGCCGTCATATTGTGGATTTTTGTCCGAATACGCATAAATAGTTGGGTTGGCATCAGGACGTGCTGGAAACATAACTTTCTTTGCCATAACTTACTCCATTGGTCGAACCATTGATTCAATAAAGGCGATTTCATCCGCCGTCAGGCCATATTTCTTGTATAACTTGGCATCATCCCACGGTTCGCTAAAATCCTGCATGGGAACAAACTGATAAACACCCCTGGGTCCATTTTGGGTTTTCTTTTTTATGCTCACCAAATATCGGAAAAAACGGGTTTTAATGTATGATATTATGTTTTCGCATTGTGTCTGAGTGAAATTATGTTTATCTGGGTCATAACCAATTACTAAATATGTTTGCGAACAAACGCTGTTGGGTTCCCCATAAAAAGGTCTTCCTAAAACCTGACTATCTGTTCCAGAGCCAGCAGCGGATGTGATATATACTTTATTCAGTTTAATGGCTTGCCTATTTTTTGGAATCTGGGTTTCGTTAATCCAGCCAAACTCTTTCTTGTGCATGGATTTGTTTAAATAATATTTTATGTCTGAAGCCCTTGACTTAACATCATCATATTGGTCCCAACTGGATGTTAGTTGTTGTTTGTTGGTAAAAAAATCCTTTGGGCTTACTAGACCAGAGAAATTCGTGCTTTCTTGTTCTAAATAAGCACCTTCAACACCCTCAATTTTTGATAATATTGAAAGTGCATTCAAATCTCTTATAACTATACCAATCCCCTTAGCGTTCAGGAAATCCTTGTTTAGCAGAGGCGCAGAATTCGAATCTTTGTGTAAAAAATATGAACATTTGCCAACATAATCTTTTTCGTACAGAAAATAACAAACGCCCCCCTTTATATCTACGCCAGGAAAGCAGATGTTAGCGTCTACAAAGTCATGCATCGTTTTTATGTGATTGCAATTAAGCATTCTGTCTGTCCATTCTTCAGGCACTCCTTCTGCAGTTCGGGTCATCCAACGGCTCTGGATAATCATGCATAAATATTTGGGTTGTAATTTTTCTGCCTGTTCAACGAATTTATGGTAAATTGCTTTGGCTTTAGCCTTATTGCCGCCATCGTTGCCAACGTTCATTTGGTAAGGTGGATTGCCAATAATTACGTCAAATTTCATATTAAATACCTCGTCTGCGTGAATGAATTGATATGCGTGTGTTTCCAGGCTGGTGTCACGGTCATATTCGGATTGGGATGCGCCGCAGAATTTGCAGCGACCGTTTTCCCATGTGTGTTGAACCCGTTCAAATACGATGTTGCCGCATTCGGTGTTAAAATCGGTGCAAATAGAATATTGGCTGTTTGCGTTCTTGGAACAATATACCGAACGTCGCGCCAGCAACGATGTTAATTCCGTGATGGCAATGCCGAATAACTGGTTTTTATAAATGTGGTTCAGACGTTCCTGCAAATCTGGAATTTGATGTTCCAACCCCACAATCAGGCGTTTTGCAATTTCACGCAGGAATACACCGCTCTTGCAACACGGGTCCAGGAACTTTGCATCGGGGTTGGACCACAATTCCGCTGGCAACATGTCCAGCATTTGGTTCGCTAATGTTGGTGGTGTAAATACTTCGTCATTACTTAAATTTGCCAGGCAACTTAACACGTCTGGATTATATGTGTTATTCTGCATCTTTTAACCTTTTGTAATGTGTCAGGGGAAATTCGCGCACAGGCATGGGCATCCATGTACCGCCACCCATATCAGAACGGCAATATTCGCCGCCCATTTCGCTGTCAACCAAGGAAGAGAAATAAAAATCACGGCGCTTGAACATGTCGCCCATGACCAACGACCATTCGCTGAATATAATCGGGGCGTTTGAACCATCAACCCGTTTCAGGGTTAATGCATCCCCCAATACAATGTTCTTGGACAGAATGAACCGCAATGCTGCAATAAAGTCGGTTGGAATGCATTCGCATTTCAGTTTGCATGCGCTGGCATAATTGTCGATACAAATACCCAATAACAACGAACGGCAATCCGCCACATTGTCGGGCAAAATATCAATGCCATATATGCTGGACACGGCCAATGCCATGTATCGTTCATATTCAATTTGGCTTTTACGATAGCGTGAATTTACAATTTCCAGTTTTCTGCGCAAAATTTCGGTCAGGAATGCACCCTTGCCACAGGCAGGTTCCAAGAAACGACTGTCAATGCGCTGGGTTTCTTGTTTTACCAAGTCCAGCATGGCATTAACTTCCCGAAGGGCAGTGAATACTTCCCCATGGTCGGCAATACGACGTTTTGAAACGATTTGTTTGTTGGAAGAATCTTGCGAAGATTTTGCCACAGTTAAACCACGAAATTGTTGTTACACAAAAACAATTACTGAAATCGGTTGATTTTCGCGGTTTTTTTATTTACAATTTTGGAACAATTAAAGGGTCATTTTCTGCTTTCAAGAAATCGCGAAATTGTGGGCGGACTGACCCGGATAGTTCTGGCAATTTTTCGTTTAGAAACTCCTGCTGAATACATGTCTAAAATCAGGTTTTCATGACCGTCAATGATATGGTAAGTATTCTTTTGGCCATTTGGACGGCCCAGTTTTACACCGCGTAATTGTAATGCTGCCAATGCTTCTTTGGTGCGCTGGGCGATAAGATTACGTTCAATCTCAGCTGATAGCCCAAACGCAAACGCTAAAACCTTGGATTGAATAGTGTCGCCCAACTCATAGCCATCTTTGACGGTATAAAGACGCGCCCCAATTTTCATGCAATGTTCCAGTATTCGCATAATCATGAACATTTTTCGCCCCAGACGCGAAAGTTCGCTACAGATTATGACATCGCCCGGGTTTAATTTGCGTAACATACCGCCTAGGGCACGCTGTTCCGGTTCTTTTGTGCCGGAAATGCCAGCGTCTTCAATGTATTTATCAATGCACAGCCCCAGTGTGCTGGCCTTGGATTCAATGCCCAGTTTTTGATTTTCACAATCCTGTTTGTCGGTCGAAACCCGAATATAACCATATATCACAATAAACTCCTTTGGTTCGTTGTTCTATATGCCGTAGATTTCATTTTATTCAAGTAAATAAAGGGCTATATTGCCCTTGCTTTTATTAAGGGTCTGTTTTATTATCACATTGAAAAAAAATTAACGAGAAACAAATGGTTTATAATTGGCTTTATGATAGATTTGGAAATCCGGTGGCGTACTTCCTGTTGAGTGGAGAAATATACGCAATTGATGGAAGACCCTTGGCTTATTTGGTAGGCTTTTATGTTTATTCTTATACTGGACGTTGTATGGGGTTCTTTGTAAATGGTTGGCTAATTGATAAAATGGGCTTCTGTGCATTGTACACGGCGAACGCCATAGGGGGCCCGATAAAGCCTGTGCGTCGTATACACCCGATTCCATGTATAAGACAAATTCCTCCGTTAAAATCCATAAGACAATTGCCTTTACCAATGCCGTCTTTGAAATTGGGGTGGTCGACATTGGCAAGTGGAATTACTTATTTTACTGCATAAGAGGTGTAAGATGGACAGTGTATTAAAATATCTTATGCCGTGCTTTTTGGATGTTATCCGATACCCATTAACTTGGTGCATCACTGGAATTGTTGGAATCGCGGTTGTTTTTTTGCCGTTTGGATTAAAAGCACACAAAATATGGGTTTTGTTGGTAAGTGCAGAATTGTTGGCGCTTTTTATAAGTTGGACGATAAAATGGTATTTGGATGTAAGAGCAAGGAAAAAACTTATTTATTTTGAATTGCAATCTCTGTGTCCAGAAGAAAAAGATATTTTGCGTTCGATGTTGAAAACAAGTGTAAATTGTTATGAATTAAAAATTTCACATGATTTTGATGTTAATGCACAGACCAAGCAGAACATTTTAGTTTGCAGATTAACCGCTTTGAAAGACCGAGGTTTATTGGACTTAACACAAACACCATATGATACAAATAATGATTTGTTAAAAGCAACAATGCCTGTGATGGTTTGGGCACTGCTAAAAAAGAAATATAAAAAAGATCCGTCGTATTTTGTTCGGGTAAGTAATACTATTAAACGGCGTTCTATAAAAAAACGATTAAAAAGGGTTTTTCGCAAACGTAAAAAACGTTAGTCGTTGTGCGATGGTGTAACAAATCGAATTTTTCAATTATCAACAAACACAACGCCGAACCATTTGCGTAAAAGGTTGAGGTGGGCTTGGTATGTTGTTGCGCTGGCTTGTTCGCGTTTGAATTCGGCGATTTCTTCGGCGGACAGGCCGAGTTTCCGCATAAGTCGATTAGCTAATCCCATAAGATAAAAAACGTTTCCTTGGGGGCTTTTCAGGTCAATAACGATGCCTGTTGGATACTTTGCGTTGGGTATAGTGGACATATCGTTGCACTGGTGAGCTTTGTGATAGGCCACAACCTGCATAAACTTGTATTGAATGCGGCGAAGCAACCACGCCTGTCGACAGGTCAAATTACCAGCTTGATTGCGACGTATTGCTGCCTCCAGTTCGCGTAAAGATCGACATGCGGCAAAATATAGCATCACAAAATCTGTGCGATGGTTGGGTAAAATGTCGTCAAAATGCGTATATTTCATAGACAATCCTTTTAAAGTTGTCGTATTTGTCCTTAATGTTCGCGAAAAGTCCAGTTTTTTATTTTTATTTTTATTTCACTAGCTATTTCATTTTTTTGTTGGCATTGTTGTATTAAAAAAAACAAGATGTTCAACATGGCAGCGACAAATAAGCAACACAGATTCTACGACGCGCTCATGATTTGCTCAATGTGTTTTTATCCAACATCAATGGTACATTTTTAAAATTGTTCTGTAACGTAGTATGTACCACTGGGCCGTTTGGTGTGTTTTCAACCCTGGGTTGAAAAATGGTAGTCCGGTTCCTTCTGTTTTTTACGAATTGCACCAATCCGTCATCCTGATATGATGAAATCACAAACCGTTCCGCATTATAGATAGATTGTTCATTTATCCTGGAAACCAAACGTTGTGCATGTTTCCAATGTTTTGATATTTGCCCCCGAGTTATTGTGCCAGGTTGAATCTTCGTATAATCATTAAATCCTGGTTGATATACCTCAGGTTGTGTAACAGGTTTAGGAATTATTCTCAAAAATGTTCCGGGGTCTAACACAATGCCAAAGGGTTGATACATTGGCGGAATTGTGTCATTTAGGCACAGGTAATGCGCTGGGAAGTCGCATGTTATAAATGGTATGTCGCTAAAGTTATAAGTTAAGCACCAGTCATATGCGTATATCATATTTGCTATATGCTTTGCTTGTTCCAAATTACGTTGTTTTAAATTAAATTTAAGATCCGTAGATTTTGGGTCAACATTTTGCCTCAGCATTTGCAAGGATAAAAAATCATATTCATTGCGCTTTGGCGACAGTGCGAATATTATTGCCAGCCAGGTTGAAAAATAATACCTGTCCTTCGGTGATATAGGGCCATGTTTAAAGCCCTCTAAAAATTGTTTTAAACAAGGTTCCAAAGCTTTTAGATGTTCTACCAAATAGGTATTGTTGCCTTCAGCATCTAATTTATCCCAGCCAGGTTCAAAACAAATACGTTTGGTTGGTGCCTCAAACCAACGGTCTTCCTTGCGATCATAAACATGCAGCTTATTGATATTGTGATCAATGAATCTGCGTAAATAGACCTGTGGAACAAAATGGTCTTTGTGGTCTTGTTTTGTTAAGATTTGCTTATCAGTCTTCATACTACATCATATAGATATAAAGCTGATAAAAAACAACAAAAAACGTCAATGTTCGGCGTATTTTTATGAAATATTATTGACAAAGATGTTTGATATAAACTACGCTAGGAATTAGAACAAAGAGGATAATATGTCTAATTCTTCCGCCAGTGCAAGAGAACTTGTTGATAAGGTATTGCGTAATGAAATTCGTTTGCCAGAGATGCAGCGTGGGTATGTATGGAAATCAACTCAGGTCAGAGATTTAATAGATTCTTTATATCGTGGATATCCAGCCGGAAATATCTTGATGTGGGAAACTTCCGAAGAAGATATGCCCAACACCAGAGATTTTGCCGTAGCGCAAAAAGACATTAAGCATTCCACATATTTACTGCTTTTAGATGGTCAGCAACGTGTAACTTCTTTGTCCAGATTGCTTCAGGGGGAAACCTTCAACGTTCGTGGGCAAGGTGGCAAGCTGAAAGAAATAGATATTTTATTTAATATGGATCATCCTGATTCTTTGACTAACGTGGATATAGAAGAAGATGAGGAAGAAGGTCAAGATTCAGCAGCAGACGAAAATATAGGTTTAGCAAAAATGAAGGATTTGACATTCATGGTCGCTAATAACCGTATGAGAAGTGAGCCAAATTGGGTGTCAGTAAAAGATATATTTAAAACTGGGAATAATACAGAATTTCTAAAAAGAGCAGGCATCACAAGCTTTGACGATCCGAATTTTGATAAGTTTAGTAAACGTTTGGACAAGGTCAGAGACATTCAAAAGTATGAATTCCATTTGATTACCCTGGACAGAAAGCTGTCTTATGAAGAGGTTACGGAGATATTTGTTCGCGTAAATTCGCTTGGAACTAAGCTGCGTGGTTCCGATTTAGCGCTTGCACAAATAACTGCAAAGTGGCGTGGTTCATTAAAATTGTTCGAAGATTTTCAGGCTGAGTGTGAAAATAATGGATGGGATGTAAGTATTGGTTTGATTGTGCGTACATTGATAGCCATGATAACAGATCAGGCAAAATTTAATACCTTGTCTTCAATTTCGAAAGAAAAACTAGAAAATGGTTGGATTAAAACAAAACGCGCTATCAATTTTGCGCTGGATTTTCTGAGAAATAATGTTGGCATAGAAGGTTTGTCTAATTTGACTTCTCCTTATTTTATAATCGTCTTGGCGCATATGTTTGACAAGAAACAGTATACTATTTTGCCCGAAGATGATAAAAAGCTAACAAAATGGGTTATATTGGCTAGTGCCAAGGGGCATTACAGTCGCGGTTCTTCGGAAACTATTTTGAATCAAGATTTGAAATGTGAAACTTCGGAAGAATTGTTATCTAACTTGAAACAACAAGTTATAAACTTAGATATCACAGAAGAAGAAATCGCGGGCAAAGGTGTTAATAGCGGATATTTCAGAACTATGTTTATGGCGATGCGACATTTTGGCGCCAAAGACTGGGATACAAAATTGACCATAAGTTCTAAAAATATTGATAAAAAAGACAAAATAGAATATCACCATATAATTCCAAAGGATTTGTTGAAAAAAGCCGCGGTTGCACAAGAAAAAATCGATGATATGGCCAACTTGACCTTTATAGGAAAGATAACCAATATTAAGATAAGCAACAATGAGCCGGAACAATATTTGGACAAAATTATAGAAATACACGGCGGTGATATCTTAAAGCCACATTGTATACCAATGGATAAATCGTTATGGAAGTTAGAGAATTATGATGATTTCCTGTCGGTAAGACGTCGCAATATAATAGAAACGATAAGGCAGTACGTGCTAGAGAAGACGACACTAGCAGACTAAATTGATAAAAAAGCGCTACATTTGTGGCGCTTTTAATTTTATTTCACTAGCTATTCCATTTTTTGTTGGCATTGTTGTGTTGAAAAAGCAAGAGGCACAACATGACAACGATAAACAAGCAACACGGATTCTATGGTGCGCTGGCGGCACACTATGCCAGCCCAGACCACCGAAACGCAATCTGGGATGTGACGGTTAAACGCCTGGGGCAAATTCACCCCGAAAAGTCCGCCGATGAAATCCTGGAATTTCTGAACGGGCGCGCCGGGCGACACCTGGCCGATGAGATATTCGACGGCCCCGGCACCCTGAGTTATGGGGTGGCGATGCTGCGTGTGGCAATGCTGAACAAACTAAAAATGGCCAAGTGGTGGGCGTATCACACCGGCACAACACCACGCCCCGTTACGGTGGACAAGCGCATGCTGTACCGGTCCGCAATCAAGAACGAAATGCGCCACCGCCGCATCCGCAAATTGGTGGAGGGTGCGCTGGCCTGTGCCCAGGACGACGTATGGCAGACCCCAGAAATGTGGCTAAAATCAGACCTGACGGGGCTGGACGAACTGGAATTGATGTGGACACAGATTCAGCAAGAGCTTAAAACCAAAGGCGCCGCACATGGAAACGATTGATGCGCTGGAACGGAAACTGCATGCCGCCCGTCGGGGTGTGCCGGGGGCGAGATATCAAACGGGCCTGGTCATCGACCTGAGCGGACCGGCGAGCAATATATTCTATCTTATGGGCGTGTGCAATCGCCTGGTGCGTGAACTTGGGTTGTCGACACAACTAAAACACGAATATGAAACAGAAATCAACTCTGCGGATGACTATCAGTCCCGCCTGACCATCATGCAAAAATGGTTCGGTATTGTGTTTGTGGAATAACACCAAAAACCATATTGATTTATGGGGATTTATTCATTAGACTTTACTGTAGTATAACAAGAGGATTGTAATGAAAAAGTTTGGCATTTTTTCAATTTTGTTTGCTTTGTCGGCATGTGGTACATTGGGTATCGGTAGCAATCATGAAACCCGTTTGTATAACAATTCCAAAGATACGATAACCGTATCTGCCGATAGCGGTGTGTACAAGATAAAGCCAGACCAAGATATGGTTATATTTTCAAATAATGATTTGACTATCAAGTCATCTAATTCGGCATGTTCCGAAAAGACAGTTATGCGCCAGTTAAATACACCTGCGGTTATTTTGGACGTATTTCCAATTGGATGGATGGTTGGTATTTTGCCCGTGTTTATAGATGCAATATCTAATAACATGTACAGAATGCCAGAAGCGTATTCATATTCATGCGTAGAATAGGGACTGAAAATGAAAAGATTTTTTATGTCGTTATTTAAAACAGTAAAAAAGATTTTCTTTTTTATATTGTTTTTGATGTTTTGGCCTTATGTGTTGTTGTGGTGGTTGTTTAATAAAATATTCTATCCTCAAGACCAAAAAGCACAACAGACAAGAGAGAAAGCTAAATAACAATGTCTGTAATAGTTATTGTATTTTTAGTGTTCGCTGGATTGTTCTTGTTGTTGCGGCAAGAGAACAAGCGAAAGATTGAATATAACAATCATAAAAACGAGCAGATTGAATCTGTAACTGCGCTGGACCGTGGAACATGGTCTGAACGCGACTTGGTGTATGAATTACTGGAACACGGTATCGCACCGGGTGCAATCTTTCATGATTTGTATGTAAAAAAGGCAAATGGGCGACATGCACAAATTGACCTGGTAGTTGCGACCAAGGTTGGCCTTATTGTGTTTGAGGTAAAAGATTACAGTGGCTGGATTTTTGGGCGTGGTAACCAAGACAAATGGACCCAGGTTTTGGCGTATGGTCGTGATAAGTATCGTTTCTATAACCCGATTAAACAGAACGCGGGGCACATTGCAGAGCTGCAAAAACAATCCAAACAGATGTCAGAAATCCCAATGTTTTCGGTTGTGGTGTTTTATGGTGGCTGCACATTGCGTGATATCAGCATAATTCCACATAATACTTATGTGACAACATGGCGTCGGGCGCTGGATGTAGTAGATACGATTTTGGAAGAAAATGAACCTGCAAACTATACCGATAAACACGAAATAGTTCGTATCTTAAGGGCGGCTGTTGAAAATGGTGCCAAGGAAAATATGGCCGAACAACACGCCGATGCAGTTCAAGATATGCTGGGGCAGGATAGAGTTTTTGACTAAGCTTCTATATAAGGGGCGTGTTGCGGGGGACAAAAATCATTTTTTACAAATGCACAACTTCTATGTCTGGGAATTGTGATGCGATGTATTCAGCGGCCAGTCTTCGGTGGCATTGGTGTGCGGTCTTTTCTGTGCACATCAGGCATATGCGGTCCAGTTCGTCCGGACTGCGCCCCGCCAATGGCGCACGCCCCGCAATCAGGCGTCTGTAAATCGGTTCGGCATCCGCCCAGGTTGCCTTTTTATCCTTGAACGCAGTCAGCATTTCAAATTCAGGTGCGAATTCTGGGTGATATTCATATCGGTCGCCCAAGACAGTCGCCAGGTTTTCACCACTGTAATATGGAACATACTTGCTGACCCGCCACAGGCGAATATCCCACACGCAGCGAATGCGCGCCGCATCCAACACTTCCAG
Organism: Candidatus Enterousia sp.; assembly: GCA_045546155.1. Lineage (GTDB taxonomy): Bacteria > Pseudomonadota > Alphaproteobacteria > Rs-D84 > Rs-D84 > Enterousia. Next base: position 126,819 of record JAZQCG010000003.1, read on the forward strand.
AAATGCGTCGGGGCTTTTACCACTAAAATCGATTGTAAATATCTTTGGCATGTAATAACAATAGCCGATTTAAGACAAAATCGCAACAGGGGATTGTACCGTCGTGTCCATATTCAAGAATCCCAGCATTTTTGCAATATGTTCAAAATATGTAGATTTTTTTTATAGGTTGTGAAATGGTAAGTTATTCATCGGACTGCGGACAGGTTGCGGATCCTGTGTAGCTGCTGTGTAGCCAAGGGGTTAAATAGTGGTGTTTTTGGGTGGATTGTAGTGTGCCTAAATCCAAAAGTGTTAACAAAGAAAAACGCCGCAAAATCAACGATTTTGCGACGGAATTCGTGGCTCGGGCAGTTGGACTCGAACCAACGACATACGGATTAACAGCAAATCCAGCTAGGGTTAAAAACCGCAGAAATCTGCGTTTTTTTAATAGCAATTTCAGTCCGTGTGTCGATTTGGTATAAAAATGTATGTTTTTTGGCGTGTCTAAAAGTAATCAAAAAGACCATAAAATCAACACGACTAAAAATAAAAAATAAGAAATACTCATGCCGCTAATATTAACTCTAATGTTAGTGTTGATTTTAGGAATTTTTTTATCTAGCATATAGGTAAAGAAAAAAGGAAGAAAAAATGAATTTTATTTCAAAATTATATTTCGGTGCGTTTAAACGAATGGGTGAGTTGCGCCTGTGTTTCGTCCTTAGCTGTTTATTCGGCGCAATAAGTTTATACACATGGCTTACGCACTATTGGTTGGAATGGGATGAAATTTGGTGGGTTGGATTTTGGTTCTATTTGCCTTTTTTGATTATTTGGCCAATAAGATTCATAGTTGATGGTTATAAACAGGATAAAAGGAAGAAAAAATGAAAAAGATATTATTGATCGGTCTTATTTGGTTGGCAGGATGCGATTATACTGACACTACTAAAATTGGAGGCATTAAATTTACCGATACAGAAATGCAAATAATCAATGAAAGAGGAATACCTGTAGAATATATTCAAGTGCGAATTGAAGGCTTAAGGGCAAATGGGTCGACTGACGAAGAAATCAAAGAAAGTATTATGTCAATCAAATCATATGGTGCCGATATCATAAAAATTATTGAAGAGCAGTCAACAAAAGATAAAAACAGATTTTATAAACACTGCCATGACCAGCTTGCAAAAAATGCTAAAACATTTGAAGAAAATGAATTTGTTACCAAATACTGCAGTTGTATGTCAGAATGCCTGATAGAAAATGTCAAATGGTCAAACAATATGCCAATATCTTTATCCGAAGAAGACGAAAAGGATATGGCTAAAATTGATTTAGCATGGATAGAGTTAGAAAAGAACTGTAAAAATAAGTGTTTAAAAAATAACTAAACCGCCCATTCGGGCGTTTTTTTATGTAGGACTAGCCTGTGTTCCGCATGCTACAGTGCAAAAATATCAACAAGATTATTTTGCATTCTACGTCTGTTTCATTGATTTACGAGGCTGTCTAATAATGGCAGGATTCGTCCAGTCTATAATGTTACCCTTATGGTCATATATTTTATAAACTTTGTTTAACTAATATTCATAGTTTATTCTTTTAGAAAAACAAGTAGAAAAACATTCGTTTTTCCTGTAATCTCTAAAAATAGATTAGAGAGGTTATTGTATGCAAAAATGTTCGGATTGGCAAAAAATAGACTTACATATACATACTGATGAGAGCAAGAAAACGAAATCTCATGATTACAAAGGAGATTTTTCCGTTGATGTTTTGAAAAGGAAATTGATAGAGAATAACGTATCTATATTTTCTTTGACCGATCATAATATTATAAATACCGCTGCATATACAGAATACATCCGAGCTTTTCAACAAAACGATCCCTTCCCGTTGCTAGGAGTAGAGCTAGATGTTGAACATACAAATGGAACTATATATCATGCATTAGTGGTGTTTAAAGAGGATATAACTAAACACGTAGAATTTGTACAAAAAATTAGCACGAAATTAGAAAGTTTGTATCAAGATCAATCACGTCAACAAAGAAAAACTACATTTAAACAGATAATTGACATATTTTACATGTATGAATTTATGTTTATACTACATGGCGAAGGCGACAGAAGTATCTGGGAAGCTATTAAAAATAAATCAAAAGTAGATATAGGGGACGTTTCTAATTTTATAATCGTATGTGAAAATCTTGGGGTAGAGAAAGTAAGAGAAGAAACAATAAAAAAATGGAATTCCGGCTTTGATGAAATCATTTCCAACGGCCTTAGTTCCGATGACTATATACCTTATATGAGCTTTTCTGACAACCACAATATTGAACAATACCCCTGTATCCATATGGGCAAAGTACCGCATTCTTTTACATACATAAAAGGATTACCAAATTATGAAAGTTTGCGTCTGGCATTTATCGATCCTATGGTTCGTATAAAAAAAGAAGATAGTGTCAAAAAAATCAAAAACGAAGTCTCTTTGAGGGGGTATATAGAGAAAATCGATATAAGAGATGTAAAATTGAAAGATAATTCCCAAACAAAAATAGAACAAACCGAGTTGACATTTAGTCCATATTTTAATGCAATTATTGGTGGCAGATCAACAGGAAAAAGTTTGTTGATAGAAATTCTCAAACAAAAGATAGCAGGACTACAAAATTATCAAGGTACCAAAGAGAAATACATTTTTGAAACCAACAACACAAAAATAAAGACAGACAAAGACCAAGAATGGGCTGAACTTGCCAATATCAGCTTAGGAAAAGTGGCTTATTTGTCGCAAGGAAGAATTGTAGAATATTTTCAAACTGGTAACATGCAAGATTTTGCCGCACAAGTTGGAAAAAGGCAGGAGTACGATGAAATTTTAGAAGACTTCAAGAATAAAAAGTCTGAAATTTTATGCTTTGAAACAGATTTGATCAAAAAATATAATGAAGTTATAACAGCAAAAAACGATATTTCAGCGTGTAAAATACAACAAACAGATATTGATTATATAACTGGAAATTCATGGAGCTTCAAGGGTTCAGAGTACACTGTTTCTATCGCTAACGATGAGCCAAGGAAGACAAATATCGACTTGTTAAAAAAAGAATTAGAAAATTTTAAGTCATTTTGGGATTTAGAACAACGGGAGCTAGATATATTTAATTTATTTATATTATTACTTGATAACAAATATAAGATTTTAATAAATCAAGAAAAAACACAAGAGTTAAAACAATCTTTTATAAAAGAATCTGACGATATTATCAAAAAAGCAAATGAACAAGCCGCTTCAATAGGACTTTCAAAAGATGCCAGCCAGAAAAAGTTGGCCTCTGATAGAATTGATGACATTCCAAATAGGGCTCATGGAATTTTTACAAAATGTTTGAACTTGAATCAAGTATTAGAGCAAACCAGTAAAATATCCTTATGTTATGAAAGAGCTATAGATGTAGATGATAATATTTGCATAGGTTTTAGTACAAATGAAAATAACGAAAAAAAACTAGATGATTTAATTAAAACAACCGTTTTTGTTGGCTCTGAACAAACAGGGTCTTTGTATCAGACTATCTGTCGTAATCATTCTATTAACCAAACAGGAGCAAGAGGAAAAAATATAAATTTTGAGAGCAAACTAAAAAATGTTATTCAGTTAGATGGTTTTGATAATCCTATAAGTTTTTTAGTTTATAAGAATTTAAGTAACACTAAGTCCTTAAATAATAGTCCAGGATTGAATTGTGAGTATTATTTGAAAACCATATTTGCTAATCATGATATAACAACAATAATTATAGATCAGCCAGAAGATAACCTAGGGACGACATTTATATCTGAAAGGGGTGGTTTAGTTGATACCATTAGACAAGTGAAGTTAGATAAGCAAATATTTCTAGCGACCCATAATGCCTCTATTGTTGTTTATGGTGACGCAGAAAATATTATATTAGCTGAGAATGATCAAAATCGTATTACATATACTACTGTACTTATGGAAAGTGGGGAAGAAGCAATGAAAACTATATGTGAAAATTTGGATGGTGGGAAGAAAGTTTTCGAAAACCGTAGTAGAAAATATAACATAAAGAAAATAAAAGAGGTTAACTGATGGTAAAAATTTCTTATGAATTCATTAGGGTAGATTCTCAGATTGTATTTACGTTTTCTGGGGAAACGGATCAAATACAGATCCCCTATTCATCTGATGTTGAATTAGGTGTATTTGTTAATAAATTGATTCAGCTGATAGAAAAAAGAGAAACAGTAGACATACAATGCGATACAGCCGAACCAAACGACAAGGAACAAATAATCAGTTCAACTATTGATAGTATTGTTGAAAAATTTAATAACGTTATACAATCTGTCAATAGTAATCCAACAGTATAAAAATGTTTCTACTTCAATAATTTCAAAAAAACATACATTTTTACACTGCTAGGGGAAATGTATCAGAAATCTGCGGTTTGTGTTGCCAGACTAATATCCGTGTAGTCCGTCTGTCTATAAAACATAAAACTCTGCATCCCTTGCTGACAGCGTATTTGGTGTGTTTTTGAGTATATTTTCTGAATCGTCATCAAAAATCATCTAAAGAGTATAATTGAGGAAAAAGTATATAAAAATATGTGATTTTGTATGCAAAATTCTTATTTTTACCCATTTGTGTGTCAAAAATACCGGAACAAATTGCCGCTATGAAAGTAAAGAAAAATCCCGGAAAACCGGGAAATTTTTGGCTCGGGCAACTGGAAAATAGATAGCTTATAGATTCAGATTGCTTAGAATGCCCAGAATGCTTGAGGTTGCCATATCTGTTCATTGTTGCTTATAGTCTTTTTGTTGCCTCAAAGTGGATACTATCATAAACACTCTAAAAAAACAATAAAAAATATAAGATGTTGAACTTTTGATATGTAGCTGGGAACAGAGTCTAGCAATATCTTTTATGACCCCACTGATCTACAACAAACGAGCTAGCATATTCTGAGGGTTTGATCCGGATTCCATATGATGTGTGTGTGGCCGAAATACCATCAAAATACAATTTCTCTTTCTTTTTCGGGGTTGTCACTTCTATGGTGTTGTCTCTTTTTCTGTAATGCATACCTAAATTATTTTTCATATTGGATCCTTGATGATATATATAAAATAGAACTCTAAAATATGGTGGATGGGTGTATTGGAATATTTGATTACCAGCCTTATATGTGAATTGAAAAAATGAAGAATATAGGATATAATACGTAAAACGAGTTGAAAATGGTTAGAATATCAAAATCAGACTATGTACTTGGAATAAAATGCCCTAATGCGTTGTGGTTCAAAAAATATCGTAAAGACCTGGAATCAGAAAAGAACCAGACCGTGTTAGATAATGGGGCATCTGTTGGTGAATTGGCGTGTGGTAGATTTCCTGGTGGGATACGTATTACTTCAAAGCCGTGGGAAGATACTGCAATCACACAAACCAAATCAGCAATATCAGCAAATTCGTCTTTTATTTATGAAGCGACACTTGGTACAAAAACCGGCGAATACTGTGCAGCGGATATTTTACGCAACAACAATGACGGCACTTGGGATATTATAGAAGTCAAATCAACCAGCAAACCACATGATTACCATTATTTAGATGCATCCTTTCAACGTTATGTGTTTGCTAAATGTGGTGTTAATGTCAGGAAGTGTTTTATTATGACCCTGAATCCGGAATATGTTCGTCATGGGGGGTGTAAATCTTGAAGAATTGTTTGCTTTACATGATGTGACTGAAGATTTGCAAGATATGGAAATAGTGCAGCATGAAATTGATCGTATCAGAGAAATCTTGGCTGGACCAGAACTAGGAATTGCAATATCTAAGACCAAATGCAATAAGTTCTACGAATGCGGATATAAATGCCATTGTTGGAAAGATGTACCTCAATATTCTGTATTCGATGCTTTCAAGGGTGCTTTGGCTGATGAAGTCTATTCCAAATATGGTGCTGACTTACATAATGTTCCAGCAGAGGTCCGTAATAGACAAATGCATGCTGGTGACATAGAAGCTTTCCTGGATAATGTAGATGTTATAAACAAGGATATCTTACGTGACTTTATGAACGGTTTGCAGTGGCCACTTTATTTCCTGGATTATGAATCAATTATGCCGGCTGTACCTATGTTTGACAATTCCAGACCATACCAACAGATATGTTTTCAATTTTCACTGCATGTGCAGCGGACCCCTGGTGGCGAACTGGAACACTATGAATACCTGCATAACGATCAAAACACAGACCCAAGACCAGGATTGATAAGAAAGTTGATAGAAACGATTGGTAATACCGGATCTGTGATAGTTTATAACCAGGGATTTGAGCAAGGTCGCAATACGGAAATGGCACGTGACTTCCCAGAATATGCAGATCAACTACAAGCCATTAACTCTCGTATTGTAGATTTATTGATACCATTTCGTGAACGTGGATTGTATCGTCCGTGTCAGAATGGCAGTGCATCAATCAAACAAACCCTGCCAGCATTTGTTCCGGACATGTCTTATGAAAACTTGGGAATACATAATGGGACTGAGGCAACAGAACAATTTATGGCATTCATGACTGGCAATCAAACACCGGAACAGACTAAACAAATGATGTCCAATCTACATGAATACTGTGGTCAAGATACGATGGCTATGGTTCGGTTGCTTGATGTTATAAAAGCGATTTTGGGTATATAAAAGGTGCCGGATGCGGCACCTTATTTTGATTTAGCATTGTTCAATGGTTGGTTGTAAAGCCGTTGCCGTTGTGTAGTGTTTCAGATAACATTTATATGCATCAAACTCACTAGCAAACACCCCAAGAACTAAACCTGTGTTAGGAATTACTACTCTGTATGCCATGTTCTACTCCTTTAGAATTTCAATGTGTTTACAGCCGCTTGCAACAGATCAGCATCCTGTTGGTAATACCGCTGAGTCGTTTGCACCGATCTGTGATTAACGAGTTTTTGAACGATAAATGGGTTGATTCCATTATTGATCAATTTTGTGATATAAATGTGTCTGCCCATATGCGTTCCACCGTGAATATAGAATTTCTTGTAGATGCTGCTGAAAATTCTATAAATGGACCTTGGATTATAAGGCTTGTTCATTTTCTGAGAAGTAAAAAGGTATGTATCTTCAGAGAAACGATCTTTCCAACGGGATTTCAAATAACCGTAATAATCCTCAAATTCTTTACGAAGTTGTTGGTTAACTCTATATTGAGCTGTTCTGTCACCTTTGTTTTTATCGCTTTTCAAATCAATTGTTTCTTTTACTGTGCCATCTGGCTTATATACATCATGCACCTGCAGGGAACGGAAGTTGATACTTCTCATTCCGCCAAGTATGGAACACATAAACATCATACGTATCGGTTTCTTGTAATACAATCCATTTATATAGACCAAAATATCCTTGATCTGTTTGTCCGACACTTTTTCTTGGTTTACCATTTTTTATCCTTTGTTTATTTTATACCAAAATGTCCTTTTTTCGTATATATTCATTATATAAGGACATTTTCCTACTGTCAAGCTTAATCGTCAAATAAAAAAAGCCGCATTTCTGCGGTTTTTAGCCAAAATGTCCGATTATTATACTTATCGGACATTATAAAATTACAGCATTGGGCAAATTTTGGTTTCTATGACAAAATGTATCAACATGTCATGGTTTGAACGGTTACGGGATGGTATTTTTGAATTAGCTTATATAATCCAGATATGAGAGTATTTTTTGCTGCTCCAAATATCTCATATAATCTTCCATATATTTGTAATCTGGACCGCCTTTAGAATTCACCGGTAAGAATATTTTTTCTTTTTGTATCCTTGGATCGTTGATTTCTCTATTGAAATTGTATTTCTCTGTTAGTCTGTTCAACATGCAAGCCATAAACAGATATTGATATTTTGAGTAATCTCCTTTTAGATGAGTAACATGGTCGCTAGCAACAAAAGTAAACGGTTCATAAAAACAAGATCCAACACTACCAGAGTTGGCCAAACTCAAACAATTGTTATACTTCCTTACCCCGACATCATTATCTATAAAATTATCCACACCATTATTCAATGCTGTTGATGAAACATAAGGAATCTTGCCGGGGGTTTGACGCTCCTTAACCAAACGTTTTCCTCTTTGTATTGTGCTAAATATCTCAGAAATAGCGAATGCTCGCCATTTTTCATTTGGTTTTGTTACCTTACACAAACCATTAAGTGTGCTTCTGATACATGCTCTATATCGATCTTTTACTTTCCTTTCCTGTTCCTTTACATACTCTTCCATAAACTTATAATCCGGTTCACCTTTAGAATTAACCGGTAACAATATTTTACTTCTTTTCAACCGTGTTAAGGTGGCACCATTACCACCCCAATTGAATTTTTGCATAAGAATTTTTATCATAGGGATAATAAATAACGCCGTGTACTTATTGATATTATCAGAGCATAATACTTGTATGTTTTGACCTGTATAAAAACATGACGGTTGATAAAACACAGTTTGGGTATCAAGACCGATGGTTATAACGTTGCCAGAATCGGCTTTATACTTATAGCTTTGCGAGCCTATAAAAAGCTCATATCCATTGTTTTTATCTGTTCTTGTTATATATGGGATATCGCCATCTAAGTTTATTAACCTACATTTATCAATACCACTAGATGTAGAAACAATCTTAAATAATCTATCAAGACTAAAAGCTTCCCAGTCCTTACGATCTAATGTATTAGTCATTTTTTCCCTCATTAAATAAATATTTTCTACCTTGGGCAATCATTGAAAATTCAAATGTAAGATAATCAGCTATGGTCTTGTTGAAATCTTCTTCTGTTGGTATTTCATCATTAAAGTAATAAAAAGCATGTAACCATTCGTCTGTTGCTTCAATAGTTGATTTTACACAGAATTTTGTTGGTGCCTCTATACGATCAAACCACACATCCAAAAGGTGCTGCTTTTTATCCTTGGCGTATTCTGTTTCTACTAATCCAATATGTGGTGCAACCTTGAATCCATCGTCTTTGAAATCGATAAATTTACACTCTTTGTCGACAGGATGTGGTTTGTGTGCTGTAAATATCGCAATACATGGATTTGTTCCAACACCATAGAAAGTATCGCCACTCAATGTGATCACACCCTCTAGTGTGTGGTGTTTCAAGATGCTTTCTTTGTATTCTTGCTCATCCTTGGTCTTGCCAGTTAAAGCCGATTGAGGAATGATAACTATACCTTTACCGCCTTCCGCCAAAGAATCAAGCAAATGTTCAACAAAACTAATTTCATATAGTGATGGATTAGACTTTGAACCCTGGCTATATGGTGGATTTAACAGCCCCACCGTTGCACCTTTGAGTTGTAATTCGGTAGCTTTACATTTCAAAAAGTCTTCATCTATCAGATTACTTTTACCATCGCCACGGATAATCATGTTTGAAGTGGCAATGGTAAACATATATGGCTGTAATTCAATTCCATGCAGCTGATTTTTACGAATGTTTTCACGTTGTTTATCGTCTTTTGCCTTGCTTAGCATATTATGCATGGCCGCAATAAGGAATCCAGCCGTACCACAACAAGGATCCAAAACAATATCGTCCGGTTTCAAATCAGCCAAATCACAGAATAATTGGGTTATGTGTTTTGGTGTAAGTATGATGCCAAGACTTTGCCCATCGCCACCAGAATAGCTCATAAATTCACCATAAAATCTGCCCAAATAATCTTCCGCTGTTTTTGTGTATTTTATGGTTTTGTAAATATTATCGTATATCTGTTCCGCATAATACTTCAGAGGAGTTTTACCCAGTTTATCATTTACTTCATTGAGAATCTTGGTGTCCTTTATAACAGCGAATTGGGTAAGTAATTTATCTTTTTTAACTGTTGGTGATACTTTTGAACGTTGTAAATTTTTATCAATAGCAGAATATATCTTGTTCCCATCCGTGTCTATTTCGTCACCATTAAGTTGATCCAGATTGAATGATCCTTTTTCTATTTCACGCAAAGCAAGTAATATACCAGACACAACAAGTGGTTTTTGAGTGTCTTGCAAATTGCCATAGTTTCTTAGATCTTCATGTAATGATTTTGCGAATTTCAGAATTTCTGTGGTTTCTTTTTGCAAATCAGTGTTTTCGCCAAGTATTTCCCTGATGTAGTATTCATTGATGTTGTCTTTGTTGAATATGTAAAAAGATTCAACATCTGGCATAATTTTGCAGTATTCACGTTCATTTATAAACAAAGGGGTGATTCTGTGGTGCTTTTCGTTGCCAGAAATACCAAAAGCAATAATTTTCTTATAATGGGTATTGTTTACCAGGTGTTTCCCGTAAAAATATGCACCATTGACCGCATAATCTCTTACTGCTTTGGTATCGGTGCTTATAAGGCCTTTGTCATCGTACTTTTCGTGTTGTGATAAATCCGCTTTATCTTCAATAACAAGCAAAAAATCACCAACTGCACCAACGTATTCAGGAAAGCCAACGTTTCCTGTGCCTTTTTTAGAAGCGGTTTTCAAAGCATTGTCTATTTCTTTGACATGACTTCCTTGTGGATCAAGATTGATTTTAGCTTCCTTTAACAGATCGTATACCCACAGATCTGTCTTTACTTCTCTCTTTGCCATTTTACATTCTCTCTTTTTGTTATATAGACATTTTATCACAAAAAGGGAGTAAAAACTATCGCTTTGTAAAAAATTATCATCTAAGACCAAATCTGGGGGATAAACCATGTAATTATTCAGAACAAGTTGTTTTTTCTGTGATCATAGGGTATAATACCTAGGATGTATAAACATAAATAAAGGTATTTATTATGGGAAGAATAAAACACAGTATAAATGAGCTGGTAAAAATGGTGACCGTGGAACAAAGCATCAGATTGCCAGAAATGCAGCGTGGTTATGTATGGAAAGCAACAAAAGTCCGTGATTTCATAGATTCTTTGTATCGTGGTTATCCTGTGGGCAGCTTGTTAATGTGGCGACCTGAAAGCAAGGATCTTGAAAACATACAAACACGTGATTTTGATTTGAGCATAAAGCCAGATAATACAGATCAATCAAATTACTTGTTATTGTTAGACGGCCAGCAGAGATTGACTTCATTGTGCAAATTACTAACAGGCCATAAAGTTGAAGTAAAAACTGGAAAAGGCAAAAAAACAAAAGAAATCGATATTATTTTCAACCTTGATCACCCAGAAGGTCTAATCGAACAGGAAATTCCAGACGATAATGTAATTGAGGCTGTGACAGAAGCAGATGACGATCAAGAAGAAGACGATGACGATGAAGTAAAAGATAACAAAGACAGAACCTTCATGGTGGCTGGCGATCCTAACTACGACAGTCAAAAAAATTGGATATCAATCAAAGACTTTTTCAAATCTGAAGACAATCTGACTTTTTTGGAAGAAAACGGGTTCAAGTTAGATGATCCAAATATCAAAAAATACAATACAAGACTTACTACTCTGAGAAATGTGCTGAAGAATGAAGACGTGTTTGATATTGTTGAATTGAAAGATTTGTCTTATGAAGAAGTGACTGAGATTTTTGTACGAGTCAATTCAGCAGGTACAAAATTGAGTGGGTCTGACTTAGCTTTGGCACAAATTACTGCAAAATGGCGTGGAGCTTTGAAACTGTTTGAAGCATTCCAGGATGTATGTGATAATAAGGGCTGGAGCATCAGTGTCGGTATTATAGTTAGATCCCTAGTTGCAATCATTACTAATCAGTCAAAGTTCAAAACAGTATCAAAAATAAGCCTGCAAGATTTCGAAAAAGGCTGGGAAGACACGAAACGAGCTGTTACTTTTGCTCTAGATTATCTCAAAGACAATTTACACGTGGATAATATTTGGTTGTTATCATCACCTTATTTTGTGGTTCAACTGGCACATTATTTCAATAAAAAAGGATATGTAATATTGCCAGAAGAAGAAAGAAAGTTGAATCGTTGGTTTATTTTAGCAAATTCGAAAGGTCGTTATTCCAGAGGTTCTTCCGAAGGTATGCTTGACCAAGACTTGAAAGCTGCCAATCCAGATGAATTATTATCCAATTTACAAAAGCAGTTTGGAAAGTTAAGTATAGATTATGAAGATCTTGAAGGAAGAAGTACAACTAGTGGATATTTCAAGACCATGTTCGTTGCTATGAAAATGGCTGGTGCAAAAGATTTCATAAGTCGCCAGGTTATTGACATCAATCATACCCATATCAAAGATAAGATTGAATTCCATCATATCATACCAAAGGATTTATTACAGAAGGCTGGTTATCCGAAAGACGAACGTAATGATATTGCAAATATGGCTTTTATCAGCAAAAGAACCAATTTGTTTATCAGCAACAAAAGAGCTACTGAATACATTCCTAATTTGATTGATACGTATGGTTCATCAATGTTTGAACCACATGGAATACCGCTTCAACCAGAATTGTGGGAATTGGAAAATTATAAAAACTTCTTACATAACCGCCGAGAAACAATAGTCAAAATAATCAATGACTATATGGAAAGTGTATCAAAAATCGAAGCTTAGTAAAACAAAAGGTGTCATAAACGACACCTTTTTTATGTTTAGCTCTACATAAAGCAACAAAAACTTGAAAAATATACACAATATGATATACTTGTGACTGAGAGCCGGTAAGGTTCTCAAGGTATATTATTGCGTGGAGGGCTTAGTCACCCGAAAACGTAGCTACTCAATAGTATATCCCGACAAAGGTCGGGATGTCGTTGTGATAAGATTTATCAAAAGCAACGAGGTTTCTACGTAAACTGACTAACTCCCGACCACCTAGCAAAAGTGGTCTTTTTTTATGGCAAAACGTGTTAGGATTTGTTTCATCTGGGCATTAAGTGTAACTGCGGTGTTGGCTGCATGCAGCATTCCAAGCTCACAACCTGTTTCCGAACATCGTAATAATGCCGTAAAAGTCTTTTTTACACCTGGAACAGATTGTGAAAACGCCATTGTTGAAAAGATAAAACAATCCAACAAGATGGACATCGCCATATATTCAATTACCAGTCCTGCTATAACGAATGCTATCATTACGGCCCATAACAACGGGGCAGCCATAAGAATCGTAACGGACAAGACACAGGCTAAAGGGAAAAAATCTTCGGTACCGCTATTACGTTCTGCAGGTATTCCGGTTCGAACAAACAAGAAAACCAAAATTGAACACAACAAATTTATTGTATTCGATGATGTATACGTAGAGTCTGGATCGTTCAATTATACAAATAACGCCTCTTCATACAACAGTGAAAATTGCATATTCTTTGAACAGCCCGAAGGCATGGAATATTCTAAAAGATTTGAATATTTATGGAAGTTGTATGAATAAGCGGACCTATCTAAACACTGTATAAGTATCACCGTTATCAAGTTCTTTTATCGCATTATCAATTCTTTTTAGCATAAGCTGAGGAATTGTTCGAAATTTCTTGGCTTCTTCGCTTCCTGGCTGTGTTTTTTCATATTGTTGTATCAATATAAATTTTCTGTTTCCGCCATCATACTTATTCTGTGTCATAACCGCATCGCCTGTCGTTCCAGAGCCGCCAAAACAGTCCATAACTATCATATGATCGTTCTTTTTCTGTCCTAGTAATTTGATGATCAATAATAATAGCTTTTTGGGTTTCTTCCCAGCATGAAACGAAATTTTAGATTCTTTTTGAATACTGGATTTCTGTGATCGTAAGTCCCAACAATTACCGAGAATATACCCACTTTCTATCGTTCCATCTTCATTTTCTATCAATTTGTCAGAAAATCGTTTATAATGGACTGTAGTGCTTGAAGATAGTTTTTCGAACAAAGAGCCATCCTTTTCAATTATAACACCTGTACGGGCATCTGAAGCGTTTTTAAGTGGGTTTGAACGAGGTGTGGTTGGTTTATAAAGTTTGTGTGCTAGATCATTGTAAAAATAGCTCTCAAATTCACTAGACATATCCACCAACGAAGGTATATTAGCAACAGTCATCTTCAAACCATATTTATGAAAGAGGTTTGCCACCCAGTTCTGAGATTTTAGATAGTCTATCAACGGTGTTTTCCTGTACAGTGGCTCGATGGGGTCTGCTCGTTCAATAACCCACGTAAAGCCGCTCAGTCTAGTACTTACTACCGGTTCGTATAATCGTTGCAAATAATTGATCTTGGATATATCACGAGAGAATAAAAGTAAGTAAGAACATACGTTTGGCAATCTGTAATTTGAATATCCAACAATCGGTCCGGCACTTTCACTAGTGATAACGGTAACTAAAGAAATAAACTGCTCTGGTCCAAATACTTCGTCCATCAAAAGTCGAAGTTGAGCAAGCCGATGATGCGAAATACTGATTGCAATAACCCCGTCCGGACTCAACAACTGTTTAGCCAATTGTAATCTTGGATATAAAAAACTTAGAAAATCACACGCCCCTTCAAAATTAGCAGAATCCAGATACGGTTGAGGACTGCGAGTTGAAGGTGCATCATACAAAACATCCATGTATATAAGCCCTATACGATCCTTATAAGTGGGCATAATTTGTTTCATTACATCCAGGTTGTCCCCTATGTAAATTTCATGATTCTTTTCATTAGGTTGATTATAATGGTCATATGGTTTGAATTTTTTAGTAGGCGGCATGTTAACCAATTTTTCAGCGGCTGCACGTCCCTGGAATTGTAATGAAACACCGTTAAGATTCTGTGTGCTTGTACTATTGCTTGAAAAATTTTCAGATAATCCAACCACCGAATTGTATCTATATCGTTGTCCCCATTGACGGCTTGGATCTACAGGTGAAACAAATCCATATTTGATAAGCTTATTCACAGTGGTTGTAACATTTTGTCTTGAAACTTTGGTCTTTTTTACGAGGTCTGCCACCGCTTGTTCAGGCTGATCATAAAAAGCGTTCAAAATCATTGTGGCGGTTCGTGGAAATTTGAATAGCTTTTTTACTTTTTCACGATCAATAGTGGCCCTATCATGATTGATGGCTTCAAGTGTTTTTCTGACGTTTTGAAATTTTACGTTTCTCATGTGTTTTATTGTAACAAAATATCATGACAAGGTCAATCGGCTTGTCATGAAAATTGGTATAAAAAATATTTTCAAAAGTTTTTGAAATTTACAGGCTGAAAGTGGCGGTTTTGTTGGGCGTTTGCCTGCAAATTTTTCTTGTATTAATGGAAATTAAGTTCTGTCTTTAATTTTTCTTGGAATTATAATATATATAAGTAATAAAAAAACAAAATAATATCGTCAAAACATACAGTTCTAATAGATATGGGCAATGATATTATAAAGGAAAATAGATTATGGCACAGAAGCAAAAATATACAAAAGCAGAATGGGTTATTTTGGATAAAAACACCAGGTTAGCTGCTTGTTTGGGATTCGATGTGTCTAATACTGCCTTCTGGACAAGCAAAAAAGATAAAAATACCGGATCAACTAAATATTCCAAGTGTAATTTTTCAAATTGTTGTGTGTGGGATGAAAATTTACGAAAAGTACGTAAAACCACTCTGAAAACGTTTTTAAGTTCGAATTTTGGTAAAGAACCAATGTTTGATGTGATAAGGATCCCCAAAAATCCAAAACTGATCAAATGGAAAAATGTTATAGCACCAATTGCTCATCCAAATATTTTTGTATATGATTTTGATAATCATGACAATTTGGCTTCTTTATCCCAAAAAATACAAGAAATTTATGAAAGATTGCATCAAAATAAGGAATTGTTGATAGGATATAAAACAGGGTTCAATGGTTTACATGTGTTTTGTTTGGTGCAACATAAAAGCATAGTAGAAAAAGAATGTGAAGAATTTGAATCTACGGGTGGTCATATTGATATATTTAACAGTGAAAAAGGTAATGGCATAGGAATCCCAGGTTTTGATCATTATCTGTACAAGGAAGAAGAAGTTCAACATTTTATAGATATTGCTGAGGTTCAAATCGAAGGCCGGCTTTCTATATATCAATCAAAATCTGATCAACCTATAAAATACCCAAAACCATTAGAAATTTCACCAGATGTGATAGAAACTATTCAGTTGTATAAAGCTGCTAAAGCTAATATAAAATCGCATAAAGACGGTGTAAAAAATTGTGTAATGTGGCGGCACAAAACAGGGGTTGAACGTGGTGTAGAATATATAGAATCACTTATGAGTGCAAAAGGTCATAGAACAGAGGTTTTACTATCCAGTAACGGACATGTGTATATAAACAAAGCATTATCAAACTTAAATATACAAGACATAGATACTTTCAAACAAATGTTTCCAGACTTTGAAGAGAATCATTATAAACTGATAGAAGAACGAATAGAGTATATCAAGAATGCAAATAGTAAAAAGACTCAAAATAAAACCTACAACAATATAAATTATGTGCAGGAAATACAAGAACTGAGAGCTTCTTTGAAACAATTTGTGATCGATAATGATATAAAACCCAATAACAAGTTTTTGTCGGTGATTACGTATTTAACGAATTGTATACATCATAATATTCGTTGCCCAGGCTATATTCACTATATAGAATTTTGCAAAATGAATGAATTAGAAATTATACCAGAAAGAAGTTATTATCG
>JAZQCG010000004.1:0-72841 GCA_045546155.1 Candidatus Enterousia sp.
CCTATTTTATCCCAGAATTACGGGTTCTGTCAACCCGATTTTGTGCCGAATCTAAACCTCCGTTTGGATACGTGGGGTTGTTTTCAGGATGGAACAAATCTTGGGGGGAAAGGGAAAAAACAATGGCAGAACAAATAAGAAGTTTTTGGTCGCACCTGTGCGGAATATTAGGCGCAATATTTGGTATGTTTGCCAGTGGTACGTTGGTTTCAATTGATCGCGCAGAGGCGTTTGAGGGATGTGAAAGCCCGAAATATGGCCTATTAAGCAATGGTGCGTATGTGCGATATTGTTATCAATCAGTTAGTCATGGAATGTGCGAACGTTTGTATACAAGTGGTTCAGGAAACCATTATGGGTTATATGATCGGGATAGATATTATGTATATTTCTTGGGCTGTTTAGATGGTTATTATTTAGCTAATACCACTATTCGCAATATAACTTCAAATGCTATAATTACTCCCACGATTACACCTGTGACTTCAGGCTCTCAAAGCCAAGGAGGAATGTTTAACTGTGTACAATGGACAATGACTCCTGGTGGTTCAAAAACGTGTACACATTGCTATTCACTAATTCATATAAATGGTTACTCAATTGAGTGGGATGCGACTCCAGAAGAACAAACAGATGGTTTTTGTTTGCCGTGTCCAGCATATGATGATTTATATAATGATTATACAGCTAAGACACTACCAGATGGATCTTCAACCTCGTCAGCTCGTGTTTATCAGGCGGGTTGCTTCATGTCTAAGGAAATGCCGCGTTATGATTCTATTGAACATAATGGCGATGCAACAGGGCAGTTTGTTTGGACCAGTGACTGCGCTTATGAGTCTATGGCGCCAAGTTGTCTTAGTCTTAGCAATAATAATGGTTTTGGTACATGTAGTATGCAGTTAGAAGATGCCGGAGGTGACAAACTGAAGGCTTATCAATATATGAGTGAAATTTCTGGTATGAGTATGAAAACAGCAAAGGAAAAAGTTGAAGGTACGTTACCTGTTACATTTGTTAAGAAATTTAATTGTAGTGCTGCGAATTGCTACATGGAAGCAATGAATGCAGAAGGTATGACAGTTACTGTAACATATGAATAATAAAGCAATAATTTGCTTTATTATTCTGTTTAATTTTCTTTGTGTGGCTTTATTTCGCAACGATAACCATGGCAGTTCGCAGAACGGTGTCGCCGAACATATATCCGGTTTGCATTTCGTCTACGATGGTATTGGTTTTGTGATCTGGGCTGTCAATTACCTGAATCGCGTTATGAAACATTGGGTTTAATTGTTCACCAACGGATTCTATTTTGGTAATTCCAATTTTTGCAAATGCAGATTCCAATGCCAATGACATGGATTTTATTCCTTCGTCATCTGGATTGTGTTTAAGGGCTGCTTCAACCGCATCCATCACCGGCAATATTTTTTCGGCCACACTCATCGCGCGATTGCGGGCGCGGGATTCGGCATCCAGTGCCGCACGACGGCGGGTGTTTTCTAATTCCGCCGCCATGCGCAGGTATTTATCGTTCATTTCTGATAACTGAGATTGCAACTTTTCAACATCAATATTTGTATCGGTGTTTTCGTTTGTTGGTGCATCGTCAATTGATACAGATTCTATTTTTACGTCTTGATTTTCTTCTTTGTGCATTTCAATTCCATTTATGTTGCAAATTATAGAATTATTTAACACTGGTTATTATAGGTATGAAATCGTCACTTTTCAAGGATGCACCGCCAACCAACACACCGTCTACGTTTGGTATCGACATGATTTTAGATGCATTTGAACCCTTGACCGATGCGCCATATAAAATTGGTGTCCCCGCCAGGCCCATTTCAGATAATGTTTTGGCAATTAATGCGTGGGCTTCGGCAATTTCAGTTTCGGTTGGTGTTAATCCAGCCCCAATTGCCCAGCGTGGTTCATACGCGATGATAATAGGGGTGCTGACATCGGATGGGATGGATTCACGCACACCTGATTCAATTACAGCCATTGTTTTGCCGGCTTGTTTTTCGTCCATTGTTTCGCCAACGCAAATAATAGGAATCAGACCATTTGCCAATGCCATTGATGCTTTGTCGCGAACGATGCTGTTGCTTTCTTCGTGATATTGGCGACGTTCACTGTGCCCGACGATTACGTATTTTGCACCGGTATCTGCAATCATTTGTGCGGAAACTTCGCCGGTATATGCGCCGTGGGTGTGGGCACTTACATCCTGAGCGCCCAAGGCAACGCGCCCCGTGGTTAGCCCCAGCATAGTATATGGTACACATAAAATAATTGTGTTATTTGTTTCAATATCCTGTAATCCGGCAACCATTTCAGTTAGTGCATTACGCGATCCGTTCATTTTCCAGTTGCCTGCGATAATTTTCATTGAATTTCCCCTTTTTTTCGTTGCTTTTTGTTAACTTGTTTTGCTATGGTAACCCAAAAGGGGATTAAATGCTAGAATATTTACGTAATGCGGCAGAAAAACCTGTTGCGAAATTTTTAATTGCTTTGTTGGCGTTTTCGTTTGTTGGCTGGGGGGTTGCTGAATGGATTTTTGGCAATGTTGCCGGTGATAACACATTGATTCATGTTGGTGATGGCGAAATCACATATCAACAATTTTCAATGGAACGCAATCGTGAAATGGCAATGATGAGCCGTGAAGAACAACGCTCTGTTTATACAGATCCGATTGTCGCAGACCAATTGGCGCAGCGTGTGCTATCAAATCTGACAACGCAAAGGATGGCGGAAAATCGTGCAGACGATTTGGGTTTTGCTGTATCTGATTCACGAATCGCACGTGAAATTCGCTCGTTCCCAGAATTTCAGGATAACGGGCAGTTTTCTGCGTACTTGTTTGACTATGTGTTGAATAATTCGGGCTATACCGAATCGCAGTTTGCAGCAATCCTGCGTTCCCAGGTTTTGCGCTCGATGGTGTTGGGGGTGGTTTCTGTGCCGATGAATGTGCCAGCGTTTGCCACACGTGCCACGTACAATGCGCGTTATGCAACACGTGATATTGAATATGCAACAATAAAATATGATGATTTCAAGGTTGCAAATCCATCCGATGAACAATTGCGTTCGTTCTATGCCCAGAATCCACGTATTGTTCCAGAATTTAGAACGGCATCTTATGTCCTGATACCGGCAGATATGGCGAAACCGGATGAATATGATGCGGCATATGAAATCGCGATTAAGGTCGAAGATGACATTATCGCAGGTGAAGATTTTGCAGACGTAGCTAAAAAACACAAGGCAAAATATGTTTCTTTGAAACCTTTTAGTGCAGATAAGCGTCCAGTAGATGAAATCATGACGGATAAAATGGTGGCCAGCTTGTTCGATATGGACGAAGGTATGGAATCAGAAATGATTGAAACGAAAAAGGGCTTTGTAATTGCGCGCGTTGATAAAATTGTACCTGCGCACACCCAGGAATTCGAATCGGTCAAAAAAGATTTAGTTGCCGACTGGAAACGCGACGAACAGAAAAAACAAGCATATGTTCGTGCAAATGAAGTTTTGGTTGATTTGAACAAAGACGGAAAGTTTTCGGGTAAAAAGGCTGGTACAAAATCGTCAAATGTTTCCCGTACATCGGGTGCGCCGGTTGATGTGTTAAATGCAGCATTTAACAATTCGGTTGAAACAAACGTAATTGTCCCAGGTGCAGATGCGTTCTATGTTCTGCGTATTGCGGGTGAAAAAATGCCGGCGGTCGATACCAAGAAAATGGATGCGCTAAGCAAGGAATTAAAGACAGCATCTGAACGCGCATTGATGGATGATTATAATTCGTTCTTGATACGCGAATATCCGGTGCGTGTTAATGAAAAAGTTTACAAACGCGTATTTGCAAAATAAAAAAAATCCCGCCAAAATGGCGGGTTTTTATTAGGTTATGATAATTTGTGAATTACCAATCCACTGCGCAGTTTTGGTTCAAACCACGTTGTTTTTGGTGGCATAATGTTGCCGGTATCTGCAATGTCAATAATTTGACGCATCGTAACCGGATATAGGGCAAATGCCGCGACCATTTCGCCACTGTCTACGCGTTTTTGTAATTCGGCAAGTCCCCGAATACCACCAACGAAATCGATTCGTTTGCTGGTACGTAAATCGCCCAGATTTAGGATTTTATCGAATACCAGATTGGATAAGACGGTAACGTCCAGTACGCCAATTGGGTCGTTATCGTTGTATGTGCCTGGTTTGGCGGTTAAAGAATACCATTTCCCATCCAGATACATCCCGAAATTATGCAGGGCATTTGGTTTGTATATTTCAGTACCCATTTCAACAACGTCAAACGATTCGGATACGCGTGCCAAGAATTCATCCGGTGTCAATCCGTTCAGGTCGCGCACAACGCGGTTATAGTCGATAATCTTTAACTGGCTTTCTGGGAAAATAACAGCCAAGAAGAAGTTATATTCTTCGTTACCAGTATGGTTTGGATTGTTTTCACGTTTTTCAGCGCCAACACGTGCCGCGGCTGCTGTGCGATGGTGACCATCTGCAACGTAAAGGGCCGGTATGTTTGCGAAAATTTCGGTTATGCGTGCGTTTATAGCTGCATCACGAATTGCCCAAAATGTATGACCAAATCCGTCGGGTGCAACAAAGTCATATTCTGGTTCAGTTGTTTTTACAATATTTTCAACAATTTCGTTCATTTCTGTGACGTCTGGATATGCAAAGAACACAGGTTCAATATTTGCATCTTGGATGCGGACATGAATCATGCGATCGTCTTCTTTGTCACGACGGGTTAATTCATGCTTTTTGATTTTACCTGTCATATAATCATCAACGTTTGCCGCCGCAACCAGTCCATATTGTGTACGGCCATCCATTGTCTGGGCATAGATATAGTACATTTCGGTGTCATCTTGAACCAGCCATCCGCGTTCTTGCCACAGTTTAAAGTTTTCGACAGCTTTGTCATATACGGGTTGACTGTGTTCATCGGCGATTGGATCAAAGTCAATTTCTGGTTTAATGATATGCAGTAATGATTTTTCACCAGCTTCTGCCTTGGCCTCGGCTGAGTTTAATACGTCGTATGGACGTGATGCAACCTGGTCAGCGATTTCACGTGGTGGACGAACACCGGCAAATGGTTTGATTTTCATAATTACTCCTTTGTACCATAGGAAAAATTATATCTTATATTTGTGAAATATCAAATGCCCCAGTTGGGGCATTTTGATTAATCAATCTTGACAGATACTGTTGGTTGACTTTTAGATTCATCCAATGGGTGATATTGAAATTCAACATTTGCAAAATCAATTTTATCCATTTCCAGTTTTCGAATCGCACGATTGTACATTGTATGATAGTAAATCGTTCGATTGGTCAGGTCTGTTGCAATTGTCCATTGGGTTGCCGCCGGCATGTCGGTTGGCGATTTACCCACAGGGAATTGGATACCAGATGGCACGTCAAAGTTATTCAGGATATGAAAAGATTGGGTCACAGCATCAAATGCATTTTTCTGGGGCAGGGCATATGTCTTTAAAAATGCGGCACGAACAAATCGTGACGGTGGTGTAAAGTCGCCGGGCAGTCCCCTGAATCCTGCGCCTGAGCCAAATGCGCGTAATTCAATTGGACCAAATTCAGTTGGGCCGGCCCCACCGGGATGTAAATTTACATAATTATTCAGGTTTGTCATTTGCCATTGGAATCCAGGTGAATTAGTCAAGACGCCAATTTCATTTTCATAAAAACTTGGTACGCCGTTTACGATTTCCAGAACAACTTGACGGCCGGTGACATCGGTTATGCGCCAATGCACAGTGCTGGCGGATGGGTCGACATTAATAATTCGAACGTCATTGATGGCTTGCTTTACCTGGTCAATGGTGGCAAATCGCGACAGTATCCATGATACAACCTGAAAATCAGCCAGGGATATGTCTTTGCTGGTGTCGTTATATGGTTCGTATCCACCATAGTTTGGGAAATAGAATAGGGCCGCCGACAGTCCCGCTTCATTTGTGCCATCAATTATAAATTCAGGTTGTTCTACGGCGATGCCTGCGTATCCATAAAGTGCGGTAAATTCCAAACCGTCCATTTTTCCGTTCGGTAATAATGATTGCTGGGTATGACCGCGGGGAACAATAACGTACATATTGTTTGTTGCCGCCCCAGACCAATCCATGGTTCGGGCTGTGACAACAGAATTATCGGTGGCTTTTAATGTGATGCCGGTACAGGCATTTGCCATATTTATCGCGCCGATACACATTAATAATGCGCCAAGAAATCTGAAATTCTGCATAAAATCCCCCCTTTGGTTATATAAATAAATTATTTATATTTCGGGGGTGAAAACCACAGGAACGTATGACTATATCAATCCGCCAGCAACGGTCGCCAAATCGCCATTATGTCGTCAAAGTTGGCATACAGTGCCAAAAAATCAATCATTTCATCAATTATGGCCAGCTGGTGCGCAGACCATTTCAGGTCGTCACGATTGCGTAATTCTTTGTCAAAATATTCGCGTACGGATGATGCGCCACCTTCGTGTGTGATATGATTTTGTTCAAAGTTTGCACTGTGCCAATCACAAATCATTTCAATCAGTGTAATATCAGACACCCCTGTCATGTCAGTATAGTGTTCAATATGATGCGGCTGCATACGATGATGTTCGGCATGCATTTCGTGAAACAATTCGGCGCGTGCGTCTGATAAATAAAATTCAGGATGATATTTAGCATAGTTTGCGTATGCGTATCCGGTCTGCATTGGGCCAGAATTTTTATCATTGTCGTGCTCTGGGAAATGATAGCCCAACAGTCCCGCATAGTAATTCAGACAATCAACGTGCGCCTGGGTACGTCGATGATGAAATTCCATAATTGTGCTTAATCGTATATTCATAAGGTGAATTATATCACATTTAGATAAAATTTTTAATTGCAAAGTAATTTTAATCGTTATATAATCCGCGGTGCTTGGGGCATAGTTTAACGGTAGAACTCCGGACTCTGACAGCCCATATGCTACACAATAAAAATTCCCAGATTTCCGCATAATACAGATTGAATCACGGGCAAAAATGGCTGTTTAACATTTGTGCATATCACTGCATACAGTCTGGTTTAAGTTGGTTTGTATATGGTTTCAGTTTTACATATTTTTTACACGAGGATTTTTTGGTATAAAAACACCGCCCGATGGGCGGTGGGGGGTTATTTAATATTGTACAGTTCTTTGTAATCCTTCCAGGTTGGCACAAAATCTAAATGATTAGCGTCACTGAAACAATGGCAGTCCACTGAAAATGTCAAGGTGGGGTAATAGTAACCCTTTAATACGCACGCATTTTTTATTGCCATTCTCTTACATTCTTTCTCGCATTGGAATTTGAAAGCAGCATGGGTCGGTGCATCTATTACAGTGCGTTCACTACAGAAACCTCTTGCGTGTACCGCTTTGGTGTAATCATCTTCTGTTTTAAAAGTAAGTGGCTTCTCCAACAATAAAAGGTTGTGACGTTCAACTATTGCTTTGACACAATCTATACATGTGTCTATGTCATAAAAAGACCCGGGGGTGTCATCATTTGTTAGACATGCTTCATATACTGTTTGTACTGTTGGATTTATTCCGTTTTGAAAATTTATGGCTAAATTTTTAACAAATTTATCTCGTTCTTCCATGGTAAAATAACATATGTTATGACGTCCGTCAGCATACAAACTATCTATTATTGCTTTTATATTGATGGTATTATTATATATGCTTGGTATTGAATCCGATTGGCTGACAAAATCTAGCTCGTCACAATAACAATTGTTTATAGATATTAAAATAACTGATATGGCAAGTAATACTTTCTTCATTTTATTTCAGCGCCCCCTCGCATTCATCGGCAACGGTTGCCGCACGTTTAATTGCACTTATTTGCGTTGCATTAAATATTGTTGCGGTCGCCGATGCAACGGTTGTGCCACCCGCCAACACATTTGCCGCCGTGTTCAGGTTCTTTCCCCGCTGTTTATCATCGCCATCACGCACACCGTCTGAATTTGCCGATGCAGATGTTATTGTGCCGGCCAGCCCCAACCCCGCACCAATGCCAGATGATACGGTTGCACCCGTTGAACGTTTGTTAATGGAACTGACATCAACTGTGGTCCATGCATCGCATGCACGAATAATATTTTCCGCACGTGCCAGTTCGGTGTCATTTGCACTGCCATCAATTCGCGCCTGCATGCGGATGTTTGATAATGTTTTTACAGATGCCAAGCATTCATCAATTTGTTGTTTCAAATCGCCCTTGACCCGATTTGTACCAGACATAATCGCGCCCGCAATATTGGTTACTGTTGCGGCGGCCATTGTGCCTGTACGAATATTACCCAGTTGTTCAGATTTTTTATTTAATTTATCCAGATGATTATCTAAATCCAGTTTTGCAACAGGATTTTCCGCAAGTGATTTTTCAACATCCTCTATATTTATGACGGTGAATACAATTTCAGCTTTTTCTTGCTCTATGGCTAATTCTTGCAGGATGCGTTCCCATTCTTCAATTTCTTTATCAACATTTGCCTTGGCAATACCTGTTCCCAATGCAACACCACCGGCGACCGTTCCAACGCCCGTGACGGCGGTTGTAATACCCGCCATTTTTTTCATGTCCGATAATTCCGCACTGATGTTTCCGCATGCGGTGCGAACATTTTCAATCGCCGCGGCCAGGTCGGTGTTTGCATGTGCCATCCCCACAATCAGTGACATTAAAATACCAAATGTTAATCGCATATTTGTATTCCCTTTTTATCAAAAATAACCGCCACAAAGCGGACGGTTGGAGGTTCATAACTATAATCCTAGGAAATAGCGTGCTTATTCAATATATTCGCAACCCTCCAACCAAAATAAAGTTGGAGGTATTTTTTGTCCCCGCGGACACCTAAGATTCAAGGGTTATGACGCCCCAACACAGTCGCCTGTGTCACGTGAATTATATCATATATTGGTATGAATTTTTACACAATTTTTACACGAGCATTAACTTTCTGCTTGCATTGGGAATAAAAAAGCCTTATAATCCGGGGCGCATTGGGGCATAGTTTAATGGTAGAACTCCGGACTCTGACTCCGTCAGTGTTGGTTCGAATCCAGCTGCCCCAACCAAAAATTCAACCCGTCGAATGACGGGTTTAATTTTTGGTTATGAGGTAATGAGATGAGAACCAACGGTTCGACAATGAGTAAGTGAAAACAAGCCTTTTGCGCAGTTTGAACGCTAACGAATGCCCCACAGCCGGCATGTGTGCCGAGCGAGGGAATCAGCTGCCCCAACCAAGATAGACAAGCCCGCCGATAAAGGCGGGTTTTATTTTGTTTTCTAATGGTTTCATTGGGTTCGAAAGTTGGAATTAAAAAAGTGCCTAATTTTTGATAGTTTCGAACTTTTATGATATAATTTCAAAGAAAGGAGTAAAAAATGAAAAAATGGCAAGAATTCTTATTATGGGTTGTGTGCTTTGTGTTCATAGATGCGACATTTGAATTTATAAAAATATTGGTAGAAAACGGAACATTGAGCAAATGGACTTTTGCATTGGTTGCGTTGGCAGTGTTTGTTGTCGGATGGATAGCAGCATTTGTAGGTGCAAAATCTTTGAAAAATAAAAAGACAGGAAAAAGGAACAATTGGATAGTTGGACTGATATATTTTGTCATGGTATGGTCGGTATGCATGACATTTGATGTAATGAGCTACTCATTGGAAAACAACATATTGAACACATACTATTTCTTCGGCATTGGTACAGCTTTGTTATTTACTGGTTGGGCTTCTTGCCGTATGGAAACAGTTCTTCCAAAACCAAAAAAACGCAAATAAGTCATTTACTGTAATTTTGGTATATAAAATTCATTTTTAATATCATTAATCTCTTGTCCGATTTTGATTATGTCGGCTCGCGAATTGCACAGACAGCACAACCAAGATAGACAAACCCGCCGAATGGCGGGTTTAATATTTGGTTTTTATTTTTTTATCCGCGTAATTTTTGTGCGGCGGCGATCATTTGTTCAAACAATTCGTTTGCCGCATCCAGTGTACGCGGATTTGTACCCATTGGTTCGGTATAGTCTGCGCCATTTAAGATTATTAAGCGTACGTCACTGTCACCGCGTGAACAATCAATATAGTATTCGGATTCGCCATAGTGTTTGCCATAACAGTTGCCGTTTTTAACACGTACATACCCATATTCTGATAACTCAGAGCACTTTGGCTGAGCCGCGCGGGTTAGGATAGAACCGTTTTCAACGTTTTCAATAAAGTCATAGTCATACACGTTTTCCAGTATCCCTGGGCAATATACGTCAATAGGTTTGTTGTTATACATTGCCTGAAGCCCATTGGATATTGTTTTGCGTGCGCCAAAACATCCGCCGTTTAAGATATCAATGTTAAAGTCTGGGTTGATGCCTTTCATATTGCGAACATCTTGTTTTGACATTGCCCAATCATTATCAGATACTGGTTTCAAGGCTGCGCCACAGATAATCTTTTTACCGCGACAGTCTGATTCTGTATCCCATTCTTCGGTATCGTATCCAATGCCCATCTGGCTATAGCAACGTGCAGGGTTAGCCCGACATACGGTTGGTTGATCCCACCAATTTAAAGCAGCATGCGACGTGCCAATAAATGGTATTAATATTAATGAAAGTATAAATGCTTTTTTCATATTCTTTTTCTCTGTGCTTTTATTTTATCATTTTTTTGTTGTGTGTGCAATCTGCTTATTCTGTTGGTGTGTCGGTGGGTGTGTCTTTATTTGTATCGGTTGATGTTTCCTGTGTTGTGGTATCTGGTTTGCAGTATCCCCATTGGGTATTAGCCCCTGTTTCGTCATAGAATTTTTTATATGTTGTATCCCCGGTTGTGTCGTGGATGTTGTCTGCATCTTTGTCTTTCCACATTGTGTCAACCCATGTTCCGCCCAAGCGTTCGCATTCTTTGGCCAATGCCACACCCATGTCGATGCGTATTGAATCCATAACGGAATTTACGTCTGCTAAAACATCCGCAGATATTGTATAGTCAGGATTATTGGCATTAGATGGACGTACGCATGTTTGGATAGCATATCGAACCAAACGTTGGTACAAACTGCCCGCATAGTCACCGCAATTGTGTCCGTATTTTTCTAGATCGGACACTTCTTCTTCTTCTTTGCACTTGATTGTTGTGCCGTCTGGGTTACATTCGCAATCGTTTTGGCATGCGTTTGCAGTACCGCCAATGCATGTGAATCCTTCTGGACATGCGGCACAGCTTGTGCCAGTGGGGTCATAGTTCCCGTTTTCATCAACAATGTATGTTCCAGATTCGCAATTTGCGATATTTTTTATTGGCTTTTCGGTTCCGCCGTGACATGTGTGGTTTTCTGGACATGGGGCACAGGTGTTTCCTGTCTTGGGCTCGCCATCATAGTAGCCATTGAATGCCATGAAATAACCTGGATTACACTGGGTATATTTGCGAAGTGCCATACATGTGTAGCCGGTTGAGGTGGTTGGGGGTGGAACGATCACAGGTTTGTCGTCTTCGGTATCTGTTGATTCGTTTTGATCGGGGTTTATTGTGCTGACCGAGCCACCACCAGCAATAATTGTGGTTTCTTGTTTCCATAGCTGTTGGTTACATGCATATATTTGGGCATATTTTTGTTCACCCGGTGAATATACGCGGCATGCGTATGGGTATCCGTGCAGGGTATCGCTGCTGGGGACGGAACAGATGTCACGCGCGAAATCTTGTAATGTAACACGGCATTCTTTGGCGATTTTTGAATCTGTTAAATCCTTCATTATATTAACCAATTCGCTTAATCCATTTGGTCCGCCGCCATACAGGTTTGAACAGGCATTTAATTTTTCGCGACATAATTCTTCGGACAGTTCCAGGCGTTGTCCCAGTAATAGTTGTTCTTTGACGTTACTAAAGTCTTTTAATGATTTGCTTTGTTGGTCATAACATGCGTTTACGACGTCCAAACATTCGTTTTTGACGGTACGGATAGCTTTCTGTTGGCCTTGGTATATTTCTGTGATTGCTTGGCGAACAAATTCATCCCAGACGGCATCCGCAACATCGCGGCATGTATCAAGGCTTGTTTCTGCAAAACTGCGCATGCGATTAAGCTCTGCTACAATCATGCGGTTGGTCTGGTTGGTCAGGATATTTCCAGATAATGAAATTTGACCGTCCAGTTCGTAAAAGTTGGCGCTGTAAATTGGGGCGCCGGTGTCGCGATTTAAATATCGGCCTGTGACATCCAGGCAATGGACATAGTCTGGGCCGCATGCGGTTTCGGCGGTTAAATCTTTGCGTACGTTGGCAACACAGTCGTTAATGGATGTTGAATTGTGGGCGTTATAATTGTCCAGGCGCGCAGCATGCATTTCACGTTCGGTTTCGCGAACGTCGCCCTTGGCCGAGTTTGTTTTTGAATCAAGACTGTTTGATAATGTAGAACAGTCGTTTTCGATATACATCCCATATGCCGATACGACCATATTTAATGTGGATTTAGATTTACATGCATCCGCCACCATTTGGGTGCATTGGGCATGAACCGCGTTATATAATGATTCCCCCGTCAGGTTTGCTATATTTGCACCGTCAGCCAGGTCAGTTGTTTTCCAGATTTGTTTGATGTCCCCGCCAATGTCCAATGTGCCAGCAGTCGACAGGGATTGGGATTTTGCCTTAGACAATATTGCGCCAATATTTGCCAACTGTTGTGCGGATTGGGACGTGTCGCGTGCAGAAGCCGCGATTTCTTCGCCGGTGGTTGCGGTGACCATGGCGGTAACTTCGGATGCGGATTTATCAATAACGCTAAGGTTGAAGTCTTTGAAATCTTGTAATTGATTGGCGGTATCTGATAACAGGTTTTCGCGTGATTTTATTTGTTCCAGTCTGGACGAGCATGCACATCGACGATACGATTCGTTTTGGGTTGCACAAAATTGATCCATGCACGTAAAGTATGCATCACGACATGTGGTATATTCACTACCAAATGTGTTTGATTGTATTTTTGGGTTCGTCGCAGCGCGGGCCGGACGTGATATTTTTGTTGATGTGCGTGTGCTGTTGATTTTGTTGCTGGACACAGGTGCTAGGCCCGTGCGGGCAATCGATTTCGCCGCGCGCGAAACAGTCGCTGTATTTGCGGTTCGTGCAGGTACAGATGTGCGAACGTTTGATGTGGTGCGTGCGCTGGTCGTGCGTGGTGTGGAAACTGTGGCGCGTGCGGTGGCGGCGCGTGAAGTTGTTGATTGGGTTGTTGTTTTGCGTGGACTGACCGTGGTGCGCGAAACAGCGGTGCTGGAATTTTTGCGTGCGACGGTATTTTCATCACGAACAGCAGCGTTGGCAATGCCAACACTGACGATGTACGCCATAATAAAAATCCAAGCTTTCTTCATTCCTTATATATACAGATATTATGATAACAAAATCTGAAAAAAAATACTAATAAAAAATCCCGCTTTGGGCGGGATTTTTTTATGAATTTTGTTGTTCGTTTGTTGGACGACTGCGTTCAACAAATGTTATGCGTCCTTTGTCCAGGTCGTATGGTGTCATTTCAACGCGAACGCGTTCACCAACGTTGACCCAAATGCGGGCTTTGCGCATTTTGCCACAAACTGTGGCCAAAATTTCATGACCGTTTTCCAGTTTTACGCGGAACATTGTGTTGGGTAATTTATCCTCAACCGTGCCAGTAAAAACAATAACATCATCTTTTGCCATATGTAATCCCTTGATATTTTTCCAAAAACAATAATATTGTGTGGTGATAAAAATTGCAAGAATTTTTTATTTTCTTGTGCAAATGTTAAATGTCTGATAAAATTAACATAAATTTTGTAGGGTGGACCATCATGAATATAAGAATATTTGCAACGTTATTGTGCTTAATTCCGGGGCTTGCTTTTGCTGCGTCGCGTGCGGATTCTGCGCGTGTTGGGGTGTCGCGTGCGCCAGGCGGTGTCGCCGCACGTATGCCAACTTTGACGGCGTATTCAAACGGAAATGAATCCGTAGACATAGAAGAGGAAGAAGATTTTATAGAAGAAGAACAGCCAGAACAAGAAGCACCAAAAGATGATGGTGCGGAAAATAATAGCCCAGCACCCGGTGGCAGTGGCGATTGTCGCGAGGCCTATCGTGCATGTATGGATGAGTTTTGTTTGCTGGATGAGTCTGAGGGGTATCGTTGCGCATGTTCTTCTAATATTGAAAAATCAAAAGATTTGATTCAAGAAATTCAGAAAATTCAAGAAGAAGCAGATAAGCTGTATACCGAAGGGGTTGAACGCGAACAGTTGGGTGCAAAGGCACGTCTGGTGTTCGGTGAAAGTGAAGCGGCAAAGAAAAGCTCGCGCGCGTCGGGGTTAAGTTTTTCCGAGTGGCTAAATAATGATTATGACGAAGAAGAACTGGATACAGATGCCTATATTGGTGATGGGCTGTATTCAATGGCGGCTGAATTTTGTGCGGCTGAATTAGAAGCCTGTGGGACTAAGGCAGAGATGGAGGAAATGTTATATTCGCGCCAGATTACAGCCGACTGTAAATCATTTAGCTCGTATTTAAATGAGCAAAAAATTAATGCCCAGGCAAATAAACGTACGGCTGAGGCTGCAGTGCGCAAGGCGCGCCTTGAAATGCTGGATACAACCAACAAGTATAACCAAGGTGAATGCTTGTTAGCGTATAAGGCATGTATTGCGGACAAGGGTGGTTGTGGTTCTAATTTTGAGAACTGTTTGGATGCGGATTTGCTGGGACGTCGTGCCAATGCGTGTGAAAATGTATTGGATCAATGTATGGCGGTGCGTGATTATGTGTTAAAGGATTGGGAGGCTGAATCCCAAGCAATTTTGGTTGATGCAGAAAAGTATGCTGATAAATATCGTCGCCAGACATGTTTGGCACAAATTCAGGTTTGCTTAGAAGATGGGTGTTCTACGTCAACGAATTCGGCATGTTTGTCGGATGTAAATGTTGCAGCTGGGGTTTGTCCGATTATTGATGAATGCGAAACAATGATTCCGGGAATAAAAAGTGTTGTGAACGATAAATTGTTCTATTTGCGTACACAATTCTGTCAAAACGATGTTGATGCATGTTTGCGTGATAAGTGTGGTGAAAACTTTAATGCGCCTGAATGCATTGGTAAAAAAACATCGGAAATCGCCGGATTGTGTCCCCAGGATATGTTCCCATCATGTAAAAATGAAAGCCAATTTGATATTATTGTTCAGGCAGCATTGCTACAGATGGATTATCAGTTGATGCAGGGTTGTGTCAATCATTTTGGCGAACAGCTGGGCAAGGTTTGTGGAACAGATATGGCGTGTTTGCCAAATGATTCGGTTGTAGAATCGTTGTTGGAATTGCCAACGGACGAAGCTGGATTTGCCCAGTTGCGCGCAACTGTTCGTGATAATTCAATAGCGGCGGTTGATGAATTCTTTGAACAATTCCAGAAAGATGTCACAGTCGCAGCATGTATGGATAGTGAAAAGCCAAAAGGCAAAAAGGGGTTGGGTGATACCGTATTCAATTCTGCTAAGATGATTGCGAAAATTGGTGCAGAAAATCGCGCTTTGCGTGCGTTGGAAACCAAAATTGCAGAATTATCACGCCAGCAGGATTTAGAAGAGGCCAAGGAAAACTGCTATAATACATACAAGGTTGAAACGCCAGATAAGTCTGATAAAAACTATAGCTATATTCGCAGCGTTTCATTTGAACCGTCATTGCGTAATTGTCACGTGTGTCGCATGCAACAGGTTTGTGAAACAGGTGGCGAAACAAAAGCGACGTCTGCGTTAAAAGCGGCGGCGGGTGGTTTGTCTGCAGGGGCGGCAGCTGGTACGATGATTAATGCGGGCTGGGGCACTGCGATTGGTGGTATCGTGGGCGCGGTTGGTGCCGGTATTGGTGGTGCGATGTCTGGTGGGGAACAAGAATTCTGTCAGGAAATAGAATCTTGTGAAGATATAAATATGTAATTCATAGGGCGGAGAGAGAGTATGAAAAATATTTACGCATTATGTGGTGTTTTGGTATCAGTGCTGGCGTTAATGTCGGGCGATGTAAGTGCCGCCACCGCCAAAAAGACGACCAAGCAATCTGCAATTCAAAAAGGTACAACCGTTCGTACCAAGGTTGCTGCAACGGGTCTGTATGACCAGGAATGCTATGATGCGTTTTATGGGTGTATGGATCAGTTCTGTATCACAGATAATACCAATGGCGGCAGTTGTGCATGCAGTGATAAGTCGCTGGAATATGAAAAACAATTCGCAAAAATTCAGGAAAAAATGGCTGAGGCAGAACGTGTCGCAACTGTAGAAGTAGAAAAGGTTAAGGCCGGGGCGGATGCGGATATTATATTTACAGGCTCGCGCCAATATGACGAAGATGGTAATGTCTTGGACGTTGACGAGATTTCTGAGGCAGAATCTAAGTCAAAAAAACGTGCTGATTTATTGGCAATGTGGGATGCGGGCTATGATGACGATGTATTCGAAGACGAAGGATTTGCTTCAATTGCGGATTTGACGGGTGATGCGTTAAAAAATGCAGCCCAAGAACTGTGCTTAGAGCAAGTGCCAGAATCATGTGCCGGCGATATGGAATTGTTGCAACAGATGTATTCGCGCCAAATTGTATCGGATTGCAAGGCGTTTGAAAATGTTATCGCGTCTAAAACCGCAGAAGCAGACTTGGCAATGGCAAATGCAGAATCAGATGTTCGTGCCGCGCTAAAAGAAAGCTTTGAAAGTGCGAATAAATATGACCTGGGGCAATGTATGGTCGAATTCAAAAAGTGTATGCGTACCGAAGATGCATGCGGCGCAAACTGGGAAAATTGTGTTTCAACAATTGCATCTGAAAATATGCAGAATAATGTTGCAGAAAGCACAGCAGGTACAACTGTTGCGACGGTTGACGTTTATGATATAACAGCATCGACAATGGAAATGTTGAATTCTAAACGTATTATTTGTGAACGCGTCTTAGATAATTGTGTGGCGGTGCGTGATAATGTTTGGCCTGCGTTCCTGCGCGAAGCAGCACCAACAATCCGTGTGGCAGAAAGCTCGGTTGAATCAAAAATGCGTCAGTCTTGCTTGACCGATATTTCAAGCTGTATCCAGAAGGCTTGTAAAGATGATATTGTAGGCAAGGGCAAGGATACAATGGATGCATGTTTATCGCGCCCAGACATGGCACGCAGTTTCTGTAAGGTAGAAATTGACAGGTGTGAACGCATGGAACCTTTGATCTGGGGATATGTTGTTGATAAATTGGCGGCAATGCGTGTAGATGCATGTACCCAAGAGGTTAAAGATTGCTTTACCGCAGACACGCGTTGTGGTGAAAACTTTGAAAACTGTATCGGTATGGATTATGACTATATCCATGATATTTGCCCGATTGATAGTTTAGTTGTGTGCAAGGCGAACAATCCTAAGTTCTCGATGGATGATTTGGATTCTATGTTGATGGGATTGTATCTGAATATTGATAATTCAGCGTTGGATAATTGTCAGAATTTGGTAGATGCTAAAATGGCAGAGGTTTGTGGTTCAACAACAGACTGTAACCGTTTTGCAGCCGATGACACCATTGGCGCGGGCAGTATCCGTTCACAAAAAGACGGCGATGTATATCGTGTAACAGGCATGATTTCATTTGGATCAATTAAAATGGGGATGGCTTCTACCAGTGTTACCGATGATGATGCAAAATTAAAGCCAGGACAAATCGGTGTTGCGGACTATATTGAAACAGTTCGTGAAAAGAACGCAGGCGTTCCAAATTCAGAAGGTATTATTTCTGCAATTGAAGAAGAGTTGAATAATATTGCAGGCACGATTAATCGCACAATTGAAATGATTGAAATGGATCCAGAAATTCAATATTGTGTAAATGGTCGTGATTTGTCGCAAATAACGGGCAAAAAAGGTGAAAAGACAACGGGACGTTTCCCGAACCTGTTGAATCAATTGAAAATGCAGATTGCAACAGCTGCCCTGCGCCAGGCCCAAGATAACTATAATGCAAAGCTGAACAAAGCGATTGCAGATGCGTCCAAAGATGCTTCGGCGGATTTGGCACAGTATATGTGTCAAAAAATGGCAGAAACAGGCGCAATGACGTTAACAAGTCCAGATACGGATTTAATGCCACCGTATGCAATTTCATATGAAGTTGGTGCTGGCTTGACATCCGAAGATTTGTCCAAGGGTGGTCATGGTGTTTCGCAACTGGGTGGTGTGAAGTTTAAAAACGAAGGCTATCTGGGCAAGGCCAATACAGATTTAAATGCAGGAACGAAGGAAACCACAGCTGTATTTAACCGTGAAACGCGCGTATGTCATATTTGCACAACGACGGTTACGCAAAGTTGTGAAACAACGGGTTCTAAGTCTTGGTTTCATAATAACAGGAACGTTTCTTGTACGGCATCTGCACCGGTTGAAAAGTGCGAAGATATAGCAATGTAAAAAAATCCCCCTATGAAAAGGGGGATTTTTGTTACCCAATTAATAAAATTTTATCCCAGGGTTGAAAAACTGGGATATTTTGGTATACTGAAAATCAATATGGGGTATATAAAATGCAAAATGAATTATTGGCTGAATTACAAGCACGTGGATTTATTAATCAAACATCAAACATGGATGGGTTGAACGATGCGCTGAATGCTGGGAAAATAACTGCTTATTTGGGGTCTGATCCAACGGCGGATTCTTTGCATGTTGGGCATTTGGTGCCGGTTATGATGATGCGTTGGTTACAAAAATACGGACACAAACCAATCGCGTTGGTGGGTGGTGCAACGGGGCGTATTGGCGATCCGTCGGGGCGTGATTCGGGACGTCCAATGATGACCGAAGAAGTTTTGGCCAAAAATGTAGCGGGATTAAAGAAGTCTTTTTCTAAGTTTTTTAAATTTGGTGATGGCGCATCCGATGCGTTGATGGTTGATAATTATGATTGGATGA
Organism: Candidatus Enterousia sp.; assembly: GCA_045546155.1. GTDB lineage: Bacteria > Pseudomonadota > Alphaproteobacteria > Rs-D84 > Rs-D84 > Enterousia. The sequence goes on from JAZQCG010000004.1 coordinate 19,126, forward strand.
AAAATTACAGCCATATGGATTTCTTGCGTGATTTTGGGACTGATTTTACAGTGCCGCGTATGTTATCAATGGATTCTGTGAAACGTCGTTTGGATAATGGTATGACGTTTTTGGAATTTAATTATATGACGTTTCAGGCGGTGGACTTTTTAACACTGTATCGTGAACATAATTGTATTTTACAGACATGTGGGGCGGACCAGTGGGGTAATGCAATTATGGGTATCGAATTAATTCGTAAAAAGTTAGGCAAAGAAGCATTTGTGCTGTCTACGGCATTGATTACAGATTCCAATGGTAACAAAATCGGTAAATCGGCGGGTAATGCGGTCTGGGTAAATGAAGATAAAACGTCGCCATATGAATACTATCAATATTTCCGCAATACGCCGGATGATTTGGTGGAAAAATTCTTGAAAATCTTTACGGAAATTCCGTTGGATGAAATTGCACGTTTGGCGGCATTACAGGGCGCTGAACTAAATGCAGCCAAGAAGGTATTGGCATTTGCAGCCACTGAAATTGCCCATGGGCGTGACGCGGCGCGTGCCGCCGAAGAGGCAGCGGCTGCGTTGTTTGGGGGTGGTGCAAATATGGCAAATGTACCGTGTGTTGAAATCGCGCCCAGGGCCGAAGAAATTGATTTGCTGGAATTAATTACAGAGGTTGGTTTGGTTGAATCTAAATCTGAAGGTCGTCGATTAATTCAACAGGGTGGCTTAAAACTGGATGGTCAAAAGGCAAATGGTACAGAACGTTTTGAATTAGGAAGTCAGCCGTTTGATATCTTGCTACAAAAAGGTAAAAAAGTCTTTTTAAGAGTTATCAGAAAGTAATGAAGAAAGTAATCGCAATATTTTCTTTGTTATGGGCGGTATCGGCACCGGCATTCGGGGCCAGTGAATTGTCTAAAATAAATGCCCAAATTAAACAGACAGAACAACAAAATAAAAAGTTAGAGCAACAGGTTAAAACATCGGAACGCGATGTTGAAAAAACGCGCAAGGATTTGGTGCGGGCTGCGGATCGTGTAAGCACCCTGGAAGAACAGCGCAGCGCGGTCGCTAAAAAAATAGAAGAATTGGATATAAAGCGCGACAAAATATCACGTGAAATGGATAAAAATCGTGGACGTGTTGCAGATGCTGCAGCGGGAATTTTGTTTGTTGCATCGCACCCCAGTTTTGATACAGATGATATGCGTTCGTATGTCTTGACGTCTGCGGTACTGTCGGGGGCGGCGAATCGATTTGAAGAAGAAATTGATAATGCAAATAAACAGATTGCAGAGCTGGAAAAAATTCGCAATGCGCGTGCAATTGAAAAAGAAAAATTAGATCGCACGGCCAAGAAATATGGCAAAGAAAAAAATCAGTTAGATAAATTGTTAAAAACACGTAGTGCCCAGAACGAGAAATTAAAAAATGAGCAGTTGGCATTGCAAAAAAAATTGCGTGAATTGTCGGCACGCGCAAAAAGTATTTCTGAATTGTCGGCAGGGGTAGGAAGTTCCGAGATGTCTGCAGATTCACGTTTTTCACGACGTAAATTAAATTTGCCTGTGCGTGGGCGGGTGGTTGTCCGATTCGGTGAAAAGACCGCACTGGGGTTAAAATCAGATGGATGGCGTGTGCGTACACGTGGTGATGCGCTGGTTATGGCGCCAGCAGATGGCGTTGTGAAATTTGCAGACAGTTTCCGTGGATTTGGTCGCGTGGTAATTATGTCACATAAAAATGGATATAATACGGTTATGACAAACCTGGGGAATATTGATGTTGCCCTGGAACAAGAGGTTTTAGCCGGCGAACCAATCGGGCGCATGAATCCGGATAAACCAGAAATGTATCTTGAGGTGCGTCGTGGTAATAATGCGGTCGATCCGGCGCGTTTGTTCCGTGAAGAATAAATACGCATAAAATTTTTCATTGATTTTTTGCAGTATTGAATTTATTATATTTTTGAATCCAAAGGGATTTGGTTTCGGGGCCGTAAGAAAGCTCATAATTTAGTTGATGTACGAATCGTACATCGAATCCGCGGGTATAATATTGCGGCACGTTTTGTGCCTTTTATTATATCGTTTTCCCCGCATGGTCGGGGGGCTGTCGGTTATGCAACAGGCGTTGTCCAAAGGCCGGCGGGGTCATTCTAAATTATGATTTTCTTAACCCACCCGACCGCCAAATTTCATTGGCGGCATATTTTTTGCTGTCAATAAAAAAGAAGATAATAATTTTATTGAATATTCAAAATAATATGCTACGAATAAAAACATCCAAATGGGATTAATTTCAGAAGAAGGAGAACCTTATGTCCAATACCAAGTGTTTCGCAGACCTGATTAAAGTCTGTAGTGTTTTGCCAGCCTTGATGGTAATGCCCGCAATGGCAGAGGTAGAACGTACAGTTGTGGGTGCAGGTGAAAATAAGTCGTTCATAAATCAGACCTGGGCTGATTTTGGTCAGTCAGATGTCTGGAGTGGCGGTGCAATTTATTTGACAAAAGGCGGTCAATTAACAATTGCTGGTGGTAGATATTCGAATTTATCTGCAGATCAGGTTTATGACAAAGCAACAGGTAAATGGCATGGTGTTGGTGGTGCTTTGGCAGAGGGGTATACCGCAGGCACAAAATTATTTGTAAAAGATTACAATGGCGCGCGCGTACAGTTTTTAAATAATAAGGCATATGCAGCTGGTGGTGCAATGTGGCTGGGACGTGAATCGGATATAAGAAATGCTGACTTTATTGGTAACAGTGTATACGGTACGGTAACAGATAATACTAATTCTGATACGTCGGTTGACGGTGGTGGTGCAGTGTTCTTTGGTTCTGATTCTACTGCTAAAATGACAGATGTTTTGTTGAAAAATAATTCTTCGACATCGGATGGTGGTGCGGTTGCAATGCGTGCGCCAACCATGGGTAATAATAAAAATGCAAAATTAGATATTTATGATACAGATTTTGTTGGAAATAATGCTGTGATGAAGGGTGGGGCGATATATGCAACATTTTATGACAGCGTAACGGAACGTAATGCGGTTTATATGCAAGATTCTGATTTTGTACGCAATACAGCGGAATCTGGCGGTGCTATCTATAATGATGGCAGATTGGACAAGGGTGACAACAAAGCCAGTATGAAAATTGTTGATGCGGATTTTGAGTATAATAGCGCAACAGTTGAAGGTGGTGCGATTTATAATGCTGGTTCAATGACAATTATCGATACGGATTTTGTTGGAAATTCTGTTGTTGATGGTTTTGGCGGTGCGATTAAAAATAATGGCACAATTACGGTCAATGATACAGATTTTTATGACAATGTTGCGTATTCAAATGGTGCTTTTTCTACATCACGTAGCACAGGTGATACAACCATTGCCGGTGGTGAATTTGTGGGCAATCATGCGTTGGCAGACGGTGGGGCTTTGGGACTGTACCTGGATGCAACGGTTTCAGATGTTGATTTCAAAAACAATGTCGCAGCCAAGGCAATTATCCTGGATGGCAAGGCGTATGATGCGGCCGCAGATGCCAATGGTGGAGGGGCACTGTTCGTTGGTCAAAAAGCCAAAGCCACATTGACGAATGTTCATTTCTTGGAAAATGAATCGGGGGTCAGTGGTGGCGCAATCGTGGCACGTCATAATACCAGTGTTGATAATGGATATCTGACAATTAAATCTTCTGAATTTGTTGGTAACAAAGCCGGTAAACATGGTGGTGCAATTGAAAGTATTTATGATGGTGTCGTAAATATTGCAGATACAACATTTGAATCAAATTCGGCCAAGTTGTCGGGTGGTGTGATTTACAATGGGGTTGATATTAACTATGGCAATGATACCGGTGTTGGCTTGGATTCAACAAACCATGGTGTGTTTAATTTGTCTGGAAATAACACGTTTGCGAATAATGTGGCCGGTGTAAAAGGTGGTGCAATCTTTAATGACGAGGGTGGTAAGTTTACATTAGATGGCAACAACACATTTACCGGCAATACCGCAAATGGTGTGGCAAACGATATTCATAACCTGGGGACGGTTACAATTGCATCAGGTATGACAACAATTGATGGTGGTATCACGGGTGATGGTATTCTGAATATTGAAGAAGGTGCAACGTTAAATATGAACTATGCATCAATTGAACAAGGTACAATTAATATTGATGGTACTTTGATGGCATCATTGTTAAACGACAAAGATTCTGTGGATGTTACAGGTGCTTTGTCAGGCGCAGGTAACGTTTTATTAAGCGCCGGTACAGCGGGGGTATACGATGTATCGCAATTTACAGATGCTAATTTATCGGTTGATTTTGGTAAAACATACCAGACATCAATTGTTGATGGTATTGCAACATTGACCGCCAGACAGGCAGCTGAAATCGCAACGGATACAGGCGCATCGATTGCGGCGGCGGGTGCTGTATCTGGGTTGGCGGCTTCTACGGATGCAAAACTGCAAAAGGTTTCTTTGGCAATGCAAGAAGCGTTGAATAACGAAGATGTCGCAGCCGTTGAACAAGAAGTGGCCAAGGTTAACCCAAATAAAAAACCAGTTGGGCAATCTGTGTCATCTTCGGTTCAAAGTCAGGTATTGTCATTAGCATCGGGTCGTATGTCGACAGTCGGCGGGATAACTGGACGTGCCGGTGGCGATGTAACCGGTGCAGGTGTTTGGGCCCAGGGTATTGTGAACAAGTCTAAAATGGGTTCTCAGTTCGAAGGTCGTTCCCGTGGCTTTGCAATGGGTGGCGATACTTTGATTGATAACGTATTTACACTGGGTGGTGGTTATGCATACAGCGACACAGATGTTTTGGGCGGTGGTCGTGATATTGATGTAGAAAGCAATTCTATATTCGTATATGGCCAATATAAGCCAGCTGCATGGTATGTAAATGCAACATTGACATATACGGAATCTGAATATACGGATATGGCCAATATTATGGGCGAATTCTTGGATCAGAATTATGATATCAAGGCATATGGCGCGCAGGCTATGTTCGGATATGATTTTGCAAGCGGTGTAACACCAGAAGTTGGTTTGCGTTATTTGCATACAACCCAGGGTGAACATGAAAACAGCTTTGGTGCAACTGTAAAAGACTTGGATGTAAACTTCTTGTCGGGGGTTGCGGGACTGAAATATGCGTTCGCAATCGAATCGGATACAGCGGTTAAGTTCAGCCCATCTATGCGTGCGGCAATGACATATGACTTCTTGTCCGAAGATGCCCAGGCAACCGTTGTGTTCCCAGGTGCGGCAGCGTACTATGTTGATGTAGACAGCCTGAGCCGCATGGGTGGTGAATTTGGTCTGGGGCTGACTGCTGAATACCGCGGGTTGGAATTGTCATTGAATTATGAATTAACCTTGCACAAAGATTATACTTCACAAACAGGGTTGTTTAAGTTCAGATATAATTTCTAGTCCATAGTAAAAACCGCCCAAATGGGCGGTTTTTTAATGGTTTGACTTGAAAAAACGTAAAAACGTTTTATATATATTGTAAAATTCGCGAATCGGGTTTTTCTGTGATATAATTTTATTTGTTAACAAAAGGGAATTGGTTATGGCATTAATACCAATGGTTATCGAAGAATCACCACGTGGTGAACGTTCGTTTGATATTTATTCGCGCCTGTTACGTGATCGTATCGTGATGGTTAATGGCGCAATTGAACCAGCAATGGCAAACAGTATTGTGGCACAGTTGCTGTTTTTAGAATCTGAAAATCCAAATGCAGATATATCTATGTATATAAATAGTCCGGGTGGTGATGTTTCCGCGGGATGGGCAATTATGGATACAATGCAATATATCAAAGCGCCGGTTTCGACAATTGGTATGGGGCTGGTTGCGTCTATGGGCTCTGTGTTGCTGGCGGCCGGTGAAAAAGGTAAACGTTTTGTTTTACCAAATACACAAATTATGATTCATCAACCATTGGCCGGGGCCGAAGGACAAATTACAGATATGGAAATTCGTCTGACACAGTATCAGAAAAATAAAAAGACCTTAATCAAACAGATGTCTGAATTTACGGGACGTAAAGAAAAAGAATTGTTTGATGCAATGGAACGTGATAACTGGATGTGCCCGAGTGAGGCAAAAGATTTCGGATTAATTGACGGTATTTTGGAACGTAAATAATTGGGTTTAGTACGATGAGCGACGAAAAAACAACACCATCACAGGCAGAAAATAATAATCAGTTTTGTAGTTTCTGTGGCAAGGCCGTGTATGAAGTAAAAAAACTGGTCAGTGGACGCAATGTTTGCATCTGTGACGAGTGTATTAATTTGTGTAATGATATTATGGCTGATGATGTTAAAAATGAAATCAGTCGTGATACAGCTAAGCTACCGACACCACGCCAGATTTATAATTTCTTGAACGATTATATAATCGGCCAAGACGAAGCAAAGCGCACATTGTCGGTGGCGGTGTATAATCATTACAAACGACACAGTGTGGCGACTACATCCAACGTTGAAATTCAAAAGTCTAATGTATTGTTGGTTGGTTCAACAGGGACGGGTAAGACTTTATTTGCCCAGACATTGGCACGTATTTTGGATGTTCCATTTGCAATTGCAGATGCAACCACATTGACTGAGGCTGGATATGTTGGTGATGACGTGGAAAGTGTTCTGACACGTTTATTACAAAATGCCAATTTTGATGTCGAACGTGCGTCGCGTGGTATCATCTATATCGACGAAATTGACAAGATTTCACGTAAATCTGAGAACCCATCGCTGACGCGTGATGTTTCTGGCGAAGGTGTGCAACAGGCGTTATTAAAATTAATCGAAGGCACGATTGCAAATGTCCCAGCCGGTGGGGCGGGGCGCAAGCATCCAGGCGAAGCCACAGTTCAGTTGGATACCAGCAAAATCTTGTTTATATGTGGCGGGGCGTTTGATGGATTGAATAAAATTATTGCTAATCGTTCGGCGGCGCGTCGTGGTATTGGTTTTGGGGCAAATGTAGAATCCAAAAAGGAACGCGAAGAAAAAAGTTATATTGCAGATGTACGTCCAGAGGATTTAGTAAAGTTTGGAATTATCCCAGAATTGGTTGGACGTTTGCCGGTAATCACAACATTGCGTGAATTGGACGAAGACGCATTGGTTAAAATTTTGACCGAGCCTAAGAATGCGGTTGTAAAGCAATTCTCGGCAATGTTAGAAATGGACGATGTCAAATTAACAATAACAGATGATGGTTTGCGTGAAATTGCAAAAATGGCGGTTGCACGCAAGACTGGTGCGCGTGGATTGCGTGGGATACTGGAACGTGTCTTGATGCAGCCAATGTTTGATGCACCAGATAATGAAGAGTTAGTAGAAATTGTGATTGATGCAGATGTAGTTAATGGTAAAAAAGCACCTGTGGAAATCCTTGCAGATGCCAAGAAGGCGGCATAACCCAGTGTCGCGATTTGGCTGTAAAAAAATCCCCCCCATTCCTTCCTGGGGGGATTTTTTTCAATGAGCACAAACACTAACCACTAGCCACTTGCACTAACCACTAAACTTTTATTTATCTAACCAAAAAACACCTTGCTAAAAATCGCGCAAATCGTTATAATACAAGGCATAGAGAAGAAAAAACAATGCCGAATCCAATGGGACGTTTTTTCGTAGCATAAATTCACAATTAAAAATCCCTGATTTCTGCATATTTTTACCCCCGTTTTTGTGCCGAATCTAAACGTCGGTTTAGTTGCGGCGGCTTTGATGCTGTTTTGTACAACTAATGTTATGGCGGGTGCGTTGACTGCAGCTCAGTGTTATAATTTGTTGCAAAGATGCGAGTTGTCGGGTGCTGGCGCAACAGAATGTGCCGATTTGGGGCTAACTGGGACTCTTAGAACAAAATGTATTTCAATGTGTAATGAAGCCTTTATGGTTGGGGCGGACTCTGTCATGGTTGAAGGATATACGGATGTGTGCACATTATGTAATGCTGGAACTTATTATAAACCAAGTACAAATAATTCGGGAACGTGTACCGTGTGTCCAAAGGGGTATTATATGCCTGTCGCAAATTTGGATACGACATGCGTGAAGTGTACCGGTGGATATACTACATCTTCTACGGGCAGTACCGCGTCTTCTTCGTGTTATAAGTGTGCGGCTGGAACTTATGAATACAACGGCAAGTGCAATAGTTGTGATACGGGCGCATATCAAGATGAGCCAGGGCAAACAAGCTGTAAGATTTGTGAAGATGGGTATTACAATGACGGTAGTAGCGACGGTACATATTGTTTAGAATGCCCAAAGTTGGCTGCGGATGTGACGTCCATTGGAAATTCGTCGTATGATTATCCCGCCCCCAGTATGAATTATGAAGAGGGACTTTATCGTTCTGGTTTGGATTCTTGTTATTATGGTGCAAATGCACCAATACAAAGTATATCTGGTACTTTTATAATAAATGAAGATTGTTGGTGGGAACTTTATTAACAAAAAATCCCCCGGGCGGGGGATTTTTCTAGGATAGTGGACATGCTTCTGTGTATTCGTATGTGCCGCTGCTGTCAGTATAGCTAATTCCCGCAGGAGCATACATATAACACTCTGCCGATAATGATGATGACAAACATGATTCTGCTGTGCCAGCAGATACCATACCATTGGGGCAATTGGTTGCAATGGTTATATTTGGTTCATCAATTGCGATATAGCCCGATGGACACGAGGTCGATGGACCGGCGGCGTGTGTCATTATTGGGCTCAAACAAAATAAGAATATTAATCGTTTCATTTTGCTTATACCTATGTTTAATTAAAAAGCGCATTTAATAAAACCTGTCTTACTTGTGTATCTGTCGACATAATGTTATTTATACAATTCGCAGGACATTGTAGCTGGTTGCCGCTTACTGCTAATGAAATCCATTTAGATACAACTGGACGTATAATTCGGCACCAACAGGTTCCTGTATTCACAGACGTTGTATCGATGGTTGCCTGGATTTCCAAAGGGGCGGTAGCAATCGTTTGCGAAACCATCCCTGTTATAGTCACAGGAAAATCAATGCCATTTGTTATACAAGTGCGGGTATATTCGGTTGTGCCATAACTTACGTTATCGGTATCACACGTCGTTGTTTCATTTAATGCTACACATTTTTGTGCTGATATTGCAGGGGTGGTAAATATTAACCCCATCGCGGTTAAAGTTAAAAGTTTTTTCATTTGTTTGCTCCTTTCTTTTGTTTTGTTCGCGAAAAAACAAAAACCACGCGTTTAAACGAGTGGTCAGGAGGTTAGAAACAATCAGTTGAATTGTGTGCTTATTCAATATATTCGCAACCCTCCTGACAACAAAGTTCAGGAGTTTTTTTCGACAAAACATAATGCGTTTGCTCTATGTTTTGATGCAACTGAACGGGTTTCTACACCCCATTATGACAAATCGTCATAACATGCTAATTATAACCTAACATTTTTGGTTGCGCAATTGCTTAGATAAACTTTTATTTATTTAAGTCTTCATATCTCAAAAAAATATTTCTTTTCTGGGAAGGGGGGATTTTTTTATTCACGCCATGTGACGGTTTTAAACATGGAATTTATTTTCGTGCGTAATGCATCGTCATTAAAGAATTGTTCGCGTGCGGCAGAATCTGTTTGGTGTGCTGCATCTTCGAAGTGTGGAATATATTTTTGAATTGCGATGTTTGCAACGTTGCGGGCGTTTAAAATCTCTGCAATTTCGATTAAATCCGACTTGGTAATAAAACGCGGGTCACAGGTTATGCGAACCTCAAAATCCTTGCCGGTGTCGCGCCAGATGTCCAGCGATTTCATCATATTGTCATATGCAATATGTTGACCGGTTAAGTCTGGATATTTTTCACGCGTTGCTTTGAAATCCAGCCCAATCCAATCAATCACGTCTGATGCGCGACGCAATGCGTCGGGATAGAATCCGTTTGTGTGTAATCCGATTTTAAAACCCAATTCACGTACACGGCGCATGTATTCAATGGCAATGTCACCCTGCATTAATGCTTCGCCACCAGAAAATACCACGGCTTCTAATTTGCCAACGCGGGATTTTAGCCAATCGAATATGCGTTCTGGATCGTATTCGCCATCATGTGGGGTTAATAAATGGGGATTGGAACAATATGCACACCGCAATGGACATCCAACCAAGAACAGCACAGCCGCCAGTTTCCCAGGATAATCAATTGTGGTAAATGAAACCAATCCCCCGATTTGTACAGACTTCATAACAATAAACTTATGCTGCTTTCTTTAACAGTTCAGCGTGACGGCAGCCCGTTGTTAAACAATTTGATTCTGTAAATGTTTTGCGTTCGCAAAATTCAGAATATTTGCCAATGTTAAAGTTTGATACTGGGCGAATAAAACCCATAGAGCGTGAAAATACTTCGCAACGTGTTCTTTGGCAATTAGTCATAATGTGTTCCTCCCTTTCTTTTATGCTGACTGTTAAATTGTTGTTTGTTGTTATGCCTGATTTGCGCCGTTTTCTGCGTCGCATTTCGGACAGAATTCATGTTTGCCCGGCAAATATCCGTGTTTCGGACAAATCGAAAATGTTGGTGTCAATGTCATATATGGCACTTTGTAATTTTCGAAAATTGTGCGGACAATCTTTTGTGCGGCATCGCCACTGGATACCGGTTCGCCCATATACAGGTGCAACATTGTTCCACCGGTATATTTACGCTGTAATTCTTCTTGGTGTTCCAAGGCGACAAATGGGTCGTCTGTAAAGTTTACAGGTAATTGGGTTGAATTTGTGTAATATGGTGCGTCTTTTGTTCCCGCTGTGATAATGTCTGGGAAATTTTTGACGTCTGTTTTTGCAAAGCGGTATGAACAACCTTCGGCTGGGGTTGCTTCCAGATTATACAGGTTGCCTGTTTGTTCTTGGAAATTAGCCAGGTTTTCACGAATAAAATCCATAACGTCCAGAACCAGCTTCTTGCCAAATACGGTTGCAATGTTTTCTGCACCATTTGTGAAGTTCAATACCATTTCGTTTGCGCCGTTCACACCAATAGTAGAGAAGTGGTGACTCCAATCGCCCAGATAGCGACGGGTAAATGGATACAGGCCGCGTTCCATGTTTTTGGTGATAATCTTGCGCTTGATTTCCAGACTGTCACGTCCCAAATCCAGCAAACGTTTCAATTCGCGGAACAGGCCGTCACGATCGCCTTTGTGTATATAGCCCAGTCGTGCCAGGTTGATTGTTACAACCCCGATAGAGCCTGTCTTTTCAGCAGAGCCAAACAGACCGCCACCGCGTTTTAACAATTCACGTACATCCAGACGTAAACGACAGCACATTGAACGAACGTCTGTTGGATTCAAATCAGAATTCAAGAAATTCTGGAAGTTTGGAATACCGTATTTTGCCGCTAATTCAAACAGTGGTTTGACATTTGGATGATCCCATGGGAAATCAGGTGTAATGTTATATGTTGGAATTGGGAAGGTAAATGGACGGCCCAGGGCGTCGCCTTCGGTCATAACCTCAATAAATGCGCGGTTAATCATGTCCATTTCCGCCTGCAGCTCGCCATAGGTAAAGTCAACCTGTTTGCTGCCAATAAATGGGCGCTGTGGCTTTAAATCCGTTGGGCATGTCCAGTCAAATGTGAAGTTTATAAATGGTGTTTGTGTTCCCCAGCGGCATGGTACGCCACAATTGAACACCAATGTCTGCATCGCATTTTTTACATCTTCGTATGACAGGTTATCAATGCGAACGTATGGTGCAAGGTACGTATCAACCGATGAAAATGCTTGTGCCCCGGCGAATTCATTTTGTAATGTGCCCAAGAAGTTCACCATATGCGAAATTGCAGTTGCCATATGTTTAGCAGGTTCGCAATGCAGATAGCCTGGGACACCATTAAAGCCCTCGTACAATAATTCGCGCAGTGACCAACCCGCACAATAACCCGTCAGCCAGCCTAAATCATGTACGTGGATGGCCGCGTTTTTGTGTGCTTCGGCCACGGCACGTGGGTACAGGTTCAGCCAATATTCAGCCGTTACGCGTTCAGATGTGCGCAGAATCAATCCGCCAATTGAATATCCGACGTTTGCGTTTTCTTTGATGCGCCAATTAGAGCCACCAACATATCCTTCGATAATATCAACGGCATCAACCATCGATTCGCGAATTTCGGTGCGTTTCTGGCGATATATAATATATGATTCCGCCGTTTTATATGCGCCGTTGTCCATCAGTTTGCGAATCACTGTATCCTGGATTGTTTCAACCGATGGTGCGCGCTGGGCAAATTCATCACCCAGTGTATCCAGTACAGATTGTGTGATTGCTATGATCTGGTCATTGGTTAATTCGGTTGTAACGTCAACCGCGCGTTTGATTGCATTAAAGATTTTATATGCATCAAATGGCACAGTTTCGCCACCGCGTTTCTGGACAGCAACCAGTTTGGTTGTAAAGTTTGGTGTAATTTCAATTTTTGTTTCAATATGTGTTTCTGACATTTTAATACTCCGATACTACTAAAACACAATATATAGTGATTGTTTGTTCGATTTGATAACAATATATAGTTTTTAGCGTATATAAACAATGTATAAAACGTAATTTTTTTTGTATTTTTTGCTTTACTTTTAAAAAGGCATATTTTCTGCGTGTTTGCGCATGTAATCAGAATCGGGTGTTTAATACGAAATATCCTTTTGTGTCAATATTTTATGTTTTTTTTCATGGGAACTGATTCGGATTTTGAACAAAAATACAAAATATTGATTAAAAAATGTGATTCGGACACTATATATTGACGGATAAAAACATGTTGTTTGTCTAAAATAGGTTGTGTTTCCCACTAAAAAAGGCTACATTAGTAATATGTCTTGGGGTAATGGTGCCCTGGGATTGGCTTAACATAAAATAAAGAGCATTATTATGATAAAAAATATTTATGAAATGCTGCAGCAGGCGTGCGAACAGAACAAAGATCGTATTTTCTTTGTCCGCGAAAAAGAAACCTATGCAGATTTGTTAAGAAAGGTAAAGCAACGTGCCGTTACATTGGCAAAGCGCTTTGGCATCAAAAAAGGGGATACGGTTGCGATTCTGTCGGGTAATACACCGGACTTTGTTCGTTCGTATTTCGCCATTGCATCCCAGGGTGCACAGGTTTTGATGTTGGATACTGGTTTACAGACAAACGAACACATCAATATGATGAAGCGTACAAACTGTAAATTGGTTTTGGCGCAAAAGCATTATTTTATTGATGATGCGCCCGCAGAAATGGTCGATATTGAAACGATTGATGATACGGACGAAAATGATTTTGTAATGGCGGATGTTGAACGCAGTGACGTTGCACAGCTGTCTTTTACATCGGGGTCGACCGGTAATCCAAAGGTTGTAGGATTGACACACAATAATTTATTGGGGTTGGTAGATGGTGCGCAATTTTACAAAGATGTGATTTTGCCGGGATATACGTTCTATGGATTCTTGCCATTGTATCATATATATGGTGTGGTGATTAACATCATTGTGCCGGTATGTTTGCATGGGAAATTATTGTTGCAACCGGTATTAAAACCACAAGAATTCTTGAAGGACTTTAAACAGTATAAACCAGAAGTTATCCCAGCCGTTCCACGTATCTGGGAAGTGTTCTATAAGAAGATTGTAGATGCGGCGCGTGCCAAGCATGCGTGGACACTGATACGCGTGGTTGTGTCGTTGCGTCATGTGTTGCGTGCGATTGGTTTGGGTGGCGTTGTGAAAAAGGTTACAAAACCAATACACGATTTGTTTGGTGGAAATACCAAGGTCTTGGTATCAGCCGGCGCGACATTAAAGCCATCGATTCGCAAATTCTATGAAAAATTAGGATTTGTGGTTGGGGATTGCTATGGTTTGACAGAAACAACGGGGCCGGGCAACTTTAATTTTGCATTTCGTCGTGCAAATGGGGAAATGTTTTACGCAGGGCCATTGCTGGGTAATGAATTAAAGATTCATAATCCAAACAAAGAAGGAATCGGTGAAATCTGGATTCGTGGGAATATGGTTATGCCGGGATATATCGACAATGATGCTGCCAATGCAGATGCGTTCGAAGATGGTTGGTTTAAAACGGGTGACATTGGAACACTTGATAAAAAAGGTCGCTTGATTGTAAAAGGCCGCCAGAAACAAGTTATTGTTCTGGACAGTGGTAAAAATGTATACCCAGATGAACTGGAAGATCTTTATATGCAGAATGATGAAATCTTGGCAGCGGCAGTGTTCGAATACGTAATTAATGGTAAAACAGTTCCATATGGCGTATTCCAGGTAAAGCCAGGCACAACCGTGGAACGTGTTGAGTTCTTGATTAAGAAGTCTAACTTGGCAATTGCTCAATATAAATGGGTTCGTGACTTTGCAATAACAGAGGAAGATTTGCCCCAGACATCTGCTAAGAAAATCAAGCACTTTGTAGTGCGTGAAATGTTGGATAATGGTGCATTTACGCGGGCTGCTAAATAGTACAAGAAAAAAAAAGAGGCCGGGGTAACCCGGTCTTTTTTCTTTGTTGTATATTGACAAAATGCTATTTGTGTACTATATAGATATTGTTGGGCATGGAGGATAAAATGGCTAAACGTGTTAATATTGGTGTTTTTCATATATTGAAATCTGTTGTGGATTTCAAAGTGGCCAAGGCAAAACCTTTGGCGGAATCTGCTAAACAGGCGGATGCAGAATTGCCGGGGTTGAACGTGCGTTTACAGGGATTGCGTGACTGGGAAGCCAGTATTTCCCACTATGAAACGCCACGCTATGAAGAAGGTGAAGATACGCCTGCAGATTTAGAACGCAAAATAGAAATTGCCAAAGACAATGTTGCACGCGGAGCATTGGCGATTCAGGAATTGAAATTTGCAGATAAATTTAATACTACATATAAATTAGCAATGCTAGAACCGCGATTGGAAGCATTTCGTATAGATTTACGTGACACCGAAGCCTGGGTGGAACATTGGGCGCGTATGCGTAGTGGTATTTCTTTGGATGATTACGAAGACACTGATGATATGGAACGTGACCGGACGTATTTTGCGTTCGAGTACGAGCAGGCGGTTAAACGTGTTCGTGAATTAAAATCCAAACTAAATGAATTACAAAATATAAAATAGGAAAATCATCCGCTGGGAAATCAGCGGATTTTTTATTTATATATATGCATAAAAATAAGAAAGCGCTTGACAAAATAAATAATTGTGCTATATATTTGTCAACGAAATACTAAAAACAAAGGATTTATTATGTATATCGACAGTAATGTTTTTGAACAGGCTATGCCAAAAGCCGCCCCAAAAGTTTGGGTTGAAAATGCTGATTCTGTTGTTGTTGAGGCAACGGATGTTAAACCAGTATTTGACGATACGATTATTTCAGCACCGGCCGAAGTACGCACACCATCATCTTCGTGCATGATTTGTGCATCGTACGATAAAATGCTGGGGTGCATCAGTCAATTTAAGTGCCCATATTTAGTTCGCTAAATTTTATTCTTTTTGCTTGCATTTAGAATAAAAAGGTATAAAATAAGAATCCGTTGCATCCATAGCTTAACTGGATAAAGCATCTGACTACGGATCAGAAGACTGAGGGTTCGAATCCTTCTGGATGCGCCACGAATTCAAACACCGCCGATTGGCGGTGTTTTAATTTGTGATGCAAATCCAAGGATTTGAACCCTGGTTCGACAACGAGTAGGTTTGACAAGTAAAACGCCGTCAAACCGTAAGGAATGCCCCACAGGGCTTTAGCCCGAGGGAATCCTTCTGGATGCGCCACGAATTCAAACACCGCCGATTGGCGGTGTTTTTATAATTATATATTTGAACTATAAAAATAATGCCGTATTTTGCCTATAATTAATTGAAATCAGTGTAAAAAATCCTAAAAAAATATGCCGAATCCAAACGGAGGTTTGTTTTCGACACTTCTTAGCCCTTATTTTATCCCAGAATTACGGGTTCTGTCAACCCGATTTTGTGCCGAATCTAAACCTCCGTTTGGATACGTGGGGTTGTTTTCAAGATGGAACAAATCTTGGGGGGAAAGGGAAAAACAATGGCAGAACAAATAAGAAGTTTTTGGTCGCACCTGTGCGGGATATTCGGTGCAATATTGGGCATGATTGCCGGCGGCACACTGGTCACGATTGAGCGTGCTTGGGCAGCGAGCGCACATACGACATGTAGAGTACCATCTGATTCATCAAATTATACGCAATCCACATTGTCTAATGGTGCGATTGTGAAGTATTGTTATGGCGGTGGGTGGCTGTGTGGAAAAGTAGACAGCCCGCATGCTAATCTATGTAATGGCGCAACCACTTGTTATCAGGCTTCAACACAGTTCCCGCGTTATTATACATTTTTTTTCGGTTGCGCAGCGGGATATTATTCCACAGAAGGAATGGCCATTGAAAGTCTTGTCGTGTCTTCTGGGAAGAAGCTAACCAAAGGTATGAGTTCGTTGTCTGGTGTAACGTCGGCAACTGGACAATGGGGAAATAGTGGCGGACAAACATGTTTTACGCATTCAGATGTGTATTTTAGTACATCGACCTATAGAATTTTGGGTTCGATTGCAAATAGCTTTCGCGGTGATCCATATGATATTGAAGGGTACTATGTGACCCCAGAAAGCGCAACCATTGGTTTATGTGCCCCATGCCCACCGTATGGAGAATATGTGGCAAACAGTGAACAGTTTTCAACAAATGTATCCAGTTGTTTTATGTCTGCGAATACAGAGCGTAATGATGCGGTTGAACATGACGGTAATGCAACGGGTAATTTCGTCTGGACTCAAAGCTGTATGTATAGTGGTTCTGAACCAGAACCCAATCCATGGGCAGATTGCGAAGCAATGAATGGCAGTGGTAATTGCACAATAACATTGGATGATGAGGGAGAGCAAAAACCGCAAGTTATTAAAATAGTACAAAGTGTTACAGGGCTGGGGCTAAAGGAAGCTAAAGCCATTGTAGATTCAGCACCGGCAACGATTATAGAAGACTTCTCTTGTACGGCGGCAGAATGTTATAAGACAATGTTTGAGGAAGAAGGTGCAGATGTAACGATAACAGAATACTAATCTTTGGATTATAAACCAATAAAAAATCCCCCGTTTGGGGGATTTTTATTGCCTTGGATGTTAAATGGGGGTATTATTTACCAGACGTTTAATTCAGGTAAGGAAAAAAGTATGTCTAAATTAATTGTTGATGGTAACTGGGCGGCGGCCGATGTCGCGTACAGATGTGTTGATTTTGCAGCAATTTATCCAATTACCCCCAGCAGTACTATGGGGGAATTGGCGGACGAGTGGTCGTTCCAGCACAAGAAAAATATTTGGGGCGCAATTCCACAAATTATTGAAATGCAGTCCGAAGCGGGTGCCGCCGGCGCAATGCATGGCGCGTTACAGATGGGCTCGCTTGCGACGACGTTTACCGCATCCCAGGGATTGTTGTTAATGATTCCAAATATGTATAAAATTGCAGGTGAACAGACACCGTTCGTTATGCATGTGGCGGCGCGTGCATTGGCAACACATGCGCTGTCAATCTTTGGTGATCACAGTGACGTTATGTCTGTGCGTTCAACGGGGTTTGCGATGCTGTCGTCGCACAATGTGCAACAGGCGCATGACATGGCGGCAATTGCGCATGCTGCAACGTTGCGGACACGTGTGCCGTTCTTGCACTTCTTTGATGGTTTCCGCACCAGTCACGAAGAATCACGTTTGACGCGTGTTGATGATGACGTGTTGCGTGAAATGATTCCAGATTCTTTGGTCTTGGAAAATCGTGCGCGTGGTATGACCCCAGACAAACCAACAATTCGTGGTACTGCGCAAAATCCAGATGTTTATTTCCAGGGGCGCGAAGCGGCAAATCCGTTGTATGATAATACACCGGAAATTGTGCAAAAATGCATGGATAAATTTGGGGAACTGACTGGACGTAATTATAAGCTGGTTGAATATGTTGGGGATAAAAATGCCGAACATGTAATTGTCGCAATGGGCAGTGCATGTGAAACTATTGAAGAAACATTGGCGCATATGCCGGCGGGACTGGGGTTGGTAAAGGTACATTTGTATCGTCCGTTCCCAGTAGATGCGTTCCGAAACGTGTTGCCGAAATCGGTTAAAAATATCGCTGTGCTGGATCGTACCAAAGAACCTGGCGCATTGGGTGAACCACTGTATCTGGATGTTAAATCTGTTGTTGGGGATGCGGCAAATGTGTTTGGGGGGCGATATGGTTTGGGCTCTAAAGAATTTAAGCCACGTGATGTTAAGGCAATTTATGAAAATATGATGCGTGGCGAACTGAAACATAATTTTACGGTTGGAATTGACGACGATTTGACGGGTTTATCACTGAAAACAGATGCGGCGTTTTCTGTTGAAGATCCAAATTTCAAAACTGCAATTCTGTATGGTATCGGCAGTGATGGCACAGTTGGCGCAGTAAAAAATATTGTAAAAATTGTTGGGGAAAATTCTGATTTATATCCACAATCATATGCGGTATACGATTCGAAAAAATCAGGTGGTTTGACCGCGTCGCATATCAGATTTTCTGATGCGCCGATTAAAAGTCAATACTTGGTCGAAGTGGCAGATTTTATCAGCGTTTCAAACTTTATGATTGCCCAACGTTTTGATGTCTTCCGTGGGTTGCGCGCGGGTGGTTCAGTGATGATTAATACATCAATGGCCCCAGATGTGGCGTTTGCAAACCTGCCGCGTGATGTTCAAGAACACCTGATGCGAATTCGTGCGCGGGTATTTTTCTTGGATGCGAATACAGCGGCGGCGGAATTAGGACTGGGGAATCGTATTAACACATTTATTATGTTGAATTTCTTTAATTTAACACGTGTTATTGACCCAAGTGTTGCAGCGCAGAGTGCCAAGGTTGCAATTGAAAAAACATACAAGAAAAAAGGCATGGAAATTGTAGAAGCAAACTGGGCCGCGGTAGACAAGGCAGCAGATTACCTGCATGAATATAAATTGCCGTCGTCTGTGTCAAATTTTGCGCCTGATTTTGTGCCAGCAATGACATTGGATACCCCGGCTGAAATCGCGGGCACGTTGGGCGAAATGGCGGCCCAGCGCGGTGATGCAATACCGGTGTCGCGATTCCGTGTTGATGGTGAATTTGGTGGCGGACAATATCCGGTCGGCACGTCAAAGTATGAAAAGCGTGCGGTGTCGTCACGTGTTGCAACGGTGGATTTGGAAAAATGTATCCAGTGTGGCAAGTGTTCTATGATGTGTCCGCATGCGGCAATTCGTATCAAGGTTATGACAGAACAGCAAGCTGAACAGGCGCGTCAAGATGGTGTAATTGTTGTGTCGATGAAGACCCCAGAATTGGGTGCTAATATGTATTATACATTAAATATTTCGCCGGCGGATTGTACAGGTTGCAATATATGTGTGAAAAATTGCCCTGTTAAGGCATTGTCGATGGTAAATGCAGCGGATGTCATGGACGAAAATCAAGCGGCATTTAATGCAGCGGAAAAGTTGCCAGATGTGGATCGCGAAAAATTAAACCTGAATATCCCAAAGCATGTTGAATTATTGCCGCATTACTTTGAATTTCCAGGTGCGTGTGCCGGCTGTGGTGAAACGCCATATGTTAAAATGTTGGCGCATTTGTTTGGCGATCGTATGGTTGTTGCAAATGCGACGGGCTGTTCGTCTATTTATGGCGCGAATTTGCCAACGACCCCATGGACCAAGGATGCCATGGGCCGTGGGCCGGCATGGTCTAATTCATTGTTCGAAGATAATGCAGAATATGGATTGGGGATGCGTTTGGCGTTGAATCAGAAGCGTGAAAACCTGAAATCATTATTGTTTGAATTAGGAATTGAAAATGTTGAGCAATTGTTTGACGTAGTTGATGCAATAAAACAGCGCGAAATCGAAACTGATTTGCGTAACCAATTGGCAAAAATCCCAGGCGAACGTGCACGATTGGCGGAAAGTCTGGTCGGGGAAATTGTTGATAAATCTGTATGGATTATCGGTGGTGACGGTTGGGCATATGATATTGGCTATGGTGGCGTTGACCATATATTACACAGTGGTGAAAATGTAAATATATTGGTCTTGGATACCGAAGGATATTCTAATACCGGTGGCCAGCAGTCTAAGTCAACACCATTTGGGGCCAGTATGAAGTTTGCCATTGGCGGCAAAGAACATGCTAAAAAAGACTTGGGGCTGATTGCGATGATGAGTGGCGCATACGTTGCGCAAATTGCGATGGGCGCAAACCAGGTCCAGGCGATTCGTGCCTTTCGTGAGGCTGAATCATTTAACGGTCCGTCAATTATATTGGCGTACGCACCATGTATTGCACATGGGTTCGCATTGCAAAATGGCGCGGAACATCAAACCCAGATGGTTCAGACTGGGGCGTGGCCGTTATTCCGATTTGACCCGCGACGTATTGCCGCAGGTGAAAATCCATTAAGCATGGATTCTTCTGTGGATAATCCGTTGCCGTTGGAAGATTTCTTGAAAACAGAAACGCGTTTCGCGGCGGCGCGCGCGGCAAATCCTCAGTTTAATAAACTGGTCGATTTGGCTAAGGCAAATAATGCGTATAAAAGCGAACTGAAAAAACATATTGCAGATTTTGCAATGATAAACAAACCTTGTGTCAAAGAAAATGGAGAAGGATAGTATGAAAATGCGAATATTGCCGGCCATTATAATGGCTTTGACGGCATGTACGTTCCAGACCAAACATCGTGGGTATGTTTTTCCGGAAAATTTGGAAACTGTTGTAGCAGATATTAAAACTACAGACCAATTACAGGAAAAAATAGGTGCACCCCAGGTTAAAACAATCCATGGGGATACAGTTTGGGTGTATTTTGGTGCAGATGAAAACTATCGTGGACCTTTGGCGCCAACGTATACGGATGAAACGGTGTTGTTGGCATGGGTAAATGGAAAGCATGTTGTTAAAACGGCTGTTTTACGAGATGCTGATTTACCAGATGTTGTTATCGCAGAAGGTGAAACAGAAATCCCAGCGGCAATCGAACTGAACGCGATTCAAGAATTGTTTAACAATATTGGTCGATTCAGCCCTGCTGGACTGGGACAATAAAATATCTATTTGTAAAATATATAAAAAAAGTGTAAAATGTTCTGTATGAGAAGAATGTTTATATTATTTTTAATGTTGTTTGTTGGTAATGCCTTTGCTGCATCGGATTTTGCATGTGGGCCGGGCTATGTGCTGACGGATCATAAAAAAATAGATGGTTTATCGGCCGCAGAATGCCAGAAATTATGGTGTGTAGACCTGGAAACGGGCAAGCCGATGGGGCGTGGAAATACGCCAAATAGTGGGTACAAGGCTACGTCATATCCGGTTGAATTGTCGGTCGGAACGCAAAAGGTTACATGTTGGGGCGAACGCAAATGGTGCGCCGGCCAGGTACAGGGCGAGTGGGATTCTCAGCACGGTTTGTATGTTCGTGGTACATATAATGCCGACAGTGCATACGAATCGTATCAAAAGGGCGGATGCTTTACATGGCGCTTAGAAGAACATAATTGTCCGTCTGGAACAACAGCGTTTTTGAACGACGATGGCACATGGGATTGTCGTGAACAAAAAAAGACATTAGAACAGGTTCGTGGTGCTGCGATTCGCAGAACCAGTGCCCCGCGTCGTATAATTAAGTAAAAAAAAGCCCCGATTTGGGGCTTTTTATTTACTTTTTTTGTTTCAATAATTTGTTTTTTGGGTTTTTTGTGGTATAATACACGGGACAAGAGAGAATGGCAAACCTGAAAAGAGTGTAAAAATGCCAAGTAAAAAATTAGATTTCAAGACTGGACAATATGTTGTTTATCCAACCCAGGGTGTTGGAAAATTGGTTCGAATCGAAGAACAAACAATCGCTGGTCAGAAAATAAAAATGATGGTTATCGATTTTGAACGCAATCATATGACATTGCGCGTACCGCTGGAACGGGCCGAAATTTCGGGATTGCGCCCGCTGTCGTCGGCAAAACAAATGGATGAAGCCATCGCATCAGCCAAGGGTAAAGCCGGTGCTAAACGTATGATTTGGGCACGTCGTGCCGCCCAATACGAAGACAATATTAATTCTGGCGATCCTATGAAACTGGCAGAGGTTGTTCGTGATCTGCAACGTCGCAGTGCTGCGGATACAATGACATTTTCAGCACGTCAGTTGTATTTGCGTGCTTTGGAACGCATGGCCCAGGAATTTGCTGTGTTGCATAAAATGGATTTAGATGCGGCCTCAGATAAAATTGAAGATATTTTGGGTATTCCAAAGGAAATCGATTTAAATGCAGTCGAAGTCGATGACGACGAAGAACCCGAAGACGATAATTAAAAATCCCCCAAACGGGGGATTTTTTATTGGTCGGGAAAACAATATTAAACGTTTTCTTGCATCCAGTATACAATGTCTGCAACGGTCGTCCAATTCTCATAAACTTCTGCATCTATTTCCACATTAAATTCATTTTCTAAATCCCAAACCGTTTCCATAAAATCTAGTTCGTCCATCCCCAAATCACCGTATAATGTTGAATTCAATGTAATATTGGCTGCACTTATGTTCATCCTCTCAGCAA
Source organism: Candidatus Enterousia sp. (assembly GCA_045546155.1). Classification (GTDB taxonomy): domain Bacteria; phylum Pseudomonadota; class Alphaproteobacteria; order Rs-D84; family Rs-D84; genus Enterousia. The sequence continues at coordinate 41,873 of JAZQCG010000004.1, forward strand.
TGATATTTATCACCTGTTCCTGGATTGTTGTTGCCGTTGTGCCACCACCCGTTGTTCCGCCACCCGTTGTGCCACCACTCTGAACCCCATAATAACAATCACTGGTCCAGATGAATTTACCCGTTGCAACACCATCTGATTGGTCTACGGTATCGCTATATTCTGTATTCCGTGACATAAAACAGCTTGAAATATTTGCTCTTTGACCACTGGTAGTATACGCTGCATATTCTCCATACGATGGACACTTACTGCATAAACCATATGTTTGTTCATATTCATCGGCGTTCCAGGGAATTTCCTGTCCGGTAAAGGGCGATATAAAAGAATCTTCACAATGCACACCTTTGGCGCCGGTCGTCGTTGATGGACGACTGCCATTACAAAGTGGCAATTCCTCACAGGCGTTAAAATCACGCAAAGTCCCGAGGCTCGGAGATGCCACATACCCAATGGCTGATGTTGATGAACTAATCCTAAGGGTCAAATTTGAGCCTTCTGCAAGGGTTGTATTCTGATAATAACCATCAGCACAATGTAAAAATTGAACATACCAACGATTACATCCCACAGAAGTGTCATCATATTCACAAAGCTTTAAACACCAACCATAACCAGCATTATAATCATAATATCTTTCACTATAAGATCCATATTTATAACTAACAACTGCGCCATTACCTAGTTCCACATTGGTATTTGCTTCAAAAATTTGAGCGCCCGCATGTTCAATCGTGACCAGTGTACCGCCGGCAATCATGCCAAATATTGCACCGAACATCCCACACAGGTGCGACCAAAAACTTCTTATTTGTTCTGCCATTGTTTTTCCCTTCCCCCCCAAGATTTGTTCCATCCTGAAAACAACCCCACGTATCCAAACGGAGGTTTGTTTTCGACACTTCTTAGCCCTTATTTTATCCCAGAATTACGGGTTCTGTCAACCCGATTTTGTGCCGAATCTAAACCTCCGTTTGGATTCGGCATATTTTTTTAGGATTTTTTACACTGATTTCAATTAATTATATACAAAAATACGTTGTTTTAATTTTTTTATTCACATGTAATCGGAATAAATAAAAAATCCCCCAAATGGGGGATGTTTTTATTTCTTTTCAGAAAAGTCTGCATCGACAGTACCATCGTCGTTTTTCGTGTCGTTGGCGTTGGATGCGGCGGCTTGTTCCGCTTGGGCGGCTTTATAAACCGCTTCGCCCAGTTTCATTGCCTTTTCAGACAGCGCATCTGTTTTAGCTTTTAAGGATTCTGCGGTTGCATCGGCCTTGGTCAATTCGTCAGATAATTCCTTCTTGGCTTCTTCGATGGCTTTCTTTTCGTCTTCGCTGATTTTATCACCATGTTCTTTTAATGATTTTTCAATACTAAAGATGGCTGTTTCAGCGGTATTTTTCGCTTCGGCTAATTCGCGTTTCAGTTTGTCGGCTTCGGCATTAGCGGCAGCTTCATCAACCATGCGTTTGATTTCATCTTCGCTTAGGCCACCGTCAGATTTAATCGAAATCGCTTGTTCTTTGCCGGTGCCTTTGTCTTTGGCGGATACATGAACAATGCCGTTTGCGTCAATATCGAACGAGACTTCAATTTGTGGCATGCCACGTGGGGCAGGGGCGATACCTTCCAGATTAAATTGGCCCAATAATTTGTTGTCTGCCGCCATGTCGCGTTCGCCCTGGAATACGCGGATGGTTACAGCGGACTGATTGTCTTCGGCGGTACTGAAGACCTGCGATTTTTTCGTTGGGATCGTTGTGTTGCGGTCAATCAAGCGTGTGAATACACCGCCCAATGTTTCAATACCCAATGACAATGGGGTTACGTCCAGCAACAGAACGTCTTTGACGTCGCCCTTTAAAACACCACCCTGGATAGCGGCACCCATGCCGACAACTTCGTCTGGGTTAACGCCTTTGTGTGGTTCACGACCAAAGAATTCTTTAACTGTTTCTGCAACCTTTGGCATGCGGGTTTGGCCGCCGACCAAGATTACTTCGTTAATCTGGGATTTTTCCAAGCCTGCGTCTTTTAATGCTTTTTTGCATGGTTCGATTGTGCGTTCGATTAGGTCTGCAACCAAAGATTCCAATTTTGCACGTGTCAGTGTTGTGTTGAAATGTTTTGGACCCGATGCATCCGCAGTCAAGAACGGCAGGTTGATGTCTGTAGATGTCTTGGACGATAATTCGATTTTTGCTTTTTCAGCGGCTTCTTTTAAGCGCTGTAATGCCAATTTGTCGCCTGATAAATCAATTCCAGTTTGGGATTTGAATTCTGCAATCAGGTGTTCCAAGACGCGGGCATCAAAGTCCGAACCACCCAATGCGGTATCGCCGTTTGTGGATTTTACTTCGAATACACCATCAATAATTTCCAAGATGGATACGTCAAATGTACCACCACCTAAGTCATAAACAGCGATGATGCCGTCTTTGCCTTTGTCCAGACCGTATGCCAATGCGGCGGCGGTTGGTTCGTTAACAATACGTAATACGTTCAAACCTGCGATACGGCCGGCATCTTTTGTTGCCTGGCGCTGGGAATCATTAAAGTATGCAGGAACGGTGATAACTGCATCTGTTACTGTTTCGCCCAGATAGCTTTCCGCATCTTTTTTCAATTTTGCTAAAATCATGGCAGAAATCTGGGATGGTGCGTATTTTTTACCGTCCATTTCAACCCATGCGTCGCCATTGTCGCCTGCAACAATTTTATATGGAACGCGTGCAGCGATTTCGCGAACGGCCGGGCTGTCAAAGCGCAGACCCATTAAACGTTTGATTTCATAAATTGTGTTTTCTGGATTTGTTACGGCCTGGTTCTTGGCGGTGATGCCAACCAATTGTTCGCCGTTAGATGTCAATGCAACAACTGATGGTGTTGTGCGCTGACCTTCTGAGTTTTCGATGATTTTTGGGTCAGAACCGTCCATAAATGCCATGGCGGAATTCGTTGTCCCAAGGTCAATACCAATTACTTTTCCCATTTTGTTCACTCCTTAAAATTTTCGCTTAACCACCATATAGTTATGCAAAAAATGTTTTCAAGGGGCAACAGACTTATTTTCTTAAATTATTTGCGTGTTCCGACAACCAGTGCGTAAAACCATCCAATAATCGACCAGCCAAATAACCAAGACCCCAGACGTACCAAAGACATGTCTTGTTTGTTTTTGTCGGTTTGGCGGGCAATCCAAGCCGGCGCGCAGACAATCCCAACAAATATGGATGTCGCCAATATGTATTTAATGGTCAAAATAATTGTCGCGGTTGTTATCATTTTCTTGAATAGAATAAGGGGGAAGCGCAATTGCGCATCCCCCATACATTTTTCGTCCTGAATTATATACCATATTTTGCGGATTTGTCCAGTTCTTCTTCGATACGGATTAACTGGTTATATTTTGCCATACGGTCTGTGCGTGACATAGAGCCGGTTTTGATTTGTCCAGCGTTTGTTGCCACTGCCAGGTCTGCAATAGTTGTGTCTTCGGTTTCGCCACTGCGGTGTGAAATTACGACACCATAATTTGCATCTTGGGCCATTTTGATTGCACGTAATGTTTCGGTTAGAGAGCCGATTTGGTTAACTTTTATCAAAATAGCATTTGCAACACCGTTTTCAATGCCACGGGCCAAGCGTGTTGGGTTTGTTACAAATAAATCGTCGCCAACCAATTGACATTTCGTGCCAATGCGTTCGGTTAAGGTGCGCCATGCGGCCCAATCTTCTTCGGCCAGGGCATCTTCGATTGAAATAACAGGATAGTCATTAATCAATGTCTCATAGAACGCAATCATTTCATCAGATGTTAATTGTTTGCCTTCGAAATGATATATGCCATCGCGATAGAATTCAGACGATGCAACGTCCAGTCCGATTGATATTTGATTGCCTGGGGTGTAGCCGGCGGCGCGAATAGCGGTGACGATTTTTTCCAATGCTTCGTCACAAGAGTTTAGGTTTGGCGCAAAGCCACCTTCGTCGCCAACGTTGGTTGACATGCCGTCCTGCTTTAAAATCTTTTTAAGGTGATGAAATACTTCGGCGCCCATGCGAATTGCTTCGAATTCATCATGTGCCCCGTTGGGGATAATCATGAATTCTTGGGCATCCAGTCCGTTGTCTGCGTGTGCGCCGCCGTTGATGATGTTCATCATCGGACGTGGCAGGATACACGGGTTCGGGTTGCCGTAGATTTCAGCAATGTATTTGTATAATGGAATCTGTTTTTGGTTTGCAACAGCGTGTGCGGCGGCCAGCGAAACAGCCAATATTGCGTTTGCGCCTAGCTTTTCTTTGTTTGCAGTCCCATCCAGTGTCAGCATGGATTCGTCCAGCGCAGTTTGATTTGATGCATCCATATCGATAATTGCTGGTGCGATGATTTCATTTACGTTTTTGACCGCGGTTAAAACACCTTTGCCCATGTATGCGTTACCACCATCACGTAATTCCAGTGCTTCGAACGTTCCAGTTGATGCGCCCGATGGTACGGCTGCACGACCGCGTGCCCCCCCAGACAATACGATGTCACATTCAACGGTTGGGTTGCCACGGCTGTCCATAATCTGACGAGCATGTACCTTTTTGATTAAATACATTTTTTCTCCTTTCTATATACAGTTTAATGTTGCCTTGATTTCTAAAAATGTGCAATAATATAATCATAAAATTGTGGGAAAAAGAAATAGAAAAATAATATGTTAAAGAAATTACTTGCTTTTTTATGCGGTTTAGCGCCGGTTGGTGCTGTCGCAGCTGTGCCAGAAAATATTAATGTAACAGATATTAAGGATTTAGCAGGGTATAATGCGTCTGAATCTTCTAATGTTGGAATCGTTATGGATGATGCCATTTCAATTGGGGCAGATCAGATTGTCGCGGTTCAGGATGCTGGGATTACAGCATTGACAACAAAAGGCGCACTTGATGTTACCGGTGATATGCGTGTGTTTGATACGCCAATCCCACAACAGGTTGGCGGAACGTTATTTGTGGCTGGTGATGTTTCAAATACTTTTTCATTGCAGACAGATGCCGATGTTACGGTCGGTGGGGAATTAACTATTAATGGTGGTCGGACATTTAATATTACAAATTATACAGATGATGCAACATTTGATGTGTCGATTGGTTCTGTGATTAGTAATGCTGTGTTTAATGTGACAGGGGTTAGGGATTTTACAGCTGGGACAGTGGACACAGATGGCGATATTAAAGTCATAGCTAGTAATGATATAGCGATAGGGGCGGTAACGGTTGAAGCCGGTGATGCAGTTTTTACGGCTGGAAATACATTAAATATTGCGGGTGCGTTACAGAATAATGGTGTTACAGATGTTGATTTAACCGCAGATACGATTTCGGTGGGCTCAATTCAAAATAATGCCGATGGGGAAATGACAATCGATGTTGCTGGGGATTTGAGTGCAACGGGTGTTATTGAAAACAAAGGGCAATCATTAACTATTAATGCTGCTGGGGCGGATATTGTTGTTGATGAAACAATGACTAACGAATCGGGGAAAATGACGATTACGGCGGATTCGTTGGCGGTGAACGGTGGTGACAATGCTTCGTTTGTGAATAATGCAGATTTGTCTATTACGGTTACTGGGGCGACAACGCTGGCTAAGGGTTTTGATTTAGTCGTTGATTCAGATAAGCCGGAAACGTTCGATAATAATTTTTATCTGAATACAGGGTCTTTGAATCTGGGAACGGGAAATACGACGGCATTTTTTGCAAATAATTTAAATAGTTATAAGGTTATTATTAATTCTGCGTTTGTAACAGGCGATGTTTCAAATGGTTTGATAAATGCAAATGCAAATATGTCATTGAGTGCACTGGATTTAACGGTTGGGGATGTCGTTAATTATGCAGGCGCTATGGATTTAAGCGCAACGAATAATCTGATTGTAAAATCTGTGTCTGATGTCGCAGGTGCGACAACCGATTTAACAGCAGATGGCAATATTAGCGTTACAGATACCGTAACCGCAAACAGCACTATGAATTTGCGTGGGCAACAAATTAGTGCGGATGGTATTGTTGTAAATGCGGGTGATTTAAATGTATTGGCCAGTACGGGCGAATCTGGATTGGTAACGATTAATGGTGACGTTGTTAATAATGCCGTTTATGATGATGCAGGCGTGCTTGTTCCGGGGACGGTAAATATATCGGGCCGTCAAATTAATATTATTGGTAATGTTAATAACGAAGCCGGTGATTTAACGGTTGGTGGCTCAGACCTGCAAGAAAATGCGATTCATTTCGGCGGTGTTAGTGTTGCGGGTGGTGTTGCAACCATGGGTGCTGCCTTGGGAATTGATATATCGCAAACAAAAGTTGGCGAAGATATGATTGGATCTGGCACGTTGTCTGTAACAGATGGTGTTTTGAATTTGACCGCTGGGACACATAGCGTGACGGTTGGTGGTGTTGGGGACAACAGTGGCTATGTTGTTGATATTGCTGGGGATATTATTGCAACTGCAGCCCAGGGTACAAGTGGCGCAGGTGATGTTTATGTAAATGCATCTGGGAATCAAGGTTTTACCTTAAATGCAAATGGCGCGGTTAATGTTGGTGGTGATGTTCTAGCAACAACTGCAACGATGGCAGGGCGCACATTGATATTTGCATCGAAAGAGATGTCGGTTGATGGCGATGTTAATGCGAACGGTAGTTTAAATAAGCTTGTTTTCCAGGGGCATCCGTCGTCTGTGATTGCTTCTTTGGCGAATACATATGCGCCAGTTGCGGATTTAACAGTTGGTGGTGAATTGATGGCTTCAAATGCCGGTGTGGTTGAGATTTCTAGCACGGATATAACCGTTGGTTCTTTGACTGAAAATAATGGTGCAATTTATGTTTATGGTGATGGTACGGATGCAGTTCAGATGGATGTAACCGATGGTGATGTGTATATCCAAAATGGAATTACGTTTAATAGCGCAACGTCATCTAATAAAGGCTTGATTATTGCCAATACTTCGGCGTTTGATTTAAGTGCAGATGCGTCCAATCAGAACCTGGATGTTTCGGGGGGTGTGGACGTTGGCGCGGGGGCTACGTTATCGTTGAACGTTGGATTTGACATGACCGTGTCTGGGGCGACGAATATTGCCGGTAAACTGGATGCAAATGTTGGCGATATTGTAGAATTTACAAATGATATGACTGTGGCCGGGGATTTGGATGTCGATGCGAAATATATTTATTTGTCAGATGTCGAGAATTCCGGGCTTGTATCGTTGAATTCGGATAATGATATTACGGTTGGTATTTTAGAAAACACCCAAAATGCGACGTCGTTGGATATTGTGGCTGGTGGGGCTGTAAATGCGACCGCTATTGAAGCTGTGGCGGGCGAATCCACAATCATAGCAGATTCATTGAACGTTGATTATGGTATGGATATTACCGGTGGTACGTTTAACTTGGATACATTAAATGGCGCAACATTTGGTGGTGATGTTAATGTGTCTGGGGTTTTGAACCAGGGTACAAATAACACAGGTATGTTAAATTTGAATTCGGATAATTTGCTGTTTGCGGCATCTGGGTTGATGGTGGATGGTTTTGTAGCCGATTCGAATTTTGTAACCTATGACATTTCGGGGGATATTGTAGTTGATGGCGATATGACGGTTGGTACGTCCATGTCATTGGCGACGGTTCATATGAATTCTGAGACGTTTGATAATGTCAGTGGCGATGAAAATGATTTATACACGTTCCGCAACTATGGTGCGTTTAAATTAGCCAGTACGGATACCGCGGCATTTGATAATGTTATAAACACAGGTGCTTTGACAATTGATGCACCACATGGGATTACAATGGCATCAGTTCAAAATAGCGGTGATTTGTCATTGGATTCTGGAAAATCCACGATTGATATTGCCAGTTTAGAGATTAATGGTGGTACGATCCAGTTGTATGGAACAGGACTGAATTTAGCATCTGAATTAACCACAGTTGGTAATTTGTATCAAAATTATACCGGCGCATTGGCTGAAAATGACATTGGTATTAGTGCAAATGATTATGCAATTGCTGCATCAAATGTGACGGTTTTTGATATTAATCAAATGTCTGGAGCTATGCAGATGTTAAGTAGTGATGTTGTGGTTAATGGCGATATAAACGCGACGGATTTAACGATTGCTGCAAATCCAGATAGCGATTGGCTGAATTTAGAGGTCTCAGGAAATGTATCCGGTGGGACTAAGATTTGGAATCTGGGACATATGGTGGTTGGCGGGGATTATATCTTTGACCAAGAAAGTCAATTGTTGGTTGGTGTGTCCGACTATTCGGGTGTTGCGGGTGGATATTGGGCGGATGTAGATATTAGCCAGGGGGCAAATTTAGGTAAAATTACCAATGCCACAGACGGTACAGCCGGTGCATTGATTCAATTGGAAAATGGTAAATTTACATCGGGAACACAATATGATTCTGGTTTTACATTAAACACAAACGAAGTAGCATTGGCAGATGGCCAGATTGGATTGAAGTTCAAGGATGTTGAAAATCTTTCGGCATCGACTGCTATTTGGTTGCTGGAAGCAAAGGGCGGATTGGCAGAATTTAGTTCGCTGGAAAAAATCCGTAACCTTAATGTGTTGTTCTGTAATGCGGGTAATACAAAATGTGTTACATTAAATTCAGATAACCTGGGGGCTTATATTTCTGTGCGTGATTCAGACAACAGTGGCAGTGCAGATAGCCTGTATGTTGTATTTGATCCACGTTTTGGTGGGCCGGTCTTGTTTGAAGACAATCGAATTCAACCAATTGTCGCGCGCCAGCCAGAATATACAACCGGTGAATATGTTGCCGCTGGTGCGTTGGATAACCTGATTGCGGGGCAATTGGTAAACAGCGGATTCTTTAATAAGTCGCCAATTGAAGTAATCCCAGTGATTTTCGAAGACACAAATCTGGAAACATTAATGTCCGAATTATACAACCGTATGGAGCATTATGTTGAATCTGCAGATGGTTCGTCCTTTGTTCCGTTCAGCCGTTTGGTTCAGCCACGCGAAATTGAACAGATTGCAGGCGCGATTGCGTTAAACGAACATGTGTCTTTCCGTAATTTCGAAGATCGTATGATTGATGAATTTATATGGAATCGTAACCGTAACTTGAAGAAGGCATGGGTTGATTTCAATTTCGGTATGTTTAGCCAAAATGTTGCCGATAGTAAGCGTGTATATGGAAATCGCTTTGAATTGTCGGGTGGTTTTGATTGGCAATCATCGAATACATTGGTTTTGGGGTTGACGGGACGTGTGTCACATATGTCGTCTGATAATTCTGACTCGATGGATTTAGGATATTTGCCAGGGGATAATGTCGCAGGTAATGTTGCCGTAGATGTTGCGGATACAAATGTTGGCCTGGGGGCGTATTTGATCAAGACGTTGGGGCATAAATTCCGTTTGTATGGTAATGCGTTTGCAGATTTGCATTTGCTGGATACAACGCGCCATATGACATTTATGGACACAATCGAAGGGACTGGTACAGCATTGGCATTAACGACCGAGTGGGGATTGATGCACGATTGGTTGAACCAGTATGTTGTGGGCAATCTGTATGCGCGTGCGGGATATAATTTTGGATTTAGCGTTACCGAAGAAGCAGCTGGTGAAAACTATATGGATATGGAATCCGATGGTTATTTGATGTTGACACCGGGTTATTCGTTGACCGCCCAGAAACGTATTTATCCATCAGCATGGTTTCAGATTCGTCCATATGCAACAATTGGTGTTGAATATGATGTCTTAGGTGCGCCAGATTTTGCCAAGTATAAATTTGCGGCGGCAAATACGTTCAGTAAATATGATATTGAAATTGATCCGCTGTGGGCGAATATCGGTGGTGGTTTTGAATTCTTGTCTGCAAGCGGTGTGCAATTTGGTATTGATTATCGGTATCAGTATAATAATGATATGCAGTTGCACAATATCAAGGTTTCTGGATCATATCGTTTCTAGGATAAAAAATCCCCGAATGTCCACCCACGCAAACTTCCGTTTGCGCGGGGCCCGGATGGGGGATTTTTATTTGCTATAAAAACTGAATTAATTAATTGAAAATACATTAAAAAATGCTGTGATTTGTTGCCGAATCCAAACGGTCCTTTGTGTTCAGCATGATTATATCACTAAAACTGCCTAAAAACAAGGCACTTTTGTGCCGAATCTAAACCACCGTTTTTATGACAAGTTCATTAATATTTAGGCGGATTTTTATTCTGGTTATGTGCTTGGGGGTGGGGCATGCGGCGTATGCCGACAATGTTGCGGATATTATTGCCCAAAAACAAGCCCAAATTGTTGAATTGCAAAATCAAATAGACGACGTCATAAAACAAATAGCAGATTGTAATCGCCAGAAAAAGAGTTGGGGGGCGGTTGCGGTCGTTGGTGGTATTGGTACGGCGGGCACATTGGCTGGTGCTGTGTTCCAGGGTGTAAAGTTAAATAAATTAAAGAAATCTGGGGCGGTCGAAGGGTCTGATACAGGGGGCGAAGAAAAATGAAAACGTGTTTGTTCCTTCTGATGTTAATTATGGCCATGCCGTCGTATGCAAATTATGACATGCAGATTCAAATGCTGGATTCCCAGATAGCCAGTTTGCAGTCTGATTTAGCAGCGAAACAGAAAGCTTTATCAGATTGCCAATCAAAATTAAAGACGAACAAGGTTGTTGGTGGCGTGACAATGGCAACGACCGCAGCGGGCGTAGTAGCAAATGTAAAGTTAAATGAAAAATTAAACAGTATGTCATCTGGTGGTGGCGGCGGAGCTGGGCGTCCAGCCGACACCCGCAGCCAAGAAGAAAAGAATTGTGATTCATGTGCGATGTTCATAGAAGCCGGGATAAGTCCATTACCCGATGAATGTACAGGATGTGCATAGAAGAATCTTAAACAACAAACATAAGAAAACGAAAGGAGTAAATATGAAAAAAAGTTGTTTAGTAGCAGTGGGCGCGTTGGTTGCGTGCATTGGTGCGGCAAATGCGGCATCGTTAAAGGATACGTGCTTGGCCAATCCAAGTAAATTTGTATGGGTTGAAAAAAATCAGGATTGTGCACCGATTAACCCGTGTTCCCAACCCGAAGGCTCGCACTATTACAAGTTATATTGTAATGATGTGTGGTCAGATGGCAAATATATCGCTGATGAGCCAGGGTGGCTGTTGTCTTATGAACAAGCCAAGGCTCAAGCAGATTGGTATATTAAGCATGTATTAAAAGATTCCGGTGGCTGTATCGATGTTCATCAGTTCCCATATGTTGTACCAGCAGATCTTAACAAACAATATGTTAAGTGCAAGACCGGGAAGGGTGATTATATGGAATTTAAGATAGGAACAACAAAGGGGGATGGGGATATGAGTGTGGCAAGATGCGAAGCAATGGGAAAGGTATTTAGTGGGGATAGGGATCATGGTGGTGCTTGTGAGGGCGTAACAAAAGAACAATGTGCAATTTTAGCAGAAGGCTTGGAAAAATTTGCATCCCCTGTTTGTCCCCAAATATGGTACTGGAGTGAGCCGTATGAAGACAGGGAAGGCAAATGTGTGATACAAGGGTGTATATAATACACAAAAAATCCCCCGAATGTCCACCCACGCAAACTTCCGTTTGCGCGGGGCTCGGATGGGGGATTTTTATTTTCTGATTTTTATATCTTTAAAATCTTGTATTTATCGTCACCGATGTTCAGGTATTTCAAGCCGATTTCAGAAACGTAATCGGGACTGTATGATTTCAATAAATCTATGTGGCGGTTGATTGCATCCAGTTTTGCACGTTCCGCCGCAAGGGTTTCTTGTTCCCCGTTTAGTCGCCATATGTTTACAATAAAATTCTGAACGTTTACATCGCCCCAGAATATGCGCAAGAATATAAACAGCGCAAACAGGCATGCCAATACGCCAAATTTCCCACGGACACCGCCCGACCAGGCGCGACCGATAAATGCAAATAAATTTTTGATTTTTTCCTTCAGCGGTGGCATTATATCACAAATGTTTAGTGATAATCAAATTTTTGCTGCACCAATGGCGGGAATTACAGACCGCCCGTTTCGTCGCATCGTGCGTGAATTTTCACCAAATGCACCAATGGTCACAGAAATGATTTCGTGTCATTCGATTGTTGGGGCACATAAAAATTGTCTGCGAAATTTCGATAACTATGCGGACGAAGGTGCGGTTGGTGCACAAATCTTTGGGGCGGATGTGGCGCTTATGGCGGATGCTGCGCGTATTTTACAAGATGCTGGGGCAAAATGGATTGATATTAACATGGGATGCCCTGTGCCAAAGGTTGCAACCCGTGCAAACGCAGGTGCACATTTAATGCGTGATCATGTGCATGCGGGTAAAATAATGTCGGCGGTGGTAAAAGCTGTGCAAATCCCAGTGTCGATTAAAACACGCCTGGGGTGGGATGATGCGCATATGGATTGGCGTGGGCTAATTAATGTTGCGGCGGATTCGGGGGTACGGTTTGCGGCATTGCATGGACGGACACGTGCGCAACTGTATTTAGGGGATGCGATTCATCCAGATGTGTCGGCATGTCCGATTCCAATTATTGCAAATGGCGATATTAAATCGGTTGATGATTTAAACGGACTGCAAGACCTGGGTTATGCAGGTGCGATGATTGGTCGTGGTTTAATGGGAAAACCATGGATTTTGGCGCATATTATGGGGGATGCCGCACCGAAAGATGTTGGAGAAGTTGTGCTGCGACATCTGGAATATGCGATTGAATATTATGGGGAAAATACGGCGGTGCCAATGTTTCGTAAGCATGCCGCGTGGTACAGTGCTGGGATGCCAAATTCTTCGGAATTCAGAATACGTGTTAATCAAATTGCAGATGCTGATTTGTTAAAGGTTGCAATTCGCGAATTTTGGGGTATGATTTAGTGCGAAACATCTATTAATGGGATATAAATCATGAACGAAAATATTGAAAACAATGAAGTTGTTGAAACACCAGTTGAATTAACCGCAGGTGAAATGTTGCGTAACGCGCGTACAACCGGACGCAGAAAACGTGAAATTTCAACAATTGCAAAACAACTGTGTATTCGTGAAGAATTTTTGCAAGCACTGGAAGATGGGAATTATACGTTTATCCCGGAAACTGTTTATATCTTAGGGTTTGCGCGTAACTATGCGATGGAATTGGGATTGAATCCAGACGAAATTGTTACCAAGATTAAGCAAGAAATGGGTGTTATTCCAGGGGGTTGTTCGACATCTGGGGATAATGCAGATGAAGAAGGGCCAACATGTGCGCGCCCCAGTTTAAAGGTGGAAAACCCAACCAAGGCGTTCTTTATCCGTGTTTATCAGTTTATTTATCAGCATTGGATTTGGTTCGCGGGCGCATTAGCGGCAATTATTTTGGCAATTGTTATTGTGTCAATGATTGGTGGCAATGTATCAGAAGACGTAACCCCCGAGGTTCAGGAAACAGTCACAGTGGTTGATGGTAAAGAGCCTGAATATAAACTGAGCGTGCGTGAACGTTTTGGTACAGAAAATCGTAAAAAAGCAAATGTTATTTTACAGGCAACCCAAGAATCATGGGTCAAGGTAGAAGATGCGCGTGGTAATACGGAATTTAGTCGGGTGCTGGTAACGGGTGATGTGTACTATGTTCCGGTTGGTGATAAGTATAAGGCTACGTTTGGTAATGCTGGTGGTGTTGATATTTGGGTTAATGGCAAATTAGCCCCACGTGTTGGTGATGCCGGGGCACGTAAGGCAGGAATTATTTTGTCGCCCGAAAGTCTGATGGGTAATAAATAAGAAGCTATTCTGGGGCGAAAGAAAATTCGCCCCTTTCTATTGAATTTTTGAATATTTAATCTATATTTATGGGTACTATGGCAAACGTGATAAAAATTCGCGGTGCACGCGAAAATAATCTTAAAAATATCGATTTAGACATACCAAAAAATAAATTGGTGGTCTTTACTGGCGTATCTGGGTCGGGGAAATCGTCGTTGGCGTTTAATACTATTTATGCCGAAGGCCAGCGCAGATATGTCGAATCACTGTCGTCGTATGCGCGTCAGTTCTTGGATATGCAGAAAAAACCAGATGTAGATTTAATCGAAGGTTTATCGCCCGCTATTTCAATCGAGCAAAAAACAACTTCGAAAAATCCACGTTCAACGGTTGGTACTGTGACCGAGGTTTATGATTATTTGCGTCTGTTGTGGGCGCGAATTGGTGTGCCACATTCGCCTGTTACGGGTAAGCCGATTAAGTCACAATCAATTGCAGAAATGGTCGATTGGACTATGAAAATTCCCGCCGGTACAAAGATATTTATTATGGCGCCACTGGTACGCGAGCGTAAGGGGGAATATCGTAAAGAATTAGCGTTCTTGGTTAAACAGGGATACCAGCGTGCGATTATAGATGATGAATTAGTGGATTTGTCGTCGCCAATTGCGCTGGATAAAAATAAAAAACATAATATTTTTGTTATTGTTGATCGTTTGCAAATTCCAGCCGCCGATGCAGACAGCGAAGAAATTCGTTCGCGTATGTATGCATCGTTCGAAGGGTCACTGCGATTAGTGCCCGGTTCGGTATTGGTGCGTCGTCTGGATACAAATGAAGATATTTTATATTCGCAAAGTTATGCATGTCCTGTTAGTGGCTTTACAGTGCCGAAAATTGAACCACGATTATTTTCGTTCAATGCACCAATGGGAGCATGCCAGAATTGTGATGGTTTGGGTGTACAATTAAACATGTCGCCAGATTTGGTTGTTCCAGATCCATCTAAATCTATTTTGGCGGGGGCAATTGCGCCATGGTCGCGTGGTGGCATGCTTAGTCAGTATGAACATCTATTTGAAGCGTTGCACAAAGCATTTAAGATTCCGTTGGGAAAACCATGGCATACATTAACCACTGAACAAAAAGATTTAATTTTGTATGGAAGTGGGGATAAGCCAATCAAAATTAACTGGAACGGGTTTGTGTATGAAAAGCCGTTCGAAGGTGTAATTCCAAATCTGGAACGTCGGTGGCGCGAATCGGATTCAGAAGCGGTACGTTCTGATTTGGCGCGGTATCAGTCTGAAAAACCATGTCCGATATGTCATGGGAAACGTTTAAATATTCATGCATTGTGTGTGCGAATAAACGGCGCAGATATTATGGATGCTTGCGATATGTCGGTTGATGATTGTTTAAGTTGGTTTCGTGATTTGCCGAATCATTTGTCGGACAAAGATAATGAAATTGCGCGAATCGTTTTGCGTGAAATAACAGACAGATTATATTTCCTGCAAAATGTAGGTCTGGGGTATTTGACAATGTCGCGTATGGCGGGAACATTATCTGGGGGGGAAGCGCAACGTATTCGATTGGCATCACAAATCGGCAGTGGTTTGTCAGGCGTATTGTATGTTTTGGATGAACCTTCAATTGGTCTGCACCAGGCGGATAATGATAAATTGCTTGAAACGTTAAAGATGCTGCGCGACAAAGACAATACTGTTATTGTTGTTGAACATGACGAAGATGCAATGCGTATGGCAGATTATCTGGTGGATATTGGTCGTGGGGCAGGTGTTAATGGTGGAAATGTTGTTGCGCATGGTACACCAGACCAGGTTATAAAAAACAAAGATTCAATCACAGGGCAATATTTGTCTGGCAAGCGCAAGATTGCTGTGCCAAAGGAACGTCGTACAGGTAATGGTAAATCAATTGTTGTGTCTGGGGCACGTGGAAATAATCTGAAAAATATAGATGTTGAATTTCCATTGGGGAAATTTATTGCGTTAACCGGTGTGTCGGGGTCTGGAAAATCTACGTTGTTGTTGAATACTTTGTATCCAGCGTTGATGCGTGCATTGTATAATTCAAAACTGGAAACAGGCGCGCATGATATTATTCGTGGCATGGAAAATATAGACAAAGTGGTTGATATTGACCAGTCGCCAATCGGACGTACACCACGCAGTAATCCGGCGACATACACCGGTGTGTTTGGCGATATTCGTGATTTCTTTGCAGGATTGCCAGAGGCCAAGGCACGTGGATACACGTCGGGGCGTTTCTCGTTTAATGTCAAGGGTGGACGGTGCGAAGCATGCCAAGGCGATGGCCAGATTAAGATAGAAATGAATTTCTTGGCGGATGTATATGTAGAGTGTGATTGTTGCCATGGTTCGCGTTATAACGAAGAAACACTGGCGGTTAAGTACAAAGGAAAATCAATCGCAGATGTGTTGAATATGACGGTCGAAGAAGCATACAGATTCTTTGTCAATGTGCCTAAAATTGCGCGTAAACTGGAATTGCTAAAACGCGTTGGACTAGATTACATAAAACTGGGGCAAAGTTCGCTTGACCTATCAGGGGGTGAAGCCCAGCGCATAAAATTATCCAAAGAATTGGCAGCGCGCAGTACAGGTCAGACAATTTATATCTTGGATGAACCGACAACAGGGTTGCATTTTGAAGATATTAAAATGTTGTTGTCTGTGTTGCATGAATTGGTAGAGCAGGGAAATACTGTCATAGTTATTGAACATAATTTAGAAGTAATTAAGACGGCAGATTGGATTATAGATCTGGGGCCGACTGGTGGCGCAGGTGGCGGTCAGGTTATTGCAACTGGTGCACCCGAAGATATTGCCGCTGTGCCAGAATCCCAGACAGGAAAATATTTAAAGAAGTATCTGGACAAATAGATAAAATGACAATAAAATATTAATATAAACGTAAAAGGAGTAGAAATGTTTGGCTTTGGTAAAAAGAAAAAACAAGAAAATGTTGTTGAAAATGATGTTGCAGCAGAAAAAATCCCATCTGGGATGAAAGAGACAGCAGAACGCATGATGTCGGGTCAGTTTGATATGAACGATATGTTGGCGCAATTAAAACAAATTAAAAAGATGAGCAACTTTAGCGGCCTGTTGAAAATGGTGCCGGGGATGAAGGACGCTGTGTCTGCGATGAAGGAAAAAATTAAAGATGGCAGTGTTGATGCACAAATTAAAATTCTGGAAGCAATGACCGCCGAAGAACGTACTAACCCTGAAAAAATATTTGCTAATGCCAAGGCGCGTATCGCTGAAACAGCAGGGTGCACCGTACGTGATGTTGAACATATGATTAAGCAATACACCAAGATGAAACAGCAAATGGCAATGATTCAACGCATGGGTGGTATGGAAGCGGTTATGGCACGTATGCAACAACAGCCAGGTCCAAAACCACAGGGGGTAAATTAAAATGGATTTGCAGGGTATTGTTAGCAAAGTTAAAAATTGGTTTGATTGGACGGTGGTATCTGTTTCTGAACCAGTTGCGGTTTATCGTGACTATCTGGACAAGGGGCATGTACTGTTGGGGTACGAAGTTATAGTTACATACAAACACCATGGCGAACGTAAACACTTGTTTGCAGATGATGAAGAAAAGATGTGTTTTGTAACGCGTGAACGTGCACGACAAATGGCGTTCGATTTTTATCGTGAAAAACAACAGCAAATTAAGGCAAGATAATATGAAAATAGATTGGAAACATATTTTTAATTGGGATGTATCGTCGGTTAGAGCACCTGAACCGATTATGAAAAATGGCAAGGTTATCGGATACCAGGTTGTTGTCAGATATAAACATCATGGTATAGATAAAGAGTTTTATAGTGTAGATGAACCACGTCTGTACAAGTTATGGACAGGCCCCCAAGATGCCGCCCAGTCGTCGTACCGGGAACACCTGCGCAATATGGCAAAACAACAAGAGCTGAAAGACATCCGTGCCAAGAAATTTAAAATGGATTGGCGGCATATTTTTAATTGGGATGTGAAATCTGTTGAATTTCCACATGCGGTTATGGATAGTAACGGTCGTGTATTGGGATATAATGTTGTTGTAACTTATAAGTATCATGGCAAGGATACTGAATTTTATAGCGCTGATGATGAACGTATGTATACAACCTATGTAAATCCACAGGCCGCAGCGATGGAAGCCTACAGGGCTTACAAGAATCGTATAATAGAGCAGAATCGTACACGATAATGAAAATAACAAATAAGAAAATTGCTGCGAAAAAATCATCTGTCGCGTGGCTGCAACGCCAGGCGGCTGATCCGTATGTTGCGCGTGCACAAAAAGACGGTTACCGTGCGCGTGCGGCATATAAATTGATTGAAATGAACGAAAAGTTCAAATTTTTGCGCAATGGCCAGGTGGTCGTAGACCTGGGGGCGGCGCCGGGGTCGTGGTCGCAATATATTGCGCGCACATATCCCAAGTCACGTATTTTTGCAATGGATTTGCTGGAAATATCCCCAATCGTTGGTGTTGAAACGTATCAAGGCGATTTTACGTCGGATGCGGCATTGCGCTGGCTGGAAGAAAAGTTGGGGCTGCAGCCTGATGAAACAGGGGCGGGCACAGCGGATGTTATTGTGTCTGATATGGCGCCAAATACAGTTGGGCATAAAAAGACAGACCATATTCGTCAAATGGTTTTGTTGGAATATGCGTTTGATTTTGCGCTGCGTGCGTTAAAGCCCGGTGGCACATTTGTGTGTAAATCATTTACGGGTGGAACGACGAACGAATTGCTGAAACAAATAAAAGAAAAATTTGAAACGGTGCATCATATTAAACCGCCATCCTCGCGCAAGGATAGTGTTGAAATGTTTATCGTTGCACTTGGTTTCCGTGGTTAAAAAATCCCCCGATTGGGGGATTTTTATTTGTGTTATTAATCCTTAAAATGGGATGTCGTCACCGATGTCTGCTACGGAAATTTCTTCGCGTGGGGTGGATGGTGTCGATTGTGCGCCACCAAAATCACCGTCGCCCATGGCCTTGGCCCCCGACAGGATTACCATTTGGCCGGCAAATGGGTTCAAGACAACTTCGGTTGTGAATACGTCTGCACCTTGCTGGTTTTGCCATTTGCGGGTTTTTAACGAACCTTCCAGATACAATTTTGTTCCCTTTTGTAACATGCGTTCGGCAACTTCGACCAAGTTTGGATTAAAGATTACAACGCGATGCCATTCGGTTTGTTCCTTCTGTTCGCCACTGTTGCGGTCACGCCAACGTTCGGATGTGGCTAATGAAAAACTGACCACTTTTTGACCGCTGTTCATTGTGCGGACCTGGGGTTCTTGGCCGATATTGCCGACCAGAATAACTTTATTTATGCTGCCTGCCATTTTCGCTTCCTTTTTCTGTTTAATTATTTATCTGATCTGATTTGACCAAGAATATATCTAAAAATCAAGAGAAAAAGCAAAACTTGACTTTTTTGTCAAATTGTATTATAATACGTGTATCAAATTAGCACTGTTCTGTGCGAAACTTTCCAACAAAGGATATTTTATGCATATTAATGAATTAAAGGCGAAATCGCCACAGCAACTGCTGAAAATGGCAGAAGACATGGGTATTGAAAATCCATCGCAATTAAATGTGCAACAACTGCGCTTTGCAGTTATGCGTGTGTTTGCCGCAGATAAAAAGGTTACATTGATTGGGGATGGGGTTCTGGAACGTATGCAGGATGGATTTGGATTCTTGCGCGCGCCGGAATCAAACTATCTGGCGGGGCCAGACGATTTGTATGTGTCACCAAACTTGATTAAAAAGTATGGTTTGAAAACAGGTGACTATATCGAAGGGCAAATTCAAGCGCCGGCCGCAGAAACAGAACGCTATTTCGCGTTGGAAACAATTGAACGCGTTAATGGTGACAATCCAGAAAAATTAAAACACCGTGTGTCGTTTGATGATATGACACCGCTGTATCCAGATGAACAATTAAAGATGGAAGTGCCATCAGATACAGACAAAGGACGCAATCTGTCGGCGCGTGTTATCGATTTGATTTCGCCAACCGGTAAAGGGCAACGTTCGCTGATTGTTGCGCCACCACGTACCGGTAAAACGGTTATGTTGCAAAATATTGCACATTCTATTGCGACAAACTATCCGGATGTTAAGTTAATCGTTTTGCTGATTGATGAACGTCCCGAAGAAGTTACCGATATGCAACGCAGTGTTAAGGGCGAAGTTATATCTTCGACATTTGACGAACCGGCGGCACGTCATATCCAGGTCGCTGAAATGGTTATAGAAAAGGCAAAACGTTTGGTAGAAGCCGGACAAGACGTTGTTATCTTGCTGGATTCTATTACACGTTTGGGGCGCGCGTATAATACATGCGTTCCATCCAGCGGCAAGGTTTTAACCGGTGGTGTTGATGCATATGCGTTGCAACGTCCAAAACGTTTCTTTGGTGCGGCACGTAATATCGAAGGTGGCGGTTCGTTGACCATTATTGCAACGGCGTTGGTCGATACAGGTTCAAAAATGGACGAAGTTATTTTCGAAGAATTCAAGGGAACAGGTAACAGCGAAATTATTCTGGATAGAAAACTGTCTGATAAACGTGTTTATCCGGCGATTGATATTACAAAATCTGGGACACGCAAAGAAGACCTGTTGGTGGGCAAAGAATATCTGTCCAAGATGTACGTATTGCGCCGCATCATTAATCCAATGGGCACATTAGAGGCGATGGAATTCTTGCTGGACAAGTTGCGTTTAACAAAAACAAATGCAGACTTTTTCAGTTCAATGAATCAGTAATAAAAATCCCCGCCAAATGGCGGGATTTTTTGTGAGGTAAAAATTGAAACTATATTTATTTATATTTATGGCGGGGGTGACCGCCATATTTTTTTCTTATGCTGCGGGCGTGCGGGTGGGGCGCGAAAAATGTCGCACAGATGTGGTCGGACAAGCCAGCGCAATTCAATCACAGATTATAAAAATTAAGGGAGATATAAATGCAGAAACCTTTAATCGTGGCGTTGCTGATATTCGTCGCGTCTTGCACGAAAAATACACCATTGCAGAATAATGTGTGTGCGCAATTTGTGTGTAATCCAATATATGGTCGCGAATCGGACTGGGGGAATATTAGTGATGATTTAGCGCGCAATATTTATCGACATAATCGCATGTGCGAAGAAATTAATCGTTCGCAACAATAGATATTAATTCGTGTGCAACCTGGGCGGATTTTGTGTCGCCACTGGGGGCATATTCTACGAATTCAAAACCGTCGGCATCACGAAATTCTGATACCAGGAATCGCGCAGCATCCAATGAAATGCCATTGGGTTCAGGAACTAAGACATCGCGAAAAATACTTGGATCGATTGCATCAAAATCAAACGATACAACAAATGGGCGTGTGCCTATTTTTTTACGAATTTCGCGGACTGTGTTCGACCAATCCGATTCGTTTTGCATTTGCGCAGCGGTACGAATATATATATTCTGGGCGTGGGCATATTCTATTTCGGCGGCTTCAAATGCGCGTGTGCCGATATAGAACAAGTTTTGTGGTTTTAAGGCGGGTTTGATTTTATTCAGCCCCAACCAGCGTTCATCGCCATCGCCCAACAGTGCGCGTACATTTGTCCCGTGCGGTGCACCAGATGCCTGAATCCGTGATGTTTCAGGTGTGTGAATATCCAAGTGCGCATCAATATAGATTAGGCATAATTCTTGGGCTGGCATTTGATCGCGCATCGCAACAAAGTGCCCAAAATTAACAGAATGGTCGCCGCCAATCATGATATGGCGGTTGCGTGGTGTGGCGGCATAGGCTTTCTTGTGTACTTCAAAGGCATCGCCGAATCGGTCCTGGGCGGCAATGTCTGGGGATACATTGTTTGCAACAACAATTGTCCAATCAGAATCTGGAAACATTTGTTTGATTGCACTTGGGCCAAGCGCAGGCCCTTGGTTAGTAATGGTTGCAGTTGCGCCGCGGGCATATTCAATACCCATAAACTCAGTCATTATAATACTCCAATACACTTTCGGCGGCGGTCTTGATGCGTTGCAAGGACTGTTCGTATACGGCGCAATCACGTGAAATTTCCGATCGGTATGCATCACGTAAATTTGACGACATATAATAGCAGTTATTTAAATGCTGAACGCAATATTCGTGTCCTATTGTAAACGCGTTTTGACCGCGAACCGTACTTTCCAGACCCGCCCAATCTATGTTTAATGCATTGTCCAGATTTGTCCATGAATTTTCACCGCCTGTATATCCACCAACGGCATCCATCCAGTATTCGTTCATTTCTGAATCAGACCATGTTTTTGTTGATTTTATGGTTTGTATCTTGGTTATTAATTCCTGGATAGCGGGTTGGTATTTTGCGTTAATCTGTGTTAATTTCGAACTGCAATAACAACGATTGTATTCTGTGTCAGGGCGTTCGCAATACCGATTCATGCATTCGGTATAGTCTGCCATACAGCGTGCGGTTGATACCCCTTCTTTTGGAGGGGTGGTAATTGTTGCAGATGCCACACGGGCGTTCGCCGTAACAGGATTTGTGCGACGGTTACCGCGCGCCATTATGGGCATAGTATTTGTGTTTGTTGCACGTCGGGCCACGACACGGCGATTCGTTTGTGTGGTGGCGGCACGTGCAGTGTTTTTAGAATTATTGCGGGGAACAACACGACGTGTGGATGTTGAATTGTCCATTTGTCTGGTCTTTACAACGACGTCCATTGGGTTTGTAGATTGTGATACGGTAACCCCGGGGTTTAAATCTGTACGCATTTGATTGTTCATGTATGGGTACATGTAATTGTACGTGTCGCGCTTGATATACTGGGATGGGGCGCGTGGCGTGGTTATAACAGCCACCGCCGATGCCGTATCAGACATCGCAATGGCTAGCAATAAACTAAAAAAACGTACGTATTTATTCATTTGTATATATCATAGAAAGTTTCGCAAAATCAGACAAGCATAAAATTAAATATAAAATTTGCATTTTAAAAAAAATGCTGTTATAATGGGACTCGTTTCGGGGTGTAGCTCAGTCTGGTAGAGTGCTTGGTTTGGGACCAAGATGTCGAAGGTTCGAATCCTTTCGCCCCGACCAGAAAATTCAAACCGTCGCTTTTGCGGCGGTTTTTTATTTTGTTTTATAATACTTACACTGAGTTCGAGAGTTGTGTTTTTCAAAAATGTTATTTTTAGCCCGTTTTCGAACTTTTTTATCTTTTTGTCTTGTTTTTTAGTGCCTTATGTTTTTGCACTATTGTGCCAATCCAGTAACTGGACGCACCGAAATAACCCCATGCCATTTCGAACAAGCATAAATATAATCTGTCGGATAGTAAATTATTTGTAACAACATAATCTTCAAACAAAAAAACGCCACATATAGAAACAAAGTATAGCAACCAATACATGCGATAATATTTCATGATTTTTTTCCTTTTTTATGACACCATGATTATATCATATTATTGGATTTTATACAAATTCAACAGGTTAAATTTATCTCTAATATCTTTAATCTCTCTTCCAATCTTCATAATCTCAGTTCGCAAACTGCCATTCCAGCACGACCAGAAAATTCAAATCGTCGCTTTTGCGGCGGTTTTTGTTTGTTTTTGAAACGTGTGTAAGGAAAAAGTGCTGATTTGTGCGTTTTTTTATGATATTATTCCCATTATGGGTGGGGATAAAAATGTATAAAAAGCAACGGTCGGTTAAGTTTGGATTAAATTTATTAAAGTTTGGATGGTTTTTTCATAATTTTATGCCGATTATTCCGGTAATAATTTTGGTCTATACAGGACGCGGTATTACGGTTGGTGATTTCTTTTTAATTCAAGGAATTTTTAGATTGGCGGCATTTTTGTTTGAAATACCGTCGGGGTATTTATCAGATCGATTTAGTCGTCGTCGTGTTATGATTTTGGGGGCGATTGGTTCAGTGGCTGGATTTGCAACAGTCGCCACTGCGTATGGTTTTTGGGCGATTGTTGCCGGTGAAGCGTTACTTGGGGTGGCGGCGGCGCTGTATTCAGGTACGTTGGAGGCATACACATATGATTTAATGAAGCGCAATAAAAGCCAAAAATATTTCTTGAAGGAATTTGGAAATATAATGACATATGCCAGTGCAGCTACATTTATTGCATCGTTGTTGGGTGGGCTTTTGTATGCTGTGTTGGGTGGTGTGGCGCTGTTGTGGTTACAGGTGTTGTTTGCGCTAATGGTTGTATTTGCGTTTTTATTTTTGCCTGAATTGCTAGAGGTAAAACGTGCTGTTAAAAACAAGACTGCTATTGCAGATGCGATTGGAATCACGTACAGAACCCTGAAAAATCCAAAGTTGCGCAATTTGATTTTGTTCCCATCTATGTTTGGTGGATTTACGATTGTTTTGTTGTGGATTATGCAACCTGTTATGGAAATGGCGCACGTGCCTGTGGCTTTATTTGGGGTATATTTTGGAATAAATAATTTTACGGGGATTATCCTTTCTAAGTTTGCGTACAAGATATGTGACAGACTAGGAGAAATTCGTGTTTCTGTTATAACGATTATGACAGTGATAGTCAGCGCGTTGATGGGCTTACTTGCAATACATACGTCGCATATGTTTGTGGTGTATATAGCGTGTGCAATAATGGCAATAGCACCTGCAATACGTATGTTGAATAATTTGCAATATAATACACTTATTCATCACAGTATTCGTTCGGTTGAACGCGGTACAGTGTTATCAACGCGTGCGATGGTTAGTACGCTGTGTGGTGCGATAATGTTGGTTGTGTCTAAGTTTTTGTTGGATGGGTGGGGTGTCGCGGCAACATTTATATTCTTGTTATGTATGACGGGCACATTATTTTTGGTTTTGGGTAAACTTAAAAAAGTTATCAAATAGTCCTTTTGTGTAGATGCGTTTTTTTGTTGCAAGTTGTGTATATGCTGATATAATTTGGTGTGTAATCAATGCAAAAGGACAAAACCCGATGAGAAAATAATATTGTGATTTTTTATATTTGTTGCGCAACTGTGCGCAATCGTTTAACGCAATATTATGGGGTTTGTTATGGTTTTTATTTCTTTATCAGATGTTTATTTCGGTTATGATGCGGACAACGTTTTGTTGGACGGTGTTTCGGCTGTGTTCAATGATTCCGAGCGTGTTGCAATTGTTGGCGACAATGGTTCTGGTAAATCAACGTTAGTGCGATTGATGGCGGGTGATTTGTCGCCGGATCGGGGAACTGTTTTACGCAATGCAACTGTGCATACAGTTGGGCAAATTAATGCGTCTGAATCAAAATCGGGTGGCGAAAGTCAAGCGTATGTGTTGGCACGGGCGTTTGATAGTGGGGCAGAAATACTGTTACTGGACGAGCCGACAAATAATCTGGATACGGATGCGCGCGAAAAGTTTTTTAATGATTTGACTTCTTATCCGTTTGGTGTTGTTATGGTTTCGCATGACAGGGAATTGCTGCAACAGGTTGATAAAATAATTGAAGTATCAAATGGAAAAATTCGTGCGTTTGGTGGAAATTATGATTTTTGGATTGCGCAAAAGCGCGCAGAACAGATGTCTGTGCAATCAAAATATGTTGACGCAGGCAAAGAAATCGCGCGTTTGACAGGTACGTTAAATGTTGCGCAAAATACGCGCCAGCATCATGATGCAAAACAAAGAAAAGATAAATCGAATCGTGCGTCTGGTTCACGGATAGAGGCAAATGCCCTTAAAGGAAAAAGTCAAGAGACAGAAGCCAAACGTCGTGCAATAATTCAAAAGAAATTGGATGCACAAATCGCAGTACGCCAAGGGTTGTCTGAATCTATGCGTGATGAAAAAATTAAAATACCTGTTCCAAATAAAGCTTTTTATAGCAAGGAACTGGTGCGCGTGTCGGATTTGGGTTTTGCGTATGGTGATAAACAGATTTTTGATAATTTTGACTTTGTGATGTATGGCGCAACGCGTGTTCGTTTGTGTGGTAAAAATGGCGCGGGCAAGACAACGTTGTTGAAGCTGATTTGTGGGAAATTGCGACCACAATCTGGGGTGATTCAAACGTTTGGTAAAATTGCGTATTTAAATCAAGATTTGTCGGTGCTTGATAAAACTAAATCAGTTGTTGAAAATATTATGGATGTTGCAGGTGTTATGAAGCACGATGCGCACGCGATTGCGGCTAATTTTGGTTTTCGTGGTGATTTGTCGAAAAAATTAGTTGGTATCTTGTCTGGTGGTGAATTGTTAAAGGCGACATTGGCGGCGGTTTTAGGTGGTGCAGAGCAACCGGATTTGCTGATTTTGGACGAGCCAACAAATAACCTGGAACTGAAAAGTATTGAAATTTTAGAAGATGCGCTAAATCAATATCGCGGGGCGATATTGTTGGTGTCGCATGATGAAATGTTCGCAAAAAATATCAATGTTGACAACATAGTGAGATTATAGAAAAAATAATCAAAAACGTTGAAAATTGGGATTTTATAAGATATTATAAGTTGGTTGAATAAATAGGGTATGTGTTATGAATGTTTATAAAGTTATTTCTGATAATGTCAAATCTAAACTGATGGAAATAGATGGTGTGGCGGATTCTTTGCCGACTGATATTGCAATTGAAACGCCGAAAATTCGTGATTTTGGCGACTTTTCAACAAATATAGCGATGATATTGGCGCGTCCGTTGAAAAAATCGCCACGTGATATTGCGGAAATGATTTTGCCAAAAATTTGCGAGATTTCGTTTGTCGAAACCGCAACGATTGCGGGTCCTGGGTTTATTAATATTACATTGAAAAATGATTTCTTGGTAACGCCTGAAAAATATAATGTCGTGATGCCAAAGTCAGAACCATTGGTTATTGATATGGACTATGGCAGCTATAATATTGGCAAGGCTTTACATATCGGACATTTGCGTACGACGGTTGTTGGCGATACGTTTAATCGTATCGCGCGTGCGTTGGGGCATAAAACAAAATCATATAACCATATGGGCGACTGGGGGCGTCCGATGGGGCTGATTATTGCGTGGATTTTGGAACATGGTATGCCAAAGAATGCAGATGATATTAACGTGATATATCCGGCATCGACTGCACGCGCCAAAGAAGATAAAGCCTGGCTGGAACATGCACTGCGTGTCACGTTTGAATTACAAAATGGTAATGCGGAATACTTGGATATTTATAATAAATTTGCACCAATGTCGTTAAAGCAAATTTCTGATATCTTGGTGCGTTTGAATATATTGCCGTTTGATGAAAACAAAGGCGAACGCTTGGTCGCGGAATATGTTCCGGTGGTTCAGAAAATATTGGATGAAAAGAACATGATTGTGCACGACGATGGTGCCGATGTTATTCCGGTAAAATTGGATACGGATACCGCGCCAATGCCGCCGGTTATGTGGCGATCCAGTGTGGGTAACCAGACGTATGCGGCGGCGGATTTGGCGGCGATTTATTATCGTACGACAACTGATAAGCCAACTGATATTGTTTATTTCACAGACAGTCGTCAGAATTTACATTTTACCCAGGTTTTCCGTGCGGCCAAGATGGCGGGTATGGATTCTGCAAACTTGCAGCATATTGGTTTTGGAACAATAACGGGGGCTGATGGTAAACCGTTTAAAACGCGTGATGGCGATGTGCCAAGTCTGCATCAAATGCTTGATATGGTCGCGGATTCTGTGCGTGCGCGTGCAGCGGAATCTGGCAAAGAATTATCGGAAGAAACCGTCGAAATGATTGCGTTGGCGGCATTAAAGTTTAATGACCTGATGCATGATGTTAAATTGGACTATGTTTTTGATGTGGATTCTGTGACACAATTCGAAGGGCGTACAGGGCCATATATCTTGTATACAGCGGTGCGATTAAATGCTGTTGTGAAAAAAGCGCAAGATATGGGTGTGTTGCCCAGCGCAGATATTAAAACCTTGCAGTCCGAAGAGCGTAACTTGTTGTTGCGTGTAATGGATTTTGATCGTATTTTGGAAAATGCGTTCGCACGTCGTGCAACAGACTTGTTGGCGAATTATGCATATGATTTAGCACAAGATATAAATACGTTCTATCATCATTGTCCAATTTTACGTGATGATGTTTCGATGGATGTAAAGCAGGGACGTTTACATATTGTGGATGTTGCGCGTGATACTTTGTTGCGTGCGATTGATTTGATGGGATTGCGTGTTCCAGAATCAATGTAATTTTGTTCATATGTAATGTTATTGTGGCGGTCGTATGGCCGCCTTTTTTTATTGTTTAAAATTGCAAACTATGGTTAATATAGGTTAATTATAATAGTTAATCGTGATTAATTATTGTTTGTGCGCTTTGTTTGTGGTATAATTTGCATTACAGAAGGGGATATGTATGGGAAATGTAAAAGATTTTCGTGACGCAATTACAGAAATAGAAAGCAGAAATCAGCCCAGGGGATTTAGTTCATGGGAACTGCGGGAGCAAGAAGAACGTGAATTGGATTATGTGCGTAATATGGATAATTGGCTGTGTGTTCACGCAACACGGTATTTGCCGATAAAATCTGAGGATGGTGGGATGTATATTCCGACAACGGCGATGGCGACAGGGTTTGAAAAATATCCGCGTTGTACGGTGCATTTTACACTTAATCATGTGGTGGGCAGTCATGGGTATGGTAACTGGGATACTGTGCCGTATGTTATATTGGCGCCTTATAAGTCTGTTGTTGAGTTAAATCAAAACCCAGCAGAGGTTTCGGCAACGGATATGTATTGGTCTGTGAATCCGGATGTTGGATTAAAGTTGCCTGAAAATATGTATATTGTGAAACCGTCAAATGATTCTTTGTATAGCATTGGCGAAAATGGCGCGACATACAAAACGGATAACTTTACAGATGAAGAAATTCAACAGATTGAGTCTATGATGACACCGTATGATAGACGTGAATATGAAAAGTATAAAAATGCAGATTTCGCAGATTGGGAAATAGAGGACATTTTAATGTATGCCCCGGAAATAGTTAAAAAATCATACAACAGCAGCAAGGATAAAAAAGCGTTTCTGCGTGGAATGTACGAAGAGTCAAAGTTTGAAATTTTAACAAAATATTTGCGTGATGCGGTTGTAAAGTTGGCAATGAATAAAATGGGGTATGAATATGTCCCTTATACAGATGCGTGTCGTAGAAGTGTTGAAGTTGCCAAGGTCGCATACGAAAGTGGCTTACGTGCAAATGCAAGTAATAAAGGACATGGAAATTCAGTTTACCATTCTATGGAAGAGGTTTATTCAGCCCTGTCTGCAAGATTTGAAGGTGGACTGCTTAGTGACGGTTTGTTTGTGCATCAAAATACAGATGATTTATATAATGAGATATTGAAGTTTAAAGATGCTTCTTATACAATCGATATTATCGATTGTATCATAAATGATAAGCCACTGGATATTTATAAGCTTTATGTTCAGAAGTTTGAATTGGATAAAACGTGGCTCAAATCTATTAAGGCAAAAACAATTGCAGAGTTTGATAAAAACCTGGATAAAACGCTGTGCAAAAATGCAGAGTTGGTTTCTAAAAGATATACGCAGTGGTTGGAGCAGATTAAACAGTGGCCCGGGTATGCAGAGTTTGTTGCTAAATTAAAACAGCTAAGGGCGCAAATGCAAATTGTGGATATGGGGCGCGGGTATTGATGTCAGATGCAGAAATAATGCGTTTTTGTCGGGCTTATGCGCGTATGTGTCCGTCGTTACCAATTCGGCGCAGTCAAATGGCGGTACTGTCGGTTCTGTGTTCATCACCGGGGCCGCATACACCGGCGGCGGTTGCGGACGTGATGGGTGTTTCGCGCCCAATGGTAACGGCACATATGTCTGTGTTGTGTGATGCGGGCTATGTTGTGCGTATGGCGTCGCCGGACGACGGGCGCAGTGTTTATATGTTACCGACCAAAAGCGGTAAAAAACTTTATACAGATTATGTTAACGCAAACAATCGAATAATGTCAGAATTGTCCAACAAAATGGGCGCGAAAAATTTTGCGACGTTTGTAAAATTAGTTACAATGGCGAATAAAATCCTGGATGGCTAATTTATTTTAAATGGGAATACTTGCAATTTTGTAAGCGATGGTAATTGTGTTATCATAATATTCATAACGAACAATGGGGGGAAAAATGGCAAAGGTAAACAAGTCAGCGCATTGTAATGCCTGTGCGGCAATTGCTGCATCGGTAGAAAGGTTGTATAACAAAAGTGCGCCATTATTACTGGGCGAGGCACTGTTACTGGGGATTATTGCGATATTTATGGCGTTCAAGCCATTGGTTGTCCTGGGGACGTTAATGTTTGTCTTAGGGTGTGGGTTGATATTGTTTGGGTTATATCGTACGGTCGCAGGATTTGCAGTTGCGCGTCCGTATGGTGGTGGCTGGGTTGATGTTGTTTTTGGATTGGTAAATGTTGTGCTGGGGGTATTGTTTTTGGTTTATCCAGCGGGGTCAATGATGGCGCTGATGTATGTGTTCTTGATTTTGTTCTTGTTCAAGGCACTACGCGCATTGATTTTTGCAATAAATATGGCGCGTGCGCGGTTTGGACATTGGGTTTTTGATTTAATTGTGGCGTTGGCGCTGTGTGCGCTGGCGATTGCGTTGCTGTTCTGGCCACTGACGGGGGCGGTTGCGGTTGTTTACTGGCTGGCGATGACAATGCTGTTTTATGCGGCGGCGGATGTTTATATGTTCATAGAACTGCGCCAGTTAAAGAAATCTGTTGTTGATTAAAAATGCCCAATTGGGCATTTTTTATTTGTGTGTGCTTGAAATCTTAATAATTTTAATATAAAATGTGCATCGTGCGCCCTTAGCTCAGCTGGATAGAGCATCAGATTTCTAATTCATGCGGGGGTGTTTTTTTATAACTTTGCCGAATTGGAGAAAGTTTTATTTTTTCCTTAGAATTCTGCGGACATTTCCTGACACAACATTGTTTGTGGC